>JBQTHZ010000136.1:0-25673 GCA_052388515.1 Chloroflexota bacterium | reverse complement strand
GCCAGCCCTACCACGAAGTCGTCACCGTACCTCGGCCCGTTCCGGGTTGCCGCCCCCATCTGGAGCCGGGCCGCGGGGCCACCCGGGGGCCCCACGAGGCTGGCGCCCGTCACGGTCTCCCATGCTCCCGCCGTGTCATCGGTGAACTTCTTGATCACCACGACGGTGTTGCTGCTGCCCCGCCATTGGACTCGCACCTGGAACTTGAACGCATCGGAGGTGGTCGGGATGTTCACGAGGCCCGAGAAGCTGTAGGTCTCGCCCGCGGTGACGTTCACCTGCTGCCAGACGTTCCAGCCATTGTTCGCGGTGCTGAAGTGGCGGCCAACGAAGGAGCCCTCCTGTGCCGGGATCGCGTTGGAGCGCGTGAACCCGTCGTTCGCCTTCCAGCTCGTGGGCCGATTCGAGCTGTCGGCCAGCTCGAAGCCGCCGTTGGTCAGCAGGTTGCCGCTGGGCGGTGGCGGATCCTCGCTGACCGTCACGCTCTTCGTCACGGCGTCGGAGCCGAAGTCATTGGTGGCGGTCAGGGTGACGTCGTAGGTGCCGGCGGCCGGATAGGTGTAGGAGGGGTTCTGGAGATTTGAGGTATCCGAGCTGGTGGCAGGGTCCCCGAAGTCCCAGGCCCAGCTGGTCGGGCTGTTGGTGGAGGTGTCGGTGAAGCTGACGGTGAAGGAACCCGCGCTCTGCGCGGAGCTGAAGTTGGCGACCGGCGCGCTGCCACCGCTGCCACCGCCGGTGCTGAACTCGTAGATCTTGCCGTCGTTCTCGTTCGGGTCGGCGCCGTTATCGACGCCGCGGTCGGCGACGTAGATGTTGAGGCCGGACGCGCCCGACGATGGCGGCGCCATGGCCAGGCCACCGGCCGAGTCGGGGTTGGCGTCGGCGATCGAGACGGACGACACCAGGGCGCCGGTGGGGGTGACCTCGATCATCGGATCGGGGACGCCCTTGCCGCTCACCTTGTTGCTGACGATCCAGATGTTGCCGGTGGCGGGATCGACATCCAGCCCCTCGGGCTCGCTCTGGCCGTACTGGGTCAGGTCGTAGTTGGCGACCGTCTCGCCGCCGGTGCCGATGATGCCGCTGGAGGTGACCTTGACCAGGTCGTTGTCGATGGCATCGACCATGTACAGCGTGTTGGCGCTCGAGTCGAAGGCCAGGCCCTCCACGTCGCCGTTGTTGTATGGCGCGCCGGTGACGGTGAAGGTGCGCACCTGGGCGCCGGTGGTCATGTCGTACACCCAGATGCGGCCGTTGCTGCCGTCCTTGCACAGGTACAGCTCCTTGCGCAGCGAGTCGTAGGCGGCGCCCACCGGCTCGTTGTTGGTGGGGCTGGTGCCGGCCGCGTCGGTGTTCATGGTCGAGGTCTGCACCGAGCCGTCGCGCGGCGCGAACCACACGTTCACGCCGTGGAAGCCGGCACCGGTGGTCTCCTCGACCTCGCCGTCCGCGCTGACCAGGCGGTCCTGTCGATCGCTCGGCACGCCGGTTGCCCCCGCCGGAATGTAGGCCAGGCCGGATGGGTCGGGGCTGTCCGGGTTCCAGGTGCTGCCGGAGCCGGTGTTGATCGTCTGCACCAGCGTTACCGATGAGGTGGCGGCCGCGATGGCGGTCTCATCGAGCGTCGGCTCGACCAGGGCGATCTCCGTGATGCTCCCGCCCGTTCCATCCGCCGTGCCGCCGTCGGCGATGTAGACAGCCTGCTCGGTGGGGTCATCGGTCGAGTCTGCGCTCGGGGCGACCGTCATGGCGGTGACGTCCTGGAGACCGGCGCCCGAGAGGTCGCGCTGCGCGAGCGGCGTGCCGGAAGGATCCAGCTCCCACAGGGTGGCGGAGGCTGGAGCGTAGGCAAAGATATTTCCGCCGGGCGCGACGGCGACCGTCTCGGGATCGGCCGAGACCACCGAGAGGTCGACGCGATCGGCAGCCATCTCGCTGGCGGTGTCGAGGGCATTGGCGGCCGCGGCGGTGACCGGGCCGCGCAGCGCACCGGAGGCACTCATCGCGATGGCGCGACCCGGTCGCAGCGCATCGGTGACGACCAGTTCACGCGCGCGTGCATCCCACGCCACGTCGGCCGGTCGCGAGACGCCCGTCTCATCGGACTCCAACACGCGCTCGACCTCGGCATACGCCTCGGTGACGGTGGACGATGCTTCGCTGCCATCGATGGCCAGGGAGGGCGCGGGCAGGCTGAACAACAGGACGAGAATGGCCACGCTGGCCACGAACCTAGGCACGGTTGATTACCCCTCTATCCCGACGGTGCAGGCACGCCCATCGCGGTGCGGGCATTTTGAGCCAACCGGTCAAGGCTGTCGAGCGACCAAGCGACCTAACCATCGCCCGCCTCCCCGGACCGCACCACCTTCGCGCTGACGGGCGTCCGGCCCGCGATGCGCGGGAAGCGATGCTGAATGGCCTCGACACCGCTCCAGGCGGCCATGCGCAGGCCATTCGACGGAAATGCCCAGGCGGCGTACCCGATCCTGGCGGGGGCCGACATCTGAAGCGGCTCGGGCGCGTATCCGAGGCGGCGCATCGGCCCGGCGAGCACCCGCTGAAGGAATGCGAGCTCCCCGTCGGGAATGGCGCCCCGGTAGTCGCCGACATGGTCGGCGCTGATGAGGACCGCACCGGGTGGCGGATCGGCGCCGCCCGCGAGCTTGCGCCGATACGTCGGCGCATCTCCCATTGCGAGCATCTCGGGCTCGAATGCCTCCTCGACAAATGTGGTGACGGCACGCACCACCGCTTCCGGTCGCTGCACAAGGTCCTCGTAGCGGACGATCCGGTAGCGGTCAGGGTGGCGGCGCATGTTCCGCTCCGCGAGGCGCACCGAGTATCCCCATCGAGCGGCAGCACCTCCGGCACGGGCACGCCCCTTCGGCCAGAGCCGGAGCGAGGCCTCGTAGCGATCGCGGGGGTCGCGGATCATGTGGATCATCACCGCGTCGGGGTAGGCCGCGAGGACCTCATCCGCGTAACGCTCGATGAGCCCGGTCTGATCGCCCCAGCGTGGCTTGCCGGCACGCTCGGCGAACTGCTCGTGGATCAGGGCGAAGAGGCGCTCGTAGCTGCGCCCGCCGGCGTCCAGCTCGCGTCGCAGCCTGGCGATGTCCGGCTGCAGGAAGCGCGCGTGCTTGTACGACATCATGGCCGCCAGGCAGCGTTCGAGGTTGCGGTCGTCGGCGAGATCACCGTACTGCTCGTAGAAGAAGGTCCACAGGTTGGATCCCACGATCGGGATGGCGATCCTCGAGTGCGAGCCGAGGATGGCGGCAAGCAGGGTCTTGCCGCAGCGATCAGGTCCGCCGATGAAGATCGGCCCGCGCGGCACGCTCAGCCTCCAACCAGCCTGGCCAGCGGGTGGTCGGCCGAAGCGACCGCCCGCGCGAAGACGAGGCGTTCGCGACCCTGGTCGAACCAGGTCCCCGCGCCCACAGCCGCGTGGCGATCCCAGCACACGACTGTCCGTCGCAGCGCGAGGTATTCCGCCACCTCGGGCAGGAGAGCCCGCTCCTCTGGCCCGATGACGGTCCGCGCCCGGTAGCCGCCGAGGAACCGTCGCGCGGCGGAGCCATCGAAGCCGATCCGGCGCTGCGCGAAACGCGGGACGGCGGTGGCGATATCGGTCAGCCGCCAATCGATGCGGGCGAGCTCGAAGTCGATGATGAGCGGCGTGCGTCCGGCCTTGAGCAGCAGGTTGTACGGTCCGTAGTCTCCATGGACGACGGTGCGCGTCGGTGCCGCGGCTTCGAGGAGAGCGTCGAGGCGAACGAGCTCGGAGGAGATCCATCCGGCCGCCTGCGCGACCTCGCGGCGCTCTCGATCACTCGGCATGGCCGCCGTCACAAGGAGCTCGAGGCGGTCGGTGAACCAGGCGACCGGCCGCACGCGAGGGCCCGACAGGCTCGCGAAGCCATTGTCGGTCGCAGCCGGTGGCTCGAAGCCGCAGAGCGCCTGGTGCAGATCGCCCAGCAGCGCCCCGGCCTCCTCCTGCAGTCGACGGCGGTCGGGCGGGCTGAACACGCGCTCGTGTGGATGCAGATGGCCCGCCGCAAGCTCGAACAGCGCGAGCCGCGTGTCGTCGAGATGGACCACCGTCGCACCGGACGGACCGCTTCGGAGGCGCGGGGCCCGAATCCCGATGTCGCCCAGGCGCCGGAGGACAGCATGCTCGACCGCGATGTCCCGATCATCGAGGCCGGTCTTGTAGCGCTTGAGCAGCCACCGGTCCCCCGCCGCATCGCGCAGCGCGAACACCGTCCCTCGCCCGCCGGGCGAGGCCACCGGCTCGAATTGCACCGGCTCGGGCAGGGCGAAGCCATCGGTTGCCGCTCGGACGATGGTGGGCTCCGGCGATCCGGCGCGCCGGCTGGCAAGGATGCGCCGCAGCAGCCGATCCGGCCGCGGCAGGCTCGGCCATGCCTGCACGTGCGGACGCGCCCGCGCCGATGAGGGGGCATCGATCGCAGCGGCCAACCGTCGGGGAAGATCCTCCGGCAGGCCGTCATTCACGACGCGGAGAAGTCTGACGCCGCGGGGATCCTCGGCTAGCGAGGCGGCTGCGAGGCTCAGGACCCGTCCGGCTCGATCCAGGAACGCATCCGCTTCGGCGATCGGACGAGCGCGCAGCCGCTTGGGGAGGCCCCGCTCCGAGATGCGACCGCGGAGCATGCCTGGCGGTGCATCGACGAGGACAATGGTGCGACTCAGGGGCGCCCGATCCAGGTACGCCGTGATCTCGTCTCGCTCGGGCGTCGGCACCCGCCACGCGAACAGGTTGACCGATCGATGCAGCCAGCCCTCGTCGAGCATCACCGTGACGTCGGGAGCAAGTCTCGCGGCGATGAGATCGAGCTCGGCGCCCAGGCGCAGGAAGAGCATGAAGATGTGGCGACGGTGCCAGCCGGGGATCCGGGCGCGCAGCAGCGAGCCGAAGGCGGCAATGACGAGCCCGGGGTGCCGCGCCGTGAAGCGGGCCACGGCCGCGATGCTCGCGGGCCACGCGAAGCCACGCGGGGCGACACGGGCCCGAGCCTCTCCCAGCGTCAGCACCTCGTGACCGCGGGCCGCCAGGAGATGACGGAGGGGTTCGACCAGCGAGGTCTTTCCGGCGCCGACCGACCCGGCGAGCTCGACCGTCCTCACAGCAGCTTCCAGACCGATGCCTTGACCGCGGCGATGACCGCCTCGAGCGGCTGCTCGGCGTCGATCCGTGTCATCGGCGCGAATGCGGCGAGGTCGGCCTGGGCAAGTGAACGACTCTTGGCCTCCACCGTGTCCGGCGAGCGATTGCCCTTGCGTTCGAGCGCCACCGCGGGCGAGACAGCGAGCTGGATGATGTGATCCGGCGGCGCGATGCGATCGTAGATCGCTCGCTCGCGGCTGGCCAACCGGCGCAGCAGACGCGACGACCGGGCCGATGCGAGCGTCGGGATACGGGGCCCGTCCATGAGCCGATCGCCGACGCGGACACCCGGCAGCGGGAAGCGATCGAACAGGATCACGGCACCGCGCGCGGCGAGTGAATGTCCGGCCTGGACGCGCGAGGCGCGATCATCGGCATCGGCGAGGTAGCGCGCAGCGGCCAGGGCGTCCGCCACGCGCGTCACCAACCGACCTCCGGGCATTCGCCCGATGCGTCGGTCTGCCGCTCGCGCGGCTCGGCTCAATGAGCGCAGCATCCGTGTTCGGCTCGATGGCTGCGCGGAGCCGAGATAGAAGACGCGCAGGTTGAGCCGCCACGCGAGCCACTCGGTGAGCTCCGCGACGATCGTCGACTTGCCCGCGCCGTCCGGTCCGACGAGCGCGACGGTCAGGCCGCCGCCGAGCGGAGCCTTGCGGCGCAGGTCCGAACGGGAAAGGCCACGCAGCAGCGGCCGCAGCGGCCAGCTGCGAGAAATTCGGGCGCGTGCGTAGGTCCAGGCCGCCTGCCGGCGCGACAGGCGTTCGAAGCCGCGCAGGCCGGCGCGCGCCTGGCCGCGGAGTCGCCGGAGCGCGCGCGCATCTCGCCGATCTCGCGCCAGCACGGCCAGCAGGTCCGGAAGCAGGCCATGCGGCACGGTTGGCAGGTGCGTGGCCATGGCATCGCGGAGCTCGACGTCGGTGACCTGCGACCGCAGTGACTCCAGCTCGACGCGGGCATCGGGCGGAATCCCACCGCGACGGCCGAGGCGGAGAAGGTCCTTGAGCGCATCGGCGTCCCTGTACTTGAGCAGCGTTCGCAGGCCGAGCACGGTGAGCTCCAGGACCGGCGGCGGGACCTGGATGCCGTCGAAGTCGCGCGCTCCGTCGAGAAAGGCGCGCTCCAACGGGAGGCGGTGATTCTTGGTGTAGTGCTCACCCAGGATGAGTTGGTAGTACACGTGGAGGTGCACGAGTCGGCCGCTGGTCGCGTCGTGTCCGATGTGGTCCTCGACCGCCGGGTAGCGGCGGCTCTCGTGGGAGATGAACGGCTTGAATCCGATCTCGCGGATGGCGATGCCGAACGCATCTGCGTGGGCGCGGTCGACCAGGAGATCCAGGTCGGTTCGTCCCTGGAGCGCCCGCTCGAGCCCCGCCGTGCTCTTCCAGTGGCAGTAGCGGATCTCCCGCCGACGGAGCTCATCGAGCAGCCCGACGATGAGCGCCAGGCGAGTGTCCGCTCCGTCCGGCACGGCCGGCGCGAGCGACTCAGTCATGGTATCCGAGCCTCCGCAGCCGTGGCCCGAACCATGCCCGGAACCAGCCTCGGCCGGCCGGTCCCAGCCGATCCCGCCAACGACCTGCCGCACCCTGGTCGAAACCGGGGCGGCCAAGGTTGTGGCCGCGGCTGACGACCACCTGCGCGAGCATGGCCTGCTCGAACGGAACGCCGAGAAAGTCGCAGGCGCGGCGAATCTCCCGCTCGGGATCGGCGACGAGGTCCTCGAAGCGGACCGCGTGATAGCGGTCCGCGTGGCGCTTCCTGTTGCGCTCCAATCGGATCACGCTCTCGAGCCAGACGACGGTCGTCTCGAGCAGCACGAAACCGGCGAGGAGCGGCCCGATCGGGCGCAGCAGGCGGTACGGCAGCGACGAGGAGTGCTCGGCGCGTCGCCGGAGCTCGGAGACGTAGATGGCGCGCGGATCGCGAACCATGTGAATCACGCGACCGCCCGGGAACCAATCGAGAAGGGTATCGACGTAGCGCACATGCGCCGGGGTCTTCTCGCCCATGATCGCCTTGCCCTCGTGGTCGGCGTAGGTGCGCAGGACGATCTCGAACAGCGCTCGCTCACTTCGATCGGAGGCAAGGAACCGCTCGAGGAAACGATCGCGCGGAACGTGACGCGTGGTCCAGACCCACTGGCGGCTCATGCCGCGGAGTCGCGACGATCGCTCCAGGCCGCCGTCATACAGGAAGTCCACCAGGCGGCGGGCGGCCTCGTCATCGGGGTCCCTGCCGAAGCGCCTGCGGAGGTGCTGCCGCACGCCCTCGGACGCGAGCAGGTGGCCCAGGAAGTGGTTCTCGCGACACACGGAGATCTGCGAGGATCCCTCGAGGATGTGCCGCATGAGGGTCGTGCCGCTCCTGCTCACACCAACGATGAACACCGCCTCGGTCGGCGCCGCCGCCGTCATCGGGCCACGCCCTGCGCATCCGGGTCCGGGGCGGTCCGTGATCGGCCCGGTGGGGTCCGCCGGCGGCGAATGCGATCGGACGCCCGCCCGAGGAGGAACCTGTCCTCGTCGCTGATGCCCATTGCCCGAAGCAGAAGGACATACGACGCGGCGATCACGACGATACCGACGCCGGCCGACACCATGAGCGGCGTTTCCACGAGCAGGACGCGCCCCACGACCAGGCCGAGCGCCAGCGCCGTGCCGCCGGCCACGATGGGCTTCAGATACGTGCGGTTGTACGGGCCGACCGCCTCCAGCCGCGCGACCTCGACGACCCGCAGGACGTTGACGGTCGTCACCGCTGCGACCGCGGCGATCGCTGCGCCGACGATGCCGTATGACGGGATGAGCAGGAGGTTGAGGCCGATCGCCAGGCCGACCGAGACGGTCGAGTTGATCAGCTTGATGGACGAGTGGCCGGTCATGTCGAGCATGGCTCCGGACGTGCCGGTCGCGGCGTTGACGATCGCACCCCATGCCAGGATGACGAGCGCCTGCGCGCCGTCCGTGAAGTCCGGCCCGAAGAGGGCCATCAGCGCTTCGGGAAACGCGATCGAGACGAGAAAGAACGGCATGTTCAGGCTGAACGTCCACTTCGACGTCGTCTGGTACAGGTGCTCGAGACGCGAACGTTCGCCCGAGTCGTGAAGCTCAGCGAAGAGCGGCATGGCGGCCCGCACGAGGGCGGCATGGAACAGGCTGCCCACCAGCTGGATCTGGTTGGCGATCGCGAAGATCCCCGCAGACGCGACGCTGCTCAGCGCGCCGAGGAGGAGCGTCTGCAGGTTGCCACCGAAGGTATGAACCACATTCGAGAAATAGACCGGCAGCGAGAACCGGACGATCTCGCCGGTCGGTCGCGTCGCGGTGCCCGCGCGAGGGACGGCCCGGCGGAGATAGACGAGCATGAGGACGCCGACCACGATGGTGGAGATGAGCATCGCGATGAGGGCGAGTGCGGCGCTCATACCGGTGAGGGCGAAGACCACGAGGATCGCCCCACGCGAGGTGGGCTGCAGGAACTGCTCGGCGAGCACCGACCTTCCGAACTGGCGGAGGCCCTGGAGCATGGCCGCCAGCAGTGAGTTGAGCACCATGGCAGGTACGAGAAGGGCCGTGATTCGAAGCAGCGGCGCCAGCGCCGGCTCTCCGATGACCGAGGTCGCAATCACATCGGCCATCAGCACCAGGATCGTCGCCGCGAGGATGCTCAGGCCGACCGGAATGGCAAAGCCGATCTGGAGGCTGCCACGCATCCGCTCTCCATCACCCCGGCCCGCGAAGATGGAGAGGTAGCGGATCATCGCGGAGTCGAGACCGAACACCGCCAACGCCGAGCCCACCGCCGCGATCGAGAGCGCGACGGTGTACAGGCCGTACTCCTCGGCTCCGAGGAGCCGGGCAAGCAGCACGGCGAGGACGAAACGCGCCCCCCAGGCAAACAGCTTGCCGCCGAAGACGATGCCGCCGCCGCGAGCGGCGGCGGTGACATCCGTCCGGTTCATGGTCACCCGGTCCGGGGGGCGGTGACCGATGAGAACGGCTCCGTGCGTCCGACCGGCCCGGCCTCGGCCGCATTGAGCGCGAGCCGGGCGTGCTGGAGCAGCTGGGCGTCGGTGATGGCTCCCTCGCGGTACTCGACCACGCCGGCTGCCGGATTGGCATGCACCGGGGCCCCATTGATGACCCCCAGTGCCGGCGCCGTGATCCGCGACCTCATCGCCTGGAGCATTGCGACCGCCTGCTCCTCGCTCGTGTCCGGCATGAGGATCGCGAAGGTGGTGCCGCCGATGCGCGAGATCACGTCCTCCGGCCGAAGGTGGGTGTCGAATAGCGCGGCGATCCGCCGGAGCGCCTCGGAGCGAGCGCGGGGCACGAGACCGTCGAGCGCCTGGCGGTGGTTGACGTCGATCATGCTGACAGCCAACGGTTGGCGGCTGCGACGTGTCCTGCTCATCTCCTGGCGGAGTCGATAGACGAGGAACGGCTCGTTGAAGATCCAGGTCTCGGGGTCGAGGATGTCACGCAGCGGCGCGCGAGCAGGCGGTCGTATGAGGGCAGCCACCACCGCCATGCCGATGCCGAGCAGCAGTCCCGCAGCACCGCCGAGGCCGAGCGTCAGCGGCACGTTCGGTGAGACCGGCGTCGACGGAATGCTCGCCACGTCGAGCACGAACACGTCAAAGACGGTGTAGCGCTCGGCGACGAAATCGACGAGGGCTTCGGCGACGGCATTCGCGTACGATGCCGCCAGGGCTGGGTCGCTCGAGCGGGCCGTGATGGAGAGCTGCGTCGTGCCGGTCACGAGGCGGCTGACGATCGACGCGTCGCGCCGCTGATCGCCGGTCAGGGCCAGCTCGTCGGCAGCGGCTCGCTGGATCAACCGACTGGAGGCCACCTGCGCGAACGTGTCGGTGATCTCGGTCTGGCGGCTGATCACGCCCAGCGCGGACAGCGTGTCCTCGCCCACGTCGCCAGCGGGCGTCACGATGAGGCTGGTGCCTGCCTCATACGAGGGATCCTGGCTCAGGGCGAGGACGCCGGCCACGCCGATCGTGATGAGGAAGGTGGGGACGATGATCCACCATCGCGTGACAAGAATCTGAAGAAGCGACCGTAGCTCCATGGCCGGAGATCTCCTGAGGGTGGCCGAGCCGAGAGATGGCTCAGACCGCCATGCACAGCCGCATGGCGATCAAGCCAATTGATACCGATGGAGAGATTACGCTATCCGGCGGCGAGGTTCGCTCCCTTGGACGAGTCGCGCAGGATCTGCGTGGGCGCCTCGATGGCGATCGGCGCCAGCATCGTGTCCTCGGCCAGGTGCACGAGCTGCGAACCGTGATGCATCGATTGCTCTGCGGCGGCAAGGATGCGTACCGTTCGGAGTCCGGCGAGAGCGCTTCCCACCGGCTCGCCACCCTTGCGGATGCAGCCGATGACCTCTTCGGCCTCCAGGGCGAGCGCCTCCACGTTGCCGAGGTTCGGCGCCCACGTGTCCCCGGATCGATACGAGACCAGCTGGCTGTACACCTGCTCCGGATCGTCCCACGGCGCGATGGTGACGCCGCGGTCGTAGACCTGGAGCTTTTCGGATGGCTGCATGTCGTCGTACACCACCATCTGGCGCGAGCCACCGACAATCGTTCGACGGATCTTGGCCGGCGCGAGCCAGTTGACGTGCACGTGCGCAAGGACGCTCGGTCCGTAGCGCATGGTCACATAGGCCACATTCTCCCGCAGGCTGCCGGCGTGAGCGGCCCCGATGGCGGAGACCTCGGTCGGAACCTGGCCTCCCATGATGTAGTCGATGATGCTGATGTCGTGCGGGCCGAGGTCCCAGATGACATTGACGTCCGACTGGAACACGCCGAGGTTGATGCGAACGCTGTCGATGTAGTAGACCTCGCCGAGATCCCCGCTCTCGACCATCTCGCGCATCTTCCGAACGGCGGAGGTGTACACGAACGTGTGATCGACGGCGAGCAGCACGCCCTTGGCCTGGGCCCGGTCGATGAGGTCCTCCGCGTCCTGAACGTTCGTCGTCATCGGCTTCATGACCAGGACGTGCTTGCCGACCTCGATCGCAGCCTTGGCAAGTGGGTGGTGCGTGCGCGACGGCGTGGCAACCACCACGAGATCGACGCTCGGATCGCTGATGAGCTCGGTCGCGTCACTGTAGGCGCTCGGGACCGAGTACTGCGAGGCGAGCTTCTGGGCACGGTCGAGCTGTGCGTCACACACCGCCGTGACGCGCGCTCCCTCGGTCCAGGCGAAGTTCCTGATGAGGTTGGGTCCCCAGTATCCACAGCCGATCACGCCGACGCCGATCGGCCGGCTCACGAAGCACCTCCACCGTCGACGAACATGACCCACGGGGTGCTCAGCATGATCTTCAGGTCGCTGATGACGTTCCAGTTGCGCACGTACTGGATGTCGAGTGCGCACATCTCGTTGTAGGTCAACCGGTTGCGGCCGGAGACCTGCCACAGGCCCGTGATCCCGGGACGCACGGTGAGGCGCTCCATCTGCCAGTCGGTGTACCGCTCGACCTCGTACTTCAGTGGAGGTCGCGGCCCGACGATCGACATCTCACCGCGCAGGACATTGACGAGCTGCGGCAGCTCGTCGAGCGAGGTCCGACGCATCCATCGGCCCACGCGGATGATGCGGTGGTCGCCGTTGATCTTGTAGGGCTGCCCGTCGCCCGCATCGGTCGAGAGCTCGCCACTCATCAACATCTGGATGACCAGCATCCGATGCGCGCTGTCGCTCACTCCATGGTGCATCGTCCGGAACTTGTAGCAGGTGAACGGGACACCACCGACCCCGATCCGCTCCTGGCGGAACAGGATCGGACCTGGCGACGTCACCTTGATGAGCAGCGCGGCAATGAGCCAGATCGGGCTCGTCAGGACGAGGAGAATGATCGCAAAGAGGACGTCGAGCACGCGCTTGGATAGCGATGTGAGCGCCGCCGGCCGGGCGCCAGCGACCGGCACCGGCTCCACCGGCATCGGGATGGGCGGCGCGAGTGGCGCGCGCCGTAGCGAAACCATACATTCCCCCGTCTTTCTGAGGCTGCGGGGCACCCGCCTCCTCTGCTGCTCGGGCCGAGAACCGCTCCAATAAGCCATTGATAAGCGGCTGATAAGGACACGCGCATGATGGCTGAACGGAAGTACTAATTCAAGGGGTAACTAACGTCATGCGGTGCCAGCCGTCACCGCCCTGAGCGCAAGGGGCGTGCCTAGAACGGAAAGAAGATGGGAATCAGCGCCAGGCCGAGGACGATCGACACCAGGTTGAGCGGCAGCCCAAGGCGCGTGAAGTCGCTGAACCGGTAATTTCCGATCCCGTACACCATCATGTTGGTCTGGTAGCCGAGCGGCGTCAGGAACGAGAGGCTCGCACCCAGCGCGACCGCCACCACGAAGGGACGGGGGTCGCCACCGGTCGCAACCGCGGTGGCAGTGGCAACCGGGAAAAGGAGGACTGCCGCCGCGTTGTTGCTGATCAGCTCGGTGAGGATCATCGTCGCGAGCAGCACCCCGGCCAGCGCCCCGATCAGACCAAAGGGCTCGAACACCACCAGCAGCAGGTCCGCGATCGTTCTCCCGAGGCCGGTGCCATCCACGGCGGCTCCCAGGCCGAAGGCGGCCGCGATGAGGACGATGATGTTCAGGTCGATGGCGTCTCGCGCTTGTCGGATCGTCAACGCCCGCGACCCCACCAGCAGCAACGCGACCAGCAGCGACGCCTCCAGGATGGGCAGGATGCCCGTGCCGGTGAGGAGCACGAAGCCGATGCCGATCAGCCCCACGCGCTTTGCCTTGCGGGGCTGGGTCGGCGGAATTCCACTCAGCGAGGCAATGACGAGAAAGTCGCCGGCGTTGCGATAGCGCTGTGAGAATTCCTGGTCGGCCAGCACGAGCAGCGTGTCTCCCATCCGGAGCGGTAGTTCGCCGAGCTTGCCGTCGATCCGATGGCCAGAGCGGTGAATGGCCAGGACCGCTGCCCCGTACTTGGCGCGGAAGCCGATCTCGCTGAGTGTCCGACCCGCGAATCCCTCGCCGAGAACCACTTCGCTGAACGTGTGACGATCACCGTCGAGCTGCTTGATCTGGCGTCGGTGGGTCGACTGCAGGCCGCGCATGCGCTGGAGGTCGACAACCTGGTCGACTCGGCCTACGAACGTGAGCACGTCGCGACCATGCAGCTCCGTCTCGGGGCTGACCGGCGCGATGCGCTGGCCCTCGCGCTCGATGGCGACGAGGTACACCGCCTCCAGCTGTCGTAGGCCGGCCTGCTCCACCGTTCGGCCGACGAGGGGTCCATCGCGCTGGACCACCATGCTGACCGAGTAGTCGCGCTCGCTGGCCGCCTGGACGCGCCGATCACCCCGGTCCGGGAGCAGGCGTCCTGTCACGAGCGCCAGCACCAACGTGCCCACGAGGGCGATCGGCAGGCCCACCGGCGTCAGCTCGAACAGGCCGAGCGGCTCCGCACCGGACTCGGCCAGGAGGCCCGAGACGGTGAGGTTGGTCGACGTGCCGATCGTGGTCGTCACGCCTCCCAGGACCGCGGCATACGAGATCGGCAGCAGGAAGCGAGACGGATTCAGTCCTTTCCGGTTGCAGAGGTCGATGATGGCCGGGATCGACATCGCAACGAGCGTCGTGTTGTTCAGGAAGCCCGACACCAACGTCAGCGGGAAGAGGAGCCGTGGCAGCAACCCGCGGGGCGTCGGCCCGTGGCCGATGAACCGGTCGATCAGCGGCTGCAGGAGGCCCGAGATGTCGGCCGCCCGAGCGAAGACGAGGAGCGATGCCACCACGATCGGCGCCTCGTTGCTGAAGCCCGCGAAGGCCTGTTCGGGGTCGATGATGCCGATGAGCAGCAGGAAGATGGTGGCGATGAGCACTGCGAAGGCAGGCTGCATGGCCTCGCGCGCGAGCAGCGTGACCAGCACAACCACGGTGCCGAGCGTGATCCATGCCTCGAGGCTCATGCTTCCTCCGGTGGCGGCTAGAATCCGTCGCTACGACGCGGTCCGTCCGGCAGCGTGCCGCCCGCGGGAGGATAACGGAGGAGCCGATGACAATCATTGACCAGATGACGGCCGATCAGGACGCGCTGGCCGCCGCGCTGCACGGGGCTGATCGGATCACGGCCCTGTGCCACGAGAATCCCGACGCCGACACGATCGGTGGTGCGGTGGCGATCGCGCTCATCGCGCGCCGGCTTGGCAAGGAATGGGAGATCGTCAGTGTCGACGCCCCATTGCCCTCCCTCGACTTCCTGCCGCTGTTCGACGCCTTCCGTCAGGCTCCCTTCCTCGAGCCCGGCCTCGCCGTGGTGTGCGATGCGGCCACGCTCGAGCGCGTGGGTCGGGTCCGTGTCGAGCACGCCGGCTGGCTCGGCCGGGCACGCCTGGTCAACATCGATCATCACGTGACGAACGCGCGCTTCGGCGATGTCAACCTGGTGGATCCCAATGCCGCCGCGACCTGCCAGGTGATCGCTGCCACGTTGCCGCGCCTCGGAGTGGCGCTCGACAAGGAGATCAGCACGGCGCTGCTGACCGGCATCGTCCGCGACAGCCACGGTTTCTCGGACCCGAGCACGAGTGGCGAGACGCTCCGCATCGCTGCCGAGCTGGTCGACGCCGGCGCTCCCAGCTCGTTGATCCACCGGCGCGTGCTGGCGGATCTGCCGTACGCCACGCTGGCACTCTGGGGACGCATGCTGAACGGCATCGGCCAGCGCAGAAATGGGCGCATCATTCACACCACTCTGACGCAGGACATGCTCGACGCCACGGGCACCGCGAACCACGATGCGGATGGACTGGCGGAGTTCATCGCCAAGGCCAGGGACGCGGACATCTCGATCCTGCTGCGGGAGGTGGGACCGCGGCAGACGCGGGTCAGCCTGCGCGTCAGCGAGGCCGTCGACGCCACCCGAATCGCCGGCGTGTTCGGCGGCGGCGGCCACGCTCGGCGAGCCGGCTGCACGATCGAGGCGCCGGCCAGCGAGGCCGTGGAGGAGCTCCTCCTCGTCTGTGAGCGCGTCCTCGACGGTGCGGCCTGAACCGGGAGTGACCGTTCCCGCCTTCAGCGTGGCCCTGCGGCCGCCTCCTGCGCGGGAGCCGTCCAGTGCGTGAGGTCGCGATCGAGGAAGGATGAGAGGCGCTCCACCTCGTCGACGAATTGGAGGCGCAGACGTTCGCGCGTCTCGGGCGGCATCGGACTGCGCGGGGCGGGCGCGACGTTCATGCGTTTGGCTCGCTCGTAGAGGGCCCGGCGCAGCGAGGCGGGCACGACGCGACGAATCACGCGCCGCGGGATGTCCGGCGGGCGCGCGAGGAAGTGGCGGAGCCGTTCGCTGCGCGTCCGCTTGCTGGCGTTGACCACCTGGAATGCGGAGGGCCGCACGTCGTCGCGGACGCCGAGGAAGCGCAGCACCCCGCGGTGAACGACCTCGGTGTGGGCGGCGAGATCATCGAACACGATGACGTGCAGCCGCTCGCGGCCGAACACGTTCGCGTAGCGCTGCAGCTGCTCGGTGTAGCGCGGGACGGTCGAGTACCAGAGCCCCTGCACGAGGTGGGCGTGCGGGGGAATCCGTCGCCCCGCCCGCCGTTCCGGCTCCGCATCCAGCGCCGCCGTGAAGTCGCTGATCTCCTCGTTGCCATTCGACAGGTGCTCGCCGTGGAGCGCATGGAGCATCTCGATCGGGTTGCGGATCATGGCGATGATCCGCGCATCGGGGGTGAAGTCGGCGATCTCACGGGCAGCGATGGCGGAGTAGAGATACCAGACGTAGGCGGTACCGACCAGCTGCTCGGGGCGCGCCTCCGCGAAGTACGCTCGGTAGTCATCCTCTGAGAGGCGGTGCCGGTCACGGATGTCGAGATCGCCGCCGAAGTACCGAAGCTCCTTCCGCTCCGGGAGGAACAGGTCGGGATGCTCGCGCAGATACGCGTACATTGCCGTCGTTCCCGACTTCGGCGCGCCGACGATATAGAAGTCCGGACGGCGTGCGGTCACCGCCGCTCCGTGACGAGCGTGGGCAGCTCCTTGACCAACCGAGAGCGAGCCCACATCGGTCCGAGCCCGGCCGAGCGGGCCGCAGCATGCGCGGCCAGATCCGTATGCTGTCCGAACAGGATGACACGTGCTCCTCCGCGGGCCTGGACCCGCGACAGTGCCTCGGCCCAGCCGTCGTGACGCGCCGACCAGTCGACCAGGACCAGATCGACGTCGTTCGACGCCGGCAGCTGGTCGGGCGCGTCGACTCGCTCGAGCATTGCCCCCGCGGACGCCGCCGCAGCGTCGATGCGGCTGAACAGGAGGAGATCGCCGACCACGGCGGCGATCCTCATGCCCCGGACTCGCGGTCCAACGCCGGTTCGTGCGGCGGGTGATACCCGTTTCCGTTCGTCGTGTGATCGATGACGAATCGTGCGATGCGCATCGGGTAGACGCCGACCACCACCGGCGCGCGCACCTCGACGGACAGCTCGACGCCGACCTCCTCGCGCTGCCAGAGATCCTGGAGCTTGGTTGCCTCACGCTCGGGCAGGCCGATGTACGCCGTGGTCCCGTTGCGGGAGACGGCGCTCATCGCATCGGGCTCGAGGCCGAATCGGCGCCGAATGTCGGCGACGGCGATGTACGGGCGGGATGTGAGGTAGCGGCGGAGACTCGAGGTGCTCGGCCGTTTGGATGCGGACATGGGCTGTGGCGGCCCAGTCTACCCCCGCGGCGTCCTTGGCGCTGTCGGCGCCGTCCGGCGCCGGCAATTTCGCGCCCCGCGAGTAACAACGAAAGATGAACGCGCATGAGCGCCGATTGGCCCGATCCCGCGCCATCATGTGCGCCGCACAGCAAGTCCGAGGCCGGGATCGGCTCCAAGGTCGTGGACAGTTGCGCCCCGGCGCAAGCGCCGAAGCGCGCCCGATTCAGCGCTCGCCGAAGACGCTGCGCAGCACGAACAGGACGTTGGCCGGCCGCTCGGCCAGGCGACGCATGAAGTACGGGTACCACTCGGTCCCGTACGGGACATAGATCCTCAGCCGAGCGCCTGCCTCGACCAGCTTGCGCTGAAGATCGCGCCGCACGCCGTACAGCATCTGGAACTCGAATCGGTCATGGCCGATGCCCTGCTGCCGCGCGAAGGTGGCGACGCGCTGGAGCATCTCCGGATCGTGGGTGGCCACGCCCGGGTAGGCATCGGCGCGGAGGAGCTGCTGGCAGAGCGTGACGAATGCATCGCCCACCGCGACCCGCTCCTGGTGCGCGATCTCGGGACTCTCGGCATAGGCACCCTTGCAGACACGGGTCCTGATGCGCTCCGACGCCAGGCGCTCGACATCGTCCGGCGACCGATGCAGGTAGGACTGCACGACCGGCCCGACGTCGTGCCCATCCGCCCGCAGGCGGCGCACGATCTCGAGCGTTCGGTCCGTGTACTCGGAGGACTCCATGTCGATGCGGATGAAGATGCTCAGCCGATCCCCCGCCGCGACCACCGGTGCCAGCACCGCGAGGCACTCGTCGACGCCGAGGTCGAGCCCCATCTGGGTGAGCTTGATGCTGACATTGGCGTCCAGGCGCTCGGCGGCGATTCGCTCGATGGCATCGACGTACGCGGCGGCGGCTCGGTCGGCGGCTCGTCGATCCTCGACGGATTCCCCGAGGACGTCCAGCGTCGCGCTCATCCCGTTCGCATTCAGGTCGCGAACCGCAGCGACCGCCTGGTCCAGGGTGGTTCCGGCCACGAAGCGCAACGGCATGCGACGAAGGAGCGGCGTCGCGAGTGCCACGCGGGCCAGCCAGCGTCGATCGGCGAGCCAGAGGAAGATGGCGCGCAGCGCCGATGCGAGCATCAGCTGCGGCGTCCGTGGCTCCAGCCGCGGGCGCGCTCCACCGCCCGTCGGAGCACGGCCCTGTCCGGAACGGGGCCGTCGCCGTAGTCGCGCGGCGCGATGCCGATCGGTCCATCCCACTCGGGCACGATGTCGGTGCCGTCGATTCGGATCGTAGGCGAGCCGCGCATGCCGAGCAGATCTGCATCCGCGTCGGATGCGACCGAGATCATCTGGATCGGCGTCTCGAAGGCATCCTCGGTCAGGACCTCGACGAGGTTCTGGCGGGCCGCCATCGCGGCAGGATCACCATCGGCGTAGAGCAGCTCGACCCGCATCAGCTGGTGGCGAAGAAGGCGAGCAGGGCCAGTGCGCCGAGCACGCCGAGCGCCGCTCCGGCGTAGATGCGTCGCCGCTCCTCGCCGGTCATGCCCTCGCGCACGCTCGACGGCTCGCCGCGCACCGCACGGCCGCGCCAGGCGAGGTAGCGCTCCGCGTTCAGATCACGAGCGTCACGCGATCGGTACGAATGCCATGCCGGCCATCCGACCACGTAACCGGCGGCCCCGGCGACGAAGGCGACGACCAGCCAGACGAGAGGCGACATCCGTCAGGCGGCGTCCGTCTGGCGCGGCTGGGCGTCCGGCGTGAGCGGTGACGGGCCGGTCGTCACGCGGGGTCACCGGCATCGGCCGCGGCGTCGACGATCCACTCGACCTCGTCGCCGGCGACCCGCGCCGCCGGCAGGTCCGAGCTGCCCGCTCGAATCTCGCGCAGCGCATCGGTCTTGTCCGCGCCGGTGACAACGAAGATCACCTCGCGCGCGGCATTCAGGACGGGGAAGGTCAGTGTCATGCGCCAGGCCTCCTGTGATGGAGCCCAGTTGCCGATCACCCATCGCTCGCGCTCTGCGAGTCCGCTCGACCCGGGAAACAGGCTGGCGGTGTGGCCGTCCGGCCCCATCCCGAGCCAGACGAGGTCGAAGGTCGGCGGCTCGCTGCCACGCGTGCCGAATGCGAGGCGCAGCTCGCTCTCGTGCGAGAGGGCGGCCGCGTCCAGGTCCGGCGCCTCGGCGGGCATGCGATGAACGCGGTCCGGTCGCACGCGCGGCAGCTGCGAGATGAGCATGCCGTAGGCGACCCCGAAATTCGAGTCGGGATGGTCCGGGGGCACGGCGCGCTCGTCACCCCAGAAGAACTCGACCGCGGACCAATCGACCGCGTCGCGACGCGATGGCTCGAGCAGCAGCGGGTAGACCTGCTTCGGGGTGCCGCCGCCTGACAGCGCGACGCGAAACACGCCGCGCGTTTCGATCGCGGAGCGCGCCGCGGACACGAATCGATCGGCGGTTGCCTCGGCGACGGTTTGCGGATCCTGCAGAACGGTGAACCCGCTCATGCGGTCGCCTCCCTCGCGGAGGCGAGGAGGATGGCGGCGGCGCGCAGCGCATCCTCGTAGACAGGGTCTGCCACGTCCATGGTCAGCTGGGAGCTGAGGAGCTCCGGCTCGCGTGGCGATTCCATGGCGACGCGTCGAAGGAGCGCGGTCATGCCGTCCGCATTGGTGGCGACCATCGCGTCGTCTCCGTCGCGATCGATGATGAACTCGGCGGCGCCGGTCTCCCCGAGCGAGCGCAGCCGCACCGAGAGAAGCTCGCCGGGCCGCACGGCGTCGGTGGTGATCGGCTCGATGAGGAGGTCGATCATCTCGTGCCTGCCCTCCAGCCGGAGACGGAGGCCGCCGTCCGTCAGCGGCTCGAGGGTTCGGTGTCGACGCCAGCCGAGCCGGGTCGCGATCCAGCCGGCGTAGAGCAGGGCCTGCGCCATCGGGGCTGGGACGCCCGGCGCGACCTCCTCGTCCTCGTCGTGGCGGTGCCCGACCGGCGACGGGATGGCGTACCGCACGTGGAGCCGGCTGAGGTTGGGCAGATACCGACGAAAGCGCGGCGCGTCGAAGAACTGGGCGGTCAGCTCCTGCCACCAGGTCAGCCGCTCCCATGAAAGATCACCCACGCCGCTGCGGCGACGCAGCGTCGACGTGCGGCGCAGGCCGGTCAACAGGTCGCTGAAGTCGGAGGAGTCCACGATGACGCGGTCGCCCATCTCGACCAGCTGGTCGAAGACCGGGTCGTCCCATGGCGGATCCCCGGGCCACCAGACATGGGTTGGCAGATCATGGATGAGCAGTGGCGCGACGATGCCGGACAGGTGCTCCGCCGCCTCACCCCGGACGGTCAGCACCACCTCCTCGTAACACACGCGGTCGCCGCCGCCGCTCGCGTCGTTGCAGTGCGTGCTGATCCGGCCGTCGATCGGCGCTGCCTGCGCCCCATGCTGGGGCACGAGCACGATGGCCCGTGACGGATGGCGCACCCCCAGTCCGACCAGGGTGTGGACCACGCGCTCGGCCGCCGCCTCGTCGACGACGGTCACGATCAGGTTGAGGACCGATGCTCGGGCGTGCGGCAGCCCCTTCTCGGTCACGAGCGGATCACCGCCGTCGTCGAAGCCGAGGGGGACGTCCCACAGCGAGGCGAGATGCCCGGCGATGGCCCGCACGCTCGTGTCGTCCGCCTCCCAGATGGGCGTGGTGAGGCTCTCCGCCTCGCCGAAGCGCATGAGGCGTCGGTGGACGGCCTGCTCCTCCGATCGCGGTGGCTGGGCGCGGGTCACGGCCGGCGCCACGCGCGACGGTCGCGCTCGAGCAGCTCGTCGGCTGCCGGTGGACCCCACGTGCCGGCCCCATAGAAATGCAGGGGGCCGCCCTGGCCCGCCTCCCATGCGCCGAGGATCGGATCCAGGATCTCCCATGCGCGCTCGACCTCGTCGTCGCGCGTGAAGAGGCTGGCGTCACCGACCATCGCGTCGAGCAGGAGCGTCTCGTAGGCATCCGGCGAGTCGACCGCAAAACTGGAGCCGTAGCGGAAGTCCATGTTGACGGTACGGATCTGGAGGCCCTGGCCCGGCACCTTGGCACCGAAGCGCAGGAGGATGCCTTCGTCGGGCTGGACCCGGATGGCGAGGACGTTCGGCTCGATCTGCGGGACGCCGGCGCGGGCGAACAGCGCCAGGGGGGCCTGCTTGAACTGCACCGCGATCTCCGTCACGCGACTTGGCAGCGCCTTGCCCGTGCGCAGGTAGAACGGCACACCCGCCCACCGCCAGGAGTCGATGCCCAGCTTCAGCGCCGCGAACGTCTCGGTCTGCGAGTCCGGCGTCACTTCCGGCGCGTCACGGTAGCTGGAGATCTTTTCGCCCTCGACCCAACCAGATACGTACTGGCCGCGCACCGTGTTGGTGGCAACGTCGGTGGGTGACATCGGCTTGACCGCGCGGAGCACCTTCAGCTTCTCATCACGCAGGTCCTCGGCGTGGAACTCGACCGGTGGGTCCATCGCGAACATCGCCATGAGCTGAAGGGCATGGCCCTGGACGATGTCGCGCAGCGCGCCCGTCGCGTCGTAGAACTCCCCGCGGCCCTCGACGCCAACCGTCTCGGCCACCGTGATCTGCACCGAATCGATGTAGCGGCGGTTCCAGATCGGCTCGAACAGGCCGTTCCCGAAACGGAAAACGGCCAGGTTCTGAACCGTCTCCTTCCCGAGGTAGTGATCGATGCGGTACACCTGCTCCTCGTCGAACACCTCGGCAAGCTCCCGGTTGAGCGTCCGAGCGCTCTCCATGTCCGATCCGAATGGCTTCTCGACGATGACCCGCGTCCAGCCGCGCTTCGAGCCGCTGAACCGGCGATCGCCGGGCGCGGCCAGGCCCGCGCGTTCGAGCTGGTTGACGATCTCGGGGTAGAGTGCCGGCGGGACGGCGAGATAAAAGAGTCGATTCCCTGCTGTTCCGCGGTCTCGATCGATCCGATCGAGCCGTCTGGCGAGCTCGACAAACGCGGCCGGATCGTCGAAGTCGCCACGGTGGTACTCGACGCCCCTCGCAAACGACTCCCAGATGGCCGGTTTCGCCGGGCGATTGCGGCTGAACTCGTTGACGCCCTCCAGCAGGTGGTCGCGAAAGGCATCGTCGCCGAGGTCGCGGCGCGCGAATCCGACCACCGTGAACTCCGGAGGCAGGAAGCCGCCGAGCAGGCAGTTGTAGAGTGCCGGCGCCAGCTTGCGTTCGGTCAGGTCACCGGTGGCGCCGCAGATGACCATGGTGCACGGCTCCGCCATGCGCTCGAGCCGGAGGCCCTCGCGGAGCGGATTCGGACGGGGCTGACGGTCATCGTGCGAGGCGCGCTGGTGCCGCTCGCGTGCCACGCCCGGCTCATCGATGCGGGTCGTCACGCCGTGCTCCTGCCCTCAGGCGGGGTCTGACCGCAATATGCGTCGGGCCGCGGCGAGTGGGCGATGCCTGTGCCGGTGCGGAGCGTACGCCGCACCGAAACTTCGGCGAAGAGCGGCCTCAGCGGCCAACTGGGCCGCCAATGACCGAAATATCGATTGCCAGTCAGTGCGACGACTGCGCCCAGCGAGCGCCCTGGCCGGCCACACCGGAAAGTTTCGGTCAAAGCCAGCCTGGAAGGTCCGATGCGCCCCACGTCACCCACGGTCCTTGATGGCATGTCCGCCGAACTCGTTGCGGAGCGCAGCGAGGACGCGATCGCTGTAGGAATCCGGCTCCCGGCGGCTACGAAATCGCTGGATGAGGCTCAGCGTGATGACCGGCGCCGGCACGTCGTGGTCGATCGCTTCGGCCACGGTCCAGCGGCCCTCGCCGGAGTCTGCGACCCACCCGTGGATGTCGGCGAGGTCGTTGCCCTCCTTCTCGAAGGCGTTGCCGGCCAGCTCCAGCAGCCAGGACCGGATGACCGATCCGTTGTTCCACATCCGGGCGATCGCGGCGAGGTCGAGGTCGTAGTCCGCCGCGTGGAGGATGTCGAATCCCTCGCCGTACGCCTGCATGATGCCGTACTCGATCCCGTTGTGGACCATCTTGGTGTAGTGGCCGGCGCCCGCGTCGCCGCAATACAGGTAGCCGTTCTCCGGCGCCAGGGTCTTGACCACCGGCTCGAAGCGCTCGAACACCTCGCGCCTGCCGCCCACCATGGCGCAGAAGCCAACCTCGAGGCCCCACACGCCGCCGGAGACGCCCATGTCGAGCCACTCGATGCCCTTGTCGGCGAGCTCCGCGGCGTGGCGCTTCGAGTCGTGGAAGCGACTGTTGCCCGCGTCGATGATGACATCGCCCGGCTCCAGGATGGTCGCGAGCTGATCGATCATGGCGTCGGTGGCGCCACCGGATGGCACGCTGATGACGACATGGCGGGGAGCATCCATCACCTGGATCAGGCGGTCGATCGGCTCCGCCACCGTCACGCGACCCTCGTTCTCGGCCTCGGCGGCGATCTCGGTCGCAACCGCCTCGGTGCGATTCCAGGCGACCACGTGGTGCCCGCCTCGTGCGGCCCGACGCGCCATCCCGGCGCCCATCCTGCCCAGACCTGCGATCGCTACCTGCATGCTGCTCTCCGTGCTGCCGATGCGGTCGTGACTCGCGGCGCTTCGGTGCGACCCGGTCCCGGACCGGTCATCTCGCAACGCCGATGCCAGCGTCGACCATGGCCTCCAACCGCTCGAGGCCCGACTCCAGGTCTGCGAGGTGCAGACGCAGTGCCCGACGACCACGACGCTGGAGCGAGGTCAGGTCGCCGAGCGCCTGTGCTGCGATCAGCGTTCCGAACGACTCCTCCCAGCCGGGGATCGGCAGATCCTTCGATGGCTCGGCGGTCAGCTGGAGGAAGACCCCGGTATCCGGGCCGCCCTTGTGGAGCTGCCCGGTGGAGTGCAGGAAGCGCGGCCCGAAGCCGAGGGTGGTCGCCACGCCATGCGAATCGCGAACGCGGTTCCGAATGCGCTGGAGGCGCTCCGTGACGGCCGGATCGGGTGGCACGTAGGCGAGGATGGCGAAGTAGTCACGACCCGGCTGCAGGAGGTCCAGGAGCTGCCGGACGGCGCCCTCGACGGTGACCGGCACGTCGCCGAGGGCGGCGGGGTCGGCAGTCGCCGAGATGCCGGGCTCGCTGACCAGCGGACCAGGCTGTGGAAGTCGTCCATTGGACCGGAAGGCGGTGAGCAGTTCCTTCGTCGCGTCCTTGCTCTCCTGGACGTTGGGCTGGTCGAACGGGTCGATGCCCAGCACGATCCCGGCGACGGCCGTCGCCACCACCCAGCGAACGAACTCGGCACCGATATCGAGCGGGTCGTCGAGAACGATCACCTCGTCGGCAAGGTCGCTCATCGCCGCCGAGGCGTCATCGGCGTCATCGGCGAAGCGGACGTGGACGAAGCAGCGGTCGTCGCCGTATGCAGCGGGGTCAGCGACCGGCTCGCCGACGATCGGCACGATCCCGGTGCCGCCCTTCCCGGTGCTCTCGGCCACGAGCTGCTCGACCCAGTCACCGAAGGCCGCGAGGCGCGTCGAGGTGAGGATCGTCAGCTTGTCACGGCCGGCCAGGGCCGCCTCACCGATCAACGCGCCGAGGCGAAGACCCGGGTTCGCGGCTGCGTCGGCCGTGCGGCAGGCATCGGCCATCCGGCGCGCGCGCTCCAGCAAGGAGCCGACGTCGACGCCGTTGAGCGCCGCCGGGACGAGCCCGAAGACGGTCAACGCGGAGTAGCGGCCGCCCACGTCGGGAGGTGCCTCGACGATGGCGCGGAACTCCTGCACACGCGCGAGCTCGGCGAGCGAGGTCTCCGGGTCGGTGATCGCGATGAAGTCGAGCGCGGGCGCGATCTCGCCCATCGCGGCCTGGTAGGCATTCGGCTCGGTCGTCGAGCCGGACTTCGAGCTGACACAGAAGATCGTGCGCTGTCCGCTTGCCCACGATCGGAATCCACGCACCACATCGGGATGCGTCGAATCGAGGATGCGCAGCTCGAGCCCGTTGGGCGTCGTCGACGTGAACAGGCGGCTGAAGAGCTCAGGCGCCAGGCTCGAGCCCCCCATCCCGAGCACGGCCGCGCGTCGATAGCCGTCCTCCAGAATGTCGCGCCCGAGGTGCTTCAGCTCCATGACGCGCGCGGACATCGAGTCCGGCAGGTCGAGCCACCCCAGCCAGGCGCTGACCTCCTCGGCCGGCTTCCCGGATGCGGCCCAAAGCGAGCCGTCCCTGGCCCACAGCCGATCAGCAATGCGGTCGGCGGTCCACGCCTCGAGCCGCGCAGTCACCGCGGCGTCGACGTGGCTCATGCCGGAGCGAGCTCCTCGCGCTTCGACTCGATCGTGCTGATCAGCTCGTCGAAGCTCTTCGCGAAGCTGGCGACACCCTCGTCGATCAGCTCGTCGGTCACGCGCTCCATGCTGATCCCGCTGGCCTCCACCTCCCGGATCGCCTGGCGCGCGTCGTCGAGGTCGCGATCGAGGGTGCGCCGAATGTCGCCGTGGTCGAGGAAGGCGGTGATCGTCTCGAGCGGCATGGTGTCGACGGTCTCGGGGCCGATGAGCTCCTCGACATACAGCACGTCGCGGTAGTCAGGGTTCTTGGTGCTCGTGCTCGCCCACAGGCAGCGCTGCACCTGCGCGCCGGCGGCGCGCAGGTCGGCGAACTCCTCTCCGCCGAAGATGCGCTGGTATGACTCGTACGCCAGCTTCGCGTTCGCGATCGCCGCTCGCCCGCGAGCCTCGAGCGCGCCCCGCGTCCCGAC
>JBQTHZ010000135.1:0-14345 GCA_052388515.1 Chloroflexota bacterium | reverse complement strand
CCGTGTCATCCTCTACGGGCTCACGACATCGGGCGGCATGATCGGCCTCATCGTGGCGCTGGTGGGTGGCGTGCTCATCGGCGTCATCGGGCTCCTCTTCGGCGCATCCGGCACGTTCTCCTTCGTGACGGGCGTGATCGGTGCGGTGCTCGCGTTCGTCGCCATCGTGGCGGCCGGCGCCGGCTACCTGCCGCGGCAGAGTGCCGCGCTGCCGGTGCTCTTCCCCACCCCGACGCCTGATCCACCCGTAACCGACGTGTAAGCCCCACCTACTACCATCCCCGCGTGGAAGCCGAAGCCGTCCTGGCAACCCTGAACGACGAGCAGCGCGAGGCAGCGCAGGCGACGACCGGCCCGGTCGTCATCCTGGCAGGCGCCGGCACGGGAAAAACGCGCGTGATCAGCCACCGCGTTGCCTACGCCTCCGCAACGGAGGCCGCCGATCCCAAACGCACCCTGATCGTGACCTTCACCGAGAAGGCGGCCAGCGAGATGCGACGCCGGCTGCTGGCGCTCGGCCTCCCGCAGGTGCAGGCATCGACCTTCCATGCCGCGGCGCGCCGCCAGCTCGCCCATTTCTGGCCGGAGATCCACGGGCGCCCGCTTCCCGACGTGCTGGAGTCGAAGCTGGGGATCATCGGTCCCCTCGCCAGGCAGCTCCCGGGTGGCTATCGGTTCACGCCGGCCAAGGACCTCGCCGATGAGATCGAGTGGGCCAAGGTCCGTCGTCAACGACCCGAGAGCTACGCACCCGAGCGGGACCCACCGCTGCCGCCAGACGTGTTCACGAGGCTCTGGCGCAGCTACGAACGAGTGAAGGCTCAACGCAACCGGATCGACTTCGAGGACATGCTGACCATGGCGGTCGAGCTGTACGAGAGCGATGCCCAGGCCATCGGCCTCGTGCAAGCCCGCTACGCATGGTTCAGCGTGGACGAGTACCAGGACACGAACCGCCTCCAGGAGGATCTCCTGCGCCTGTGGCTGGGCGATCGGCGCGACCTGTGCGTCGTCGGCGACCCCGACCAGACGATCTACAGCTTCACCGGCGCCAGCAGCGCCTACCTGGCCACCTTCGCGGACCGATACGCCGATGCCCGCGTCGTGCGACTCAGCCAGAACTACCGCAGTACGCCGCAGGTCCTGTCGCTCGCCAACCGGCTGATTCCCGGGCGGGAGCTGCACGCCACCCGGACCGACGGACCGACGCCCGAGCTGGTCCCCCACGCCGACGGCGACCACGAGCTGGCCGCGGTGGCGTCGGCCATCCAGCGCCACATTGCCGACGGTGTCGACGCGACCGAGATCGCCATCCTGGTGCGTACGAACGCGCAGATCGTCCCGTTCGAGGCCGCTCTCACCGGCGCCGGCATCCCGTTCACGGTGCGTGGCATCCGATTCTTCGCGCGGCCCGATGTGCGCGCCGCACGTTCGGCCCTGAAGACCGATGCGACCGGGAGCCTGTCTCGCATCGTCGCGAACCGCTGGCGCACGGAGCTCGGGTTCGACGAGGCCCCTCCCGCCGGCCCCGGTGCCGAGGCGCGCGACCGCCATGCGGCGCTCATGACGCTCCTGGCCATCGCCCGCCGGCTCGAGGTGGAACGGCCCGACGCTACCGTCGCCGACTTCCAGGCCGAGCTCGCCCGTCGCGATGCGGCCGAGGCCGATGCCGCCGGCGAGGGCGTCACGCTCTCGACCCTCCATCGTGCCAAGGGCCTGGAGTGGGACGCCGTCTTTCTTCCCGGCCTCGAGGAGGGCACACTGCCGATCCGCCAGGCCGTCTCCGACCCGGACGCGCTCGCCGAGGAGCGGCGGCTCCTGTACGTCGGCATCACCCGCGCGCGACGCCACCTGACACTCTCGTGGGCGGTCGGCGCGCGTGCCCGACCGTCACGATTCATCGCCGAGCTGCGACCGGGGGCGGTGGCGCGGCCGCGGGCAGCCCTTGCGTCGTCGAGCCGCCAGGTGGCCACCTTCGACCTGTCGGCGGCAGACGAGCCGCTCCTGGCCCAGCTGATCGAGTGGCGCCGGCAGCGCGCCCGGACCGATGGCGTTCCCGCCTACGTGGTGGCCGACAACAAGACCCTCGCCGCCATCGCGGCGCATCGGCCGGTGGATGCGGGCGGCCTGCTCAGCGTGCCCGGCATCGGCCAACGCAAGGTGGCCACCTATGGCGAGGAGATGCTCCGGATCGTCGCCGGGGACGAGCCCGGGCCGTAGGCCACGTCGATCCGGCGTCGGTCCGTTCGAAGAGCGGCACTTCCCGGTCAGATATCCACTCGGTGACTGATATCCGAGATCCAGCGCCCGATCCGGGTCAGGTATGCACCGGGTGACTGCTAGGTCCGGTATCGGGCCGATCAGCGCCACCCGGGCCCTGTTCCACGCGCAGGCCGGCCGGGGGCGAGGCACGCTCGCTGGCAACGACGTGCCTACCAGTTCCCCGGTGCATACGTGGCAGAGTCCCCTCGCGGGCGGGGTGCCCTGGCGTCCACCGTGGCGGCTGGCCCGCCAGACCAAGTCGTCACCGACTCGGTTGCGAGTAGCCCGAGGGACAGCCCTACCGCATCAAGACCAGCCAGGTCGCATCCGCGGCTGCGACCGCAGCCCAGAACCCCATGATCAGCATCGGTCGACGCAGGATGCACTGGGAGCGCGTGATCCCGAGCGCCACCGCCTTGCCGTAGAGGCCAACCGCCGCGACTGCGACCACCAGCACGAAGATCGGTGGCGTGACCAGCCAGGCGATCAGTCCCACCGTGCCCACCTTGCAGAACGTGAACGCCAGCCGGTCGTACTTCTGGGCGCGGGTCAGCGGCGGCCTGGCCGCCAGCCACTGCTTCACCGGGTCCGAGGCCCCCTCATCGGGCCGCGACATCACCGATCCGTCGATCTTCATGACGCGGCCAACCTCAGGATCAGCCAGGCAGCGCAGGCGATGATCCCGGCACTGGGGGCGGTGACGACCCAGGCCAGGGCGACCTCGCGCACGACGCCGAGGTTGAGCGCGGATGCTCCACGTCCGAGGCCCACGCCCGCGATGCTGCCTCCGGCGACCTGCGTCGTTGACACAGGCATCCCGCCAACGGCTGCCGCCGTCACGAGCGTGGCGGTCGCCGCGTTCGAGGCAGCACCGTCGCGATGGTCCAGCCGGGTCAATCGCCGCGCCAGCGTATGGATCACGCGGCGACCACCCCACAGGCTGCCCACCGTCATTCCCGCGGCGACGACGATCAGCAGCAGTGGGCCGCCGGCGCCCGCTGTCTGCCCGGATCCCAGCAGGACGAGCACGCCGAGCCCGGCGACCTTTGGTGCATCGTTCATCCCACGCGCCGCTGCGGTCAGGCCGCTTGTGAGCCAATGGAGCGCTGTAAGTGGCCTGGTGCCCACCGCCACCGTGCCGACCAGACGCCCGAGCGTCACGCCGAGGACGACGCCGAGCAGCGGGCTGACGATCAACGGGACGACCACGGCCGTCAGGACGAGCCACCACTGCATGCCAGCCGCCCCGTACGCCAGCACGCCCGACGCCACGATGGCCCCGACCAGTGCATGCGTGGTCGACACCGGAAGGCCGGTGCGGGTGGCAATGACCAGCCAGCCGATCGCACCGACCAGCACCGCGAGTGCGAATGTGCCGCTCACGACGGCATCCACCGGCAACAGCCGGGTCGAGAACGTCGCTGTCAGGCCGGCTCCGACCACACCCCCGAGCACGGCGCCGGCGAGGGTCATGACCGATCCCCACCTGACGGCCCGGCGCTCATCGGCTACACCGCTTCCCACGAGCGTCGCGATCGACTTCGAGATGTCGTTCGCCCCGTTCATGACCGCCAGCACGGCGACCAACGCGAGACCCACCCCGAGGTGCGTGGCCGGCACGAGCGCGACGACCACCGATGCCACCGCCGCTGCCGCTGCCGCTGCGGTCCAACGGCGCGGCACGTGTGACACTCCCCATGCGCGGACGAGTGGGCGAGACGAGCCGGTCGCCGGAGGGCCCGCGACGATACCATCCCGGCTCATGCCGGCGCCCCCAGCCCATCCAGCTGGACGAGCTCCCGGGCACCGACCTGCCCGACCGAGGTCCGTCGTCGCAACCCGCCGAAGAGCTGGCGCGCGCAGAACGGGATGCGCACCGGGTCCGAGTCTCCATCGACCGATCCGACGTGCACGCAGCACTGCTGGAGCCGCTCGATGTTCATCGTCCACGCATCCATGAACGATTTGATCGAGAGCCGCTTCGTGCGCAGCGCCACCAGCTCGGCCGCCCGCTCGCCCTTCAGCAGATAGCGCCCGACATCCTTGATGAAGCCGCCGACCGAGAGGTCGCAGGCCTCGCAGATGTTGAGCAGGTAGTCGATCAGCTCCGGCCGGCTGATGGTGGTCGTCTCGCTCATCATCCCGATCAGCGCATCCCACAGCTCGTCATCGGCGGCGATCCGGTTGCCGACCACCGACAGGTTGGCCTTGAGGCGCTCCAGGCCCACGAGTGACGGGATGGACCGATACGCCCCGGCGTCATCGCGGACGAAGTAGGTGATGGCGCAGCAGTCAGGATGCGAGCATGGCAGCGCGATGAAGTCCTCGGCCCTGGCGCGTCCATCGGTCTGTGGGCCGAGTCGCTTGAGAACCCCGGTCGTCGTCATGCGCTGCATGGGATCGATCGGATTGGCGCGGCCGGATCCGAAGACCGGCTGGTAGGCCACGCCGGCGATGTAGTCGGTTCCGAACGCGAAGTCCGCCACCGCGCCGATCTCGTGGTCATTCACGCCCTCGGCCACGACCATCGTCAGGGTCGTGAAGATGCGCGCCTCGGTCAGGCGCTGAATGGCCCGCGCCTTCACCTCCCGCAGGTCCTCGCCGCGGTGCCAGAGGTGGGTCGACAGCTCGAACCCGTCGAACTGGAGGTAGACCTCGACCCGATCGCGCAGCCGATGCAGCGCGTCCAGGAACCGATCGTCCTTCGCCACCCGGATGCCGTTCGTGTTGAGCAGCACGCGCGTCACGCGACGCTCCACGGCCGCCTCGATGATCTCGACGATCTCCGGATGCACCGTCGGCTCGCCGCCGGAGAGCATGAGCACGTCGATCTTGCCGCCCTCGCGCTCGATCGAGGCATCCAGCGTCCGCATGATGTGCGGCAGGCGAGCGTATCGGCCCACGTTGGTGCCGGAGGCCGCGAAACAGGTCGGACAGTTGAGGTTGCAGTGCTCGGTGACGTCGAGCAGCAGGATGCACGAGTGCTGGGTCTGGAGGCGGCCGAGGCCGTTGGCGTAGCCCATCGGGATCGGCATCACGTTGTCAGGAGTGTCCTCGGTGATCTCACGGGTCGGCACCCGCCACTGCTGGAGGTACTCCCACAGCCCGTGGTCCTCGTCGTAGAGGCTGACGACCTCTCCATGCCCGCGGCGGCAGTGACGCCGCAGATAGACCGATCCATCCTGCATGACCAGGTTGCCCTGGAGGATGTCTGTGCCGTAGTCGATCTCGCGGTCGGGATCCTCGCTGAAGCAATGGCCGCAGACGGTCAGCACCATCCGCAGCGGGGTGTAGGGGCGAAGCGGCAGTGCAGTGGTCATCGAGCCTCCTCCAATCCGAGATGTCCGCGTTGGGCTTCCGGCCGCGCACTCGAGACGGCGGCAGTGGACGACATCACAAGGGCCGCCATCAGTCGCACTGCCAGGTGATCGTCCCGGAGATCGAGCCGCCATCGACGATGCCCGGGTCGGGCGCCTCGAACTGGACCAGCTCCAGCCCTTCGAAGGTGACCGTGCCCGACAGCCCGTCGGCGGAGGCATCGATGTCGAGCTGCGTGCTCGGGGTGACGGACCATTCCTGCGGCGGGTCCGACTCCGAACGCGGTTGAAGCGAGATGTACACATTCAGGTTCTGCGCGAACTCGCCACCGGGTGCCGGAGCCGGGGCCGGCCCGCCCTCGGGGCCGCCGTGCCCACCGAATGAGTCGACCGATGCATGGACCGGCCGCCCGCCCACGGTTCCAAGCTCATGCTGGGGATAGACGCTGAAGCCTGTCGAGCCCCCGTGGGGCTGGCAGAAGGCGGCACCCGATCCAGCGAAGTCCAGCGGCGGGTCGATCCGGAGCTCCATGAGACCTTCGTTCGGCGGCGGGGGTGGGGGTCCGATGGCCCCGACCAGGGCGTAGCAGCTGCCGCCGATCAGGAGGGCGAAGATGAGTGGGATGACACCGCCGATCACCATCGCCGTGGTCCGTCCCATGTGCGCCGGCCCCGTCGCGGCGACGATCCCCCAGGCGATGAGCGCGCCGATGCTGAGCGCGACGCCGAGCACCGCCGCCAGCACGACGGAGTTCACCATGCCCGTGGCGAGGAAGACGAGGAGGAAGACGGCCACGTTGAGGCCGATCAGGAACAGCCAGAAGCGTCCCCAGAACCCCTCGCCCACGACCGCATCGGGGTCGGGAGCGTCGAGCGCCGCCCAGGTCGCATCGATGTCCGCCGGAGGATGGCCCGCCTTGATGAGCTGCTCGCGGATGACGTCGCGGTTGTAGCGTCGCCGGTTGGCGCGGATGTAGTCGGCGATACGCGGATCCATCGGTCAGCCTCCTCGTACGATGGCCGGTTCGGGCAGCGGCAGCCGGTAGGCGCCCGAGCGCAGGCGCCGGACGAAATGGAAGACCAGCAGACCGATGAGTGGGATGAGCACGATCTGAGGCCCGGTCAGCCCCCATGCCTGCACCTCGTTGCCGCGCACGGACTCGATGCCGAAGCGGAACAGTCCGTAGGCCAGCAGGTACGCCTTGAGCGTGTCGCCGCGAATGGGGAGGAGCGGCCCGCGCGTGAAGATGAGGCCGAAGGCCGCAAGGTGGAAGCCGATCTCGTAGAGCATGCTGGGATGCATCGGTCCATTGCAGCCGGGGCAACGCGGGAAGGCTGCAGCGGCCTCGGGTGAGACGGTCATGGCCCACGGCAGGTCGGTCGGCGTGCCGAGCGGAAGCTCCGACAGGAAGCATCCCACCCGGCCGATGGCGAGCGCCAGCGGGATGGCCGCGGCGTAGTAGTCGCCGGTCGAGAGGGTATAGCCCAGCGCCCGCTTGCTGAGCACGATCGCGAGATAGCCACCGGCCAGGCCGCCGACGATGCTGCGCGGCCCGTGGGTGATGACGTACGTCAGCGGCAGGTCGGCGGCCGAGACCTCGTCCAGGATCTCCCAGCTGGTGATGACCCGTGCGCCGAGGATGCCGCCCACGATGGCGGCCAGGCTGATGAGGACGATGCGGCCGTCGAGGACCCTGTCGCGCCGCAGCGCGCGGTAGTAGAGCGCCAGGCCGGCGATGACGCCGGCGACCGTGAAGAAGTCATGGGTAGAGAGCGTGAATGCCCCGACCTGGAGGAGGATCGGCGCCATGGATCACACGCTCGGGACCGCGAGGGGCAACCGCCCAACCGGCATGTGCGGATCATACTCCCGCGCCCGTGGCGCACCCCCCTTCCAACCGATTCTTAAACCGACTGCGTTACGAATGACCCCGCAGTACCTGACCCCGCACACCAGCTCCTTCAGCCCTGAGACCGATGGCGACCACGGTCGCCGTCGCGACGATCAGCCAGCCCAGGAGCACCACGATGGACGGAGCGCCAACGGCGGTGTCGGGCAGGAAGCGCTCCGGAAACTGGTTCACGATCCCCGTCGCCAGGAGGTCGCTGATGGCGCCCATGTGCCGGTACGCCTCGCGGCCGATGGCGAAGGCGACCGGATAGTCGCCTGCCTCGTGGGCGTCCACCTGCCCGAGCAGGTGATCGGTATGCGCTGCCAGGCCGGAGCGGACGGTTTCCGCGTCGAGCCCGTCCGTGGCGGCCACGAAGAAGTCCGCCATGCGACCGCTGAACTCCTCCAGCCCGGCTCGAGCCGCGGCGACGGCGTCCTCGTCGCCGCCAAGGCGGGCGCGCACGTAGTCCACGTAGAAACCGTTGTGCTGCTCCCAGATGGCGGCGAAGCCACTGCCGGCCTCGTCGCCGTAGATGTCGACGATGGCCGCGCGCAGCGACTCGCCGTTGGAGGCAAGCGCCTCGCTCGCCGAGCGCTCCAGTGCCTCACCGCCCTCGCCCATGCGCATGACCTCGACCGCGAAGAACGCGTGCTCACCGAGCAGCCGATCGAGCGCGACCTGCAGATCGATCGCCGGCCCGAAGGCGACATCACTGCCGGCGAACGTATCGGGAAACTGCATCGCGATCGCCCTCGAGAGGCCGTCGCCGAGCTCGAACATGTGGTTGTAGGCCTCGCGGGCGGATCGGTACACCGCGTCGAAGTCGCCCGTCTGGAGGTTCGCGACCTGCTGAAGCTGGGACAGGTGATCCTCGAGCAGATGATGCAGCGTCTCCTCGGACAGGTGCGGATTGGCGCCGGCCAGGAAGGTCACGAAGTCGGCCTGGTAGTCCGCCAGCCCATCGATGGCCGCCTGGACCGCGGCCTCGTCGCCAGCCTGCCGGCCACGGGTGTAGTCGACCACGTAGCCGATGTGGGCCCGCCACAGGTCGCCGAATCGCTGACCTGCCTCTTCGTCGTAGATGCCGGCGATCGCGGTCTCGAGCTCGGACGTGTTGGCCTCGAGCGCCTCGGCGGCGGCGGCGAACTGGGCGTCATCGGTCACGCCGGCGTGCAGCGCCTGCACCGTGAGGAAGGCGTGTTCGGAGAGGAGCCGATCGAGGGTGACCCGCAGGTTGGTGGCTGGGGTCGACAGGCCTTCGATGGCGATGACGGCGCCGAGGTTGGCGAGCGCCAGCACGGAGGCGCCGAGGATGGTGGTGATGGAGCGAGAGCGGCGCATCATGGGGCCTCCACGTTGATCTCGTTGAGGTACAGGCGCGACGAAGCGATCGTCGCCATGCAGAACTCCGACGCGCGCGCGCCCTCATCAGGTCCCGGCGCGACCGCCTCGGCCAGAGGGCTTCCATCGGCGGTCTGCAGGCTCATCCGGAGGCCCACGCCGGTGCGGCTCACGACCCAGCGATACCAGGCGCGGGCCTCGAGCTCGACCGCGTCGCCGAGCGCCGCAACTGTGGCACCTCCGCCACTGAGCGAGACGCGCTGCGTCGACCCGTCGTCGAGCTCCAGGGTGAGGAGGGTGACGCCACCGGGCGGCACGGCATCGAGCATGAACAGCGCGTCGAACGACGAGAAGGCGACGTCCAGGTCCAGACAGGCCGATGCCCGGCCGACTCCCTCCAGCCGGGCGCTGCGATCGACCGCGTTCGGCACGGCCGCGACCACGAGTGCTGCGCCGTCGCTCTGCGCCCATCCGTCGACCAGGGAGTCGGTCGCCAGCAGGTCGAAGTCGGCCACGAATCGCTGCGAGCCGGCCACACCCTCGCTCGGGCTGGCCCCTGGCGGCCCGGACGCGTCGGGCGACGGACTCGTGGATGGCGGCGCCGATCCCGTGCCGACGGAGCCGGACAGCGCCGGTGACTCGGAGGTGAGGAGAGCTGCTGCCGCGACGGCGAGGCTGCCGATGACGGCACCGAGCAGGAGCGCACCCACCAGCAGGCCCCGGCGATCGATCCAGGCCGTCGGACCCTGTTCATCGGCCGTATCGACGAGGAGCGCCCGCATCGGCGTCATGGAGGGCTGAGGCGTTGGGTCGCGCGCCGGTTTCGGGGCCGGCCCCTGCCCTGTGCCGCTCTGACGCTTCTTCCCCCGCACGACTCACTCCCCGTGTGCTCGGCATGGCCGGGGCACAGCACTCGGGACGGGCCGGTTCCGCCAGTAGCTCGGCACGGTCGGGGCGGCCAGCAGTTCGGCCGTGCGTCAGGGCTTCCCGTCAGAGGCAGCTAGCATTGATCTCTTGCCAGCCCCCGTCAAGGGTCAACCGTCAAGGGTCAACCGTCAAGGGTCGACGGTGAGGGTCAGATATTCCACGGGTGACTGGTAGAGGGCCACGAACCCATCTTTCGCGGCCATCTAGTCACCGAGTGACTCTAAGGCGTGCGTTCGGGACCGATACGGCCTCGGGGCCGGGAATTCCACGTTCAGCCGGACCTTGCGAGCGCCGCAGATCGGGCCAAATCCCGGCCTAGGAATCACCCGGTGAATAGATGACACCCCCCGGCCTCACGCGTCCTGGTTAGGGCCGGAGGATCATTCGAGTCGACCGCCGTGATCACCGGCCGCGGGCGCGTTCGATGTACTCGTCGACCGGCTCATCCATCTTCAGGGAGCCGTAGATCTCGTCGATGACGTCGCGAGCTTCGGCCTTGCGGCCGATGAGCCGGCCACGATCGGCGTCGAACTCCAGGACGGTTCCGGGCCGCAGGCCAAGCTTGGTGCGAACCGCCTTGGGAATGGTGACCTGCCCCTTCTCCGAAACGATTGCCTTCATACATGTACGGTAGGAATTCCTACCGTCTCGGTCAACGTCAATGGGCCTCCGCCGCGAGGGCGATGGTCCGGCGGGCCTCCTCGACGCGTGCCAGGCCCGCGAAGCCATTCAGCACCACGGCCTCGCGCACGGCCCCTGCCGTACGGGCCCGGATCCGGCCGGCCAGGCGCCGCCCGACGTGGGATGCATGGAGCCCGAGCAGGTAGCCGAGAAGGGCGCTGACGACGACCGAGCCGGCGAGGAGTGCGAGCGGCATCGGGATCGGTCCGAGAATGGGTACCTCGAGCACGCCGACCGGCATGCCGCCACCGGCGACGAAGAGGACGACCAGCCAGGCGACCGCGAAGACCAGCACGGCGCCGGCAACCATCTGCGCCGCGCCGATCACCGACCACACCGGGGAGCGCGGGATCTCGAGCGCGGTGGCCTCGGCCCTGGTCACACGGTCGAGGGTCCGCTCCAGGTCACGCTCGATGGATGGGGCTCCCAGGGCTTCGAGCACGCGCCCACGACTCTCGGCTGGCAGCCCGGCGGCGGCCTCGACCATCGCCGTGCGCACCGGGTTGACCACGCGCCCCATGGCGCCACGACCGCGCCAGTCGGTGAGGTAAGCGGCCGGATCTGCCTGGCGACGGCGCTGCCCGGTCATCGAGCCGACGAGCGCGACGACGCGTCCCAGGAGGGAGCCTCCACCGACGCGGGCCTGGTGCAGCACCGCGGATCGGATCTGACGCGCAATCCCTGGCGGATCGACCAGGGTGAGGGCGCCGGCGACCGCCTCGCGAACCATCGCCTCGCGTCGCTCGACGGCGAGGAGTGGCGCGTAGCCCACCTCGGGATCGATCCCGGCCGACCGCGCCAGCCGGTTGGCGGTCGCCGCCCGGTCCGCCTCCATCTTGGCGGCGATGATCACCTTGGCGTGCGCCGCGTCCTCCAGCTCGGACCGCAGGCGCTCGACGCCGTCACCGTCACGCGACGAGACCACGTGGATCACGGGTCGCGGGATGTCATCGGCGATGAGGCGTGCGCGGAGGTCATCGGCGATGACGCGGCCCTCGTCCTCCGTCAGGCGGTCGGACTTGTTGATGACGAAGCGCAGCCGATCGGCGTGGGGCGCCATGGCGCGCCAATAGAAGTGGACGCGCGCGTCGTCATACTTCTCCGGATCCACGACCCAGGTGACGGCATCGATGCGCGGCAGGAGGGTGTCGACCATGGCGCGGTGCTCGCTGCGCACCGAGTCGACGTCGGGGAGGTCCAGGATCGCGACATCGCCGAGGCGCTCATCGCCATGGCCGACCACTTGGTCGACCTTGAGCCAGTCGAGGAGCGGTGCAACCTCGTCGCGACGGTCGTCGGCAACCCAGGCCACCGGCCGATCGGTGGTCGGTCGGGTGGCGCGCGCCTCGCTCACCACGCTTCCGGCGAGGGCGTTGAGGACCGATGACTTCCCGACGCCGGTGCCTCCGGCCAGGGCCATCACGTAGACCGATCCCCCGAAGCCGGCACGCCGAGCCACCCGCCGCGCCACGTGCCGGGCCTTGGCCGCCTCGTCCTCCAGACCCATCGACCGAGCTGCCTCGACCGCGTCGCGAAGCCGTGCCAGCCGCTCGTCGAGCGGACCGCCCTCGCTCACGCCGGCACCAGCTGCGCCACCCGGCGGGCGGCGTCGCGCAGCTCACCGGCCAGCGCCGGATCCCCCGTGCTGCCGAGGGCGGTCGCGTACCGTGTCCGCTCGTCGGCAAACGCAGCGTCGATCAGGGTCCCCAGGTCGTCGCGCGCGCGGCCCACGAACGCGGCGACGTTCGCCTCGCCGAAGATAGCCTCCAGCAGCTTCTGATTCACGACCGCGGTCGCCGCCGTGATCCCGACCTCCGTGCCGGTGAGCCCACCGGTATGGACGAAGACGGCAAGCACGGCGCTGGTGCCGACGGCGTTGACGCCGAGGCTGGCGACCTGCGCCCAGCCCTTGCGCTGCGCTCCCATCTCCCGGATCCGCTCGCCGATGGTGCCCGCCCACCCCTCCAGATCGCCCGAGAGACGGCCCGCCAGCGCGGGAGAGGCACGCCACAGGTTCTCATCACCCGCCAGCGCCAGTGCCCCGTAGCGGTCCTCCGACCATGACGTCGCCGTTCGCTGGGCGGCGGTGTCGGCGTGCTGGACGGCGAGCGTCACGAGATCGGCGAACGCTGCCTCACGCACCTCGGTGGCCGGTGCCGGCGGGCTCGGCCGGACCAGGCTGCGGGCGGTGGCGACCACCCGATCGATTCCCTGTGACAGGAAGCGCGCGACCTGGCCCGCGCCGATGAAGTCCTGCCACTGGCGAAGCACCTCGGCGCGCAGGAAGGTGCCGTGGCGCAGCTCCTCCGCCAGCGACCGGCGCGCGGCGGCGTATGCCCGGTCGGCACTCACCTCGAGCGCCGTCACCGCGCGACTCTCCTCGTCGATCTGGCCGGCCACCGCTTCGACCGCCTCCGGAACGCCGCGCAGCGCGCCGGCGAGTCCGCGCCGCGCGAGCTCCCGCCGTTCCTCGCTCGAGGCAACGAGCCGGTCGAGCGCCTCCCGCACCGACGTCACCGCCTCGGCCTCGAGGGCGTCGCGCTCCGGATCGAGCGCTCCTTCGGGGACCGCCACCACGTCGAGCGTGCCGGACGACGCGGCCTGCTCGGTGAGCCGGAAGCGCTCCAGGAGCAGCCGGTAGTGGTCGATCACGGCATCGGCGTCCTGATCCTCGGACGGCAGCCGGTTCAGCACCGTCAGCAGCGGCACGCCACGCTGTCGCGCACGTCCGAGCACCGCCCAGGGCACATGATCCGCGTAGCGGGTGGCGGTGGTCACGAAGATCACCAGGTCGGCCACCTCCAGCAATGCGAGCGCGCGCTCGCGGTTGTCGGCCTCGACGCTGTCGAAGTCGGGGGCGTCGACGATGACGAGGCCCCGCCGAGCCTGCTCATCGGTCCTCAGCTCGAGGCCAGAACGCTCCGCCACCGCGCCGATGCGCCCGGTCAGGTCGTGCGGATGCACGATCCCGATCGGCCGGAGGGTGGTTGGCCGCAGGACGCCGGATGGGCTGACCGGTCCACCGGCCAGGGCATTGAGCAGGCTCGACTTGCCGCTGCCCGTGGAGCCCATGATGACGACGAGCAGCGGCGCGTCGAGGTCCGCGGCGCGAGGCAGCAGGTACTCCTCCACGTGGCGCCGCAGGGCATCCGCGCGCGCCTCCCGCTCCTCGCCCGGCGCGCTGGCGACGCGGCGGCGGAGCGCGTTCGCCAGCGTCGCGAGCGGCTCGGCGGCTGCACCGCCCCTGGATTCGTGCTGCACGGCGCGTTCACTATGCACGAGTTCGCCGCGGTCGTGGCTGCTCCGGGCGTTGGGGCAGGACCGCCACGAGGCACGCCTGACACCAATTCGTAACTCTGTGCGTTACGAATAGGTCGGAGCCATCATCCCAATCTCATGGCGCGAGACATTCACCTCAGGCCGCGATACAGGAACGCGGCCATCTGTTCGCGCGTCACGAACGCCGTCGGGCAGAACCGCCCGGTCGCACAGCCGCCCGTGATCCCCGACAACGCGAGGCGGTTGATGTCGCCCTCGTGGATCGACGTCTCGTCATCGGTGAAGAAGTCGGTGGTCGCATTCGGCAGTTTGAACGCCCGGGCAAGGAAGCTGGCCATCTGCTCCCGCGTGACGTTGGCCTTCGGACAGAACCTGCCGGCGGCGCACCCTCCGGTGACGCCCGCGGCGGCCAGCCGGTTGATGTCGCCCTCGTGGATCGACGTCTCGTCATCGGTGAAGAAGTCTCGACTCGTCGACGGCAGGCCCAGGGCGCGCACCAGGAATGAGGCCATCTGCTCTCGCGTCACCCGGGCGGTCGGGCAGAACGTCGTCGCGCTGCATCCGGCGGTGATGCCCTCGTTGTAGAGCCAGAAGATCTCGTTCCTGAAGGCGCTCGAGCCAGTGTCGGTGAACGGCATAACAGCCC
>JBQTHZ010000134.1:0-2539 GCA_052388515.1 Chloroflexota bacterium | reverse complement strand
GCCCGGATCGCCGAGGAAGCGAAGAGCACGGAGCTCCCACCACGGCGCGCCGTGCTCATGGGCGAGGTCGAGCGCCAGGTGCGCGGAGGTCTCGGAGCCGGTGACCCACGCGTCGAGCAACGCGGCCGAGGCCCGCATGAGGCGCGTCGCATCCGGCTCGGCGGCGATCTCCGCGGAGCGAGCGGCGGCAACGGCGGCGAGATCCTCACGCTCGGTGTCAAGCCAGGCACGGACGACAGCCTCAACCGCGCCGACGAAGTGCGGATTGACCATGGAAACGAGCGCATCGGTCAGATCGTCCGGCGGCGATTCGACCGGCCGCCCGGTCGCCTGCGCAACCCAGACCGCGATCGCACCGTTCAGGAGCCGCCCGTACGGCGACGGGGTGGATGGGAAGTCGCCGAACGCCGAGGCCCACCACCGTTCCCAGTGCGCGGCCAGCGCCGCATCGCCACGAGCGGCAGCCATCGGCAACAGCACGACCCACGTCCGGAAGGCCAGGCGCGAATAGGCATAGCGCTCGGCGAGCTCGATCACGCCGCGGCCGACCTCCAGCGCCTCGTCCCAGTCCCCCACCACCCAGAGCGACTCGCAGCGCGAATAATCGATCCATCCAGCCTGCTCGGTCAGCTTGTGCGCCGACGCAACCTCGCCGATCTCTCGGAGCTTCACGATTGCCGCCCGAGGGTCGGTATCGGCCTGGAAGGTGGCGACGATGCGCTCCGACACGGCCACCTGGTGCCATCGCCCGACGGCAAACGCCTTTTCGGCGAGCAGCGCCCAGGTCTCCTCGGCGACCTCACCGATCTCGCCAAGCGCGCCATTGACGTACTCGAGCACATCGAGTTCCAACGCCGTGTCCCCCGACAGCTCCGCGGCCGCCCACGCCGTATCGGCCTCGTCCTGGACACCTTCGGACCTCCCCTGAGCGCCGATCGCCCAGGCATGCAGCGCATGAAGTCGCGCCAGACGGGCGGGCGGCTCGGCCGAGAGCCGCGCCAGCGCATCGGCGGTGAGCGCCTCGGCCTCCGGAAAGCGGATCTGCTGCATATAGGCGCGTGCCAGCGAGTGGGCGGCATCGGCGAAACCCTGGGCGTCGTCACCGAACCCCGCGAGCGCGGCCTCCATCTCGCCGATGCCGGCGGCCAGGTCGGCGCTGGCGGCCAGGATCTCTCCCAGGCGCAGGCGCCGACGAGCGAGATCGAGCGGAGCCAGTGGATCGGTCAGCTCGATGGACCGGGCGAACAGGCGTTGAGCCGCTTCGTGAGCGGAGAGCCGGAGCCCTGCCTCCGCGGCGCGCTCGTACCACATCGCGGCTTCGTGCATCAGTGTCACGCGGTCTGGCAGATCGCCGCCGGCAAGCGCCGAGAGGCTGTCGAGCGCGCTGGCGTAATGCTCGGCCACGCCCTCGGCCACGACGTCCGCGCGCTCCGCGGCGGTCTCGATCAGCCAGCGAGCCATGGCAATGTGAAGCCGTCCTCGCTCCGCCCGGGCCAGCGATGCGTAACCGGCATCACGCAGCAGCGCGTGGCGGTAGGCATAGGCGTCGCCGGTGATCGGGTCGTCGAACGGGCCCGCCACGAATGCGCGGCGTCGGAGCGCGTTCATGCCATCGCGGTGCTCATCCAGCTCGAGCGATCCGAGCGCGGCCATTGGCACGCGCCGGCCGGCGACAGCGCCGCGGCGCGCCACCATGCGGGCGTCGGGTGGCAGGTCGTCGAGCTGTGCCGCGTAGATGGCCTGCACCGTCTTCGGCAGGACGACGGAGTCCGGCTGCACGGCCAGCTGCCAGCCGTCGCCATCGTGGACCAGGGTCCCGACGCTCGCCCATGTCCTCAGCAGCTCCTCGATGAAGAGCGGGGTGCCGTCCGAGCGCTCCACCACGGCAGCGACCAGCTCATCCGGGAGTGCGCCGCCGAGCAGGGCATGCACGAGCGCAGCGGCGTCGGTCGGCGGCAGGGGCGCCAGGTCGATCCGCGTGCCCTCGCACCACGACGCCGCGCTCTCGAGCAGGCTGGGGCGGGCCGTCGCCACCACCAGCCGGCCGTGGAGAGTTGATGCCTGACCGGCATGGTCGAGGAAGGCCAGCAGATCGCCTCCCGCCCAGTGCACATCCTCGATCAGCCAGACCGATGGGCCACGGCTCAGCGCATCGAGCGCGGTCACCCAGGCGTCGAACCTTGCCGCGCGCGCGGCCGGCAGGTTGTGGGTGGACATCGAGCTCCGGCTCGCCGGCTCCACCAGCCGGGTGACCTCCTGGCGAATGACCGACGCACGAGCCTCCGGGATGCCGGCCGCCTCGAGGCCATCCGCCAGCTTCGCAGGGTCCGCCGTCATGACGAGCTGGGCGACCGTTTCGTATGGCGCGGTCGCCTGCGGCCGGACGCGCGCCCGCAGCACCGTCGCGTCGGTGGTGGTGGCGGCGAGCTCGGCCAGCAGCCGGCTCTTGCCGACCCCGGGCGGGGCGAGGATCACGATCCGTTCGGCGGCTCCTTCGGCGGCGGCGTCCTGCACCGCCGCCTGCAGTCGTCGCAGCTCG
>JBQTHZ010000133.1:0-51677 GCA_052388515.1 Chloroflexota bacterium | reverse complement strand
ATTCATTCTATTGGTAATACGTCGCAAGGTCCGTTCCGGCTCATGCCGCCCTCCACGGCACTGCCAGATATTCTGGCGATGACTGATACCCGCGCAGATCGGCCGATGTCGGGTCACGTATGCGTGGAGTGACTCATGGACAGGTCGGAGGGCGCCCCGAGCCCCACCGCGCTGCGCTGCCACGCTCATCGCACGGCAGCAGGCGCGTGCCGAATGCCCAACTCATTGCCTACCAATCATCAGGCGAATATCCGGCGGAGTGCTGCGGACGAGGGGCCAGCGTCAGCGCGCGGGTTGCTGCTCCGGTGGGAGGAGCGCCGCGATCTCCGCCGCGATCCGCGCCGTCCCTCGCTCGAGCGCCTCTCGATCCATGCGGCCGGATGACCCTGCGAGCAAGGTGAACGGCTCGCCGATGCGGATCGTGATGCGCGTGGCATGGGGCCAGCGCGCGCGACCCGGAAAGAGCTGATCGGTACCAGCGATGCCGACCGGCAGCAACGGGACGCCGGCGGTGAGGGCCAGCCAGGCCGCGCCGGGCTTGACGGCCCGCATGCGGCCATCGCGCGAGCGGGTGCCCTCCACGAAGATGCCGATCGGGCGCCCGTCGGCCAGCAGCTCCAGGAGCTGGCGCTGCGCGGCGCGATCCCGCTCGCCACGTCGCACGAAGACGACCGCCGACTGTCGCGCGAACCAGCCGAGAACGGGCCAGCTGCGCATTTCGACCTTCGCCATGAAGTGAATGACGCGGTCGACCTGGTTGGCCGTCGCCCATGCGACCAGGGGCGGATCGAGGTTCGAGCAATGATTGGCGACGAGAATGAAGGCGCCTGTGCGTGGCACGTGCTCGACTCCCTCGAAGCGTCCGCCGAAGAAGACGCGCGCCAGCCAGCCGATGACGCCCGCGGCCGGATGGAAGAACCAGCTACGCACCGATGGCCTCCAGGCGCTCGACGATGGCGTCCACGCAGGCATCCACGTCGAGCTCGCCGGTATCGAGGATCATGGCGCCGGCCGGGATGCGCAGCGGCGCCACGTCGCGCCCGGTGTCGGCGGCATCGCGACGGAGAATCTCGCCGAGGTAGGCAGCGACCCGATCGGGGGCGCCCATCTCGGCCGCGCGACGAGCGGCCCGCACGTCCGCGCCGGCGGTGAGGTAGACCTTCAGGCTCGCGTCGGGAAGCACCACCGAGCCGATGTCACGGCCGACCATGACCACGTCGCCGCTGAAGGCGGACGCACGCTGCACGCCGAGCATCGCGTCGCGCACCTCGGCGTGGCGGCTGACGGCGCTCACCGCCCGGTCGACCGGCGGCTCGCGGACCGCCAGCGTGACGTCTCGCCCGTCGAGGAGCACGGTCTCGAGCCGATCGGTCTGATCCGGGCGCGGGCGCTCCACCTCGATGCTGCAGTCGGCGGCCAGCGACCCGAGCATCGAACCGTCCTCGAGGTCGATCCCGCGCTGCAGCGCTGCGAGCGTGAGGGCGCGGTACATCAGCCCCGTGTCGACGAAGGTGGCGTCGATCCGCTGAGCGAGCGCGTACCCGACCGTGCTCTTGCCGGCGCCCGACGGCCCGTCGATGGCCACCACGACCGTCATCGGCGGCGCATCCCGACCAGCGAGGCCACCTCGGCCGGCCTGAGATGACGCCACTGGCCCGAGCGCAGCCCGCTGAGGTGCAGTGTCCCGATTCGGGTCCGGACCAGCCGTTCGACCCGAGCGTCGACGGCGCCGAAGAGACGCCGCACCTCCCGCTTGCGCCCCTCGCCGATCTGCACCTGGAGCCAGATGCCTGCCTCGTCGCGCTGGCGCTCCACCTCGGGCGGCGGCAGGGCGAAGCGGGCATCCAGGAGGCGCGCCGGGCCATCCTCGAGGGTCACGCCATCGCGGAGCTGCTGGAGGACGGCGCGCGTCGGTGGCGGCGTCACGAGCACCGCGTACTCGCGCTGGTTGCCGAATCGCGGGTGCAGCACGCGGTTCGCCCATTCGCCATCGTTGGTGAGGATCATCAGCCCTTCGGACTCGACGTCCAGCCGGCCGGCCGGCCAGAGCCGTTCGTCGCCGGCATCCACCAGTCCCACCACGGAGCGACGCCCGCGCTCGTCGTGCGCAGAGCTGAGGAAGCCGGGCGGCTTGTGCACGGCGAGATGCACCGCACGCGAGGCGGACGGCAATGGCCGGCCATCGACCTCGATCCGGTCGACAGCCGGATCCGCGGAGGAGCCGATCCGGGCAACGGAGCCGTTGACGTGCACCCGACCGTCGACGATCAGGCCCTCCGCGGCACGACGTGAGGCGACCCCGGCGCGCGCGATGATCTTCTGGAGCCGCTCACTCGCCATCGGCGGTGGCTGCCGGTTCGGCCAGTGCCGTGAGCTGGGCCGCATCGCTGGAGAGCGGTGGCAGGTCGTCGAGCGATGTCAGCCCGAAGCGCTCGAGAAAGGTGAAGGTGGTGCCGAACAGGACGGGACGCCCGGGCGTGTCGCGTCTGCCCATCTCGACGACGAGCCGTCGATGGAGCAGCGAGCGGATCACATAGTCGGAATCCACCCCGCGGACCCGCTCGACGTCGCCGCGCGTGCAGGGCTGTCGATAGGCCACCACCGCCAACGCCTCCAGGGCCGCCGGCGAGAGCCGTGCCTCTTCGCGCGCCGCGTAGGCCGCCAGTCGAGCGCCGACCTCGGGAGCGGTGACGAGCTGCCACGCGTCGTCATGGTGCTGCAGCCGGATGCCACGCTCGTCCTCGTCGAGACGCTCGGCCAGCGATGCGAGGGCAGCCTCGGCTTGCAGGCGCGGGATGGCGGCCAGCTCGCCGAGCTCGGCCGAGCTCAGTGGACGCTCCGCGATGAAGAGAAGCGCCTCGTAGAAGACGCCGAGGTCGTCGGGTCCCGCTGCCGGGCTCATCCGCTCGATCTCGGCGCAGGCGCCGATTCGACCACGATCGGGCCGAAGAGGTCATCCTGGCGCGCCGTCACCTGGCGGCGACGCACCAGCTCGAGCGTGGCGAGGAACGTCACCGCGGCTTCCGTGCGCGAGCGGCAGCGCGCCAGGACCGCCTGCAGCACGATCCGACCGCCTCGCGAGAGGGCTGCCTGCAGGACCGCGATCTGCTGCCCGATGGTGATCTCGCGGATCACGATCTCCGGTGGGGGCGCCACCGGCTCCGGGATGGCAGCCAGCCGCTCGAGTGAGGAGACGAGGACGGCGACCGGTATCGGCTCCGCGGGGGCCTCGGGAAGATCCGACTCCCGCGGTTCGCGGTGCATGAGCGGCGACGTGCCATCACGCTCGCCCAGCAGCACGGATGCATCACGCAGCGCGCGATACTCGAGCAGGCGCCGACGCAGCTCTTCCTCGTCGGGCTCATCGGTTCCGTCGGGGATCGGCGGAAGTGGCTCGGCCGGCAACATTCGCCTGGACTTCAGGAGGATGAGCTGGGCGGCAGTGGCCACGAACTCGGACAGATTCGCGGCGTCGACCGCGTGGCGGGCCAGGTGCTCGACATAGGCATCGGCCACGTCCGCCAGTGGCACGGTCAGCACGTCGAGCTGCCGGGACTCGATGAGGTGCAGCAGCAGCTGGAGCGGCCCCTCGAAAACCGGCAATGCAACCGTGAACCCGGCGTCCCCGATTGGCACGGGAATGCCCGCGTCCGGCTCGACCGCGATCGGCTGCATGCCCTCAGCCTGCGTCATCGGCTGTCGAGAGCGCCCGGAGCAGCTGGGCGTCCGCGTTCGGGACCTGGCCGCGGATGAAGGCTCCGGCCCGTGGAGCGCATCCGGCCCCGGTTGCGAGGGCGGCCGACATTGGCGCGTGATGGAGGTAGAGGTGGAACGCATGGCGCCACGAGCCAGGATCAGGATCTGCCAGGCGCCCCAGGACCGATGGCGCCAGCGCCTCCAGCAGCACGCCGCTGACCCGGTGCCAGAGCCGCATACGATGTCCCTTGGCGGCGTCGTGGAGCAGCGCGGCGGCCAGCAGGTCGCGATCCTCATGACCGGCACGCAGCAGGCGCTCCGCGACGTCGAGCCCGTGCCGGCGATCCGCGACGGGCATGCCCTCGAACAGGGCAATCGCGCCCTCGGGCAGGATGCGTCGCACGAGTGCCGCCTCCTCCGGCTCGATACGCGCCCGGACGTGCGCCACGAACTGGCCGACCCTATGCACCGATCAGCACCCGGGTGATTGGTGCCGCGAGCCCAAGCAGTGCCCGAAGCGGGCTGCCGGGGATGAAGATGAGCAGGAGCAGCACGATAACGCCATACGGGGCATATTGCTGAATCACCATCGCTTGCCGCGGGGGCAGATACGCGAGCGCCACGTTGTAGCCATCCAGCGGCGGAATCGGGAGCAGGTTGAAGATGGCCAGCACGATGTTGAGCTGCACGATCAGCGCGACGAGCCGAAGGAAGAAGCCGTCCTCGACGCCCGTGAGGTTCATCGCGCGGAAGACGACCGCGAAGGCGATCGCGACGACGACGTTGGCGATCGGACCGGCGAAGGCAACCAGCGCCATCGATCGGCGTCCACCGCGGAGCGCCGCCGGATTGACCATCACCGGCTTCGCCCAGCCGAAGCCGGCCACCACGAGCATCAGCGCGCCGATGGGGTCCACGTGCGCGATCGGGTTCAGGGTCAGGCGGCCCATGGCGCGCGGCCGGCGATCGCCGAGGTTGTCCGCCACCAGCGCGTGGCTGAACTCGTGGAAGGTCAGCCCGACGAGGAGGGCGACCGCGCCCGCGATCAGTCGTTCGAGGGAGATGTCACCGAACGCCATCTAGGTCAGCCGCGGGAGCAGATCGCCCAGCAGTGTCACCAGGCTCGCCGCCCCCACCCGCCCCATCTCGATGACCTCGTCGTGCGTGGCGCCGGTCTCGACGTCCTCGGTGGCCTTGTTGGTGATGAGGCTGAAGCCGAGCACGCGCGCCCCCGCATGCCGCGCCACGATCGTTTCGTGTGCTGTGCTCATGCCCACCGCGTCGGCACCCAGCAGGCGGAGCATGCGCATCTCCGCCCTCGTCTCGTACGCCGGCCCGGACAGCATCACGTATACGCCTTCGCGCAACGCCACGCCGGTGCGTTCACCGGCGGCGCGGGCCTCGGTGCGGAGACCAGGGTCGTAGGCATCGGTCAGCGGCGGGAAGCGCGGCCCGAGACGGTCCAGGTTCGGACCGAGCAGCGGGTTGTCGCCCGACAGGTTGATGTGGTCGCTGATGAGCATCACGTCGCCGGGATCGAAGTCAGGATTCAAGCCGCCGGCCGCGTTGGTGAGCACGACAGACTCCGCGCCAAGCGCGAGGACGGCGCGCAGGAGGAGGGTCGCCTCGCGATGCGAGTACCCCTCGTAGGGATGCGCTCGTCCCGAGAGGACGATCGCGGGCGTGCCGCGCACGCTCCCGGCCACCAGCTCGCCGGCATGGCCCTCGACGGCGGCGCCGGGGACGTGCGGAATCTCGCTGTAGCTCAGCCGCAGCCGCGGCTCGGGGTCGAGCAGCTCGACGACGCCGCCGAGGCCGGAGCCCAGCACGGCGACCAGTCGCGGGAGGGCCAGCGATGGCTCAGCCTCCAGGCGGCGCCGGACCGCTTCGGTGGCCTCGGTGATGCGCCGATCGAGCTCGGCCCCGTAAACGTTGTCCGAGAACGCGCCGAGGGCGGTCCGCCCCACCTACATCCGCTCCAGCAGGTCGCGCTTCTTGGCCTCGTACTCCTCCGGGGTGATGAGCCCCTTGTCGCGCAGCCCGGCCAGTCGCTCGAGGGTTGCGCCCAGGTCGTCGGCCGCATTTCGCGGCTCCGAGGCGGCGGAGGCGGGGGCCTCAGCTGGGGCGGGCGCTGGCTCGTCGCCGTGGATCGCCACGCGATCGGAGCCGGCGCGCGGTGGCATCGGGTCCGCGCGCTGAAGATCGGGGGCCTGGTCAGCGCGTTGGTAGCGAGGACGCGCGAGATCGGGCCGCTCGAGCATCTCCTTCTGGTCCAGCATCGATTTCTTGAACTCGATCGGGTCGGCGATCATCGGGAAGTCGGCCACGTTCGAGCCACCCAGCTCTTCGGCCGCAGTCAGGATGTCGAGCGTGCCGTATCCGAAGATGCGACCGAAGACGCTCTGGTCGAGCCGGGCGTCATTGATCTTCTCAAGGCTCGAGTCGGACATGCTCTTGTTGAGCACGCCCTCGGCGCGGATCACGCGTCGGGTGGTGATCAGCCACTCCTGGTTCCGCCAGTCCCACAACACGAAAGCGACGTAGGCGACCGTCGCGATCAGCGCCACGACAGCCACAATGGTGAGGATCCCGTCCACGGTGTCGCCACCGATTGGCTCCTGGCCGCCAGCGAGGAAGATGATGAGCGCAAGCGCCACGATGGCGATCACGATCCAGACCCAGGTCCGGGCGATCACCGCGAACCAGTGTTGGCGGCTCTCGTAGACGACCTCCTCGCCACGGCTCAGGAGGTTTCGCGCGTAACTCATCGGCCTCGTTGACTCCTGCTTGTTCGGTCCGCTTCAGGCTCTCGGATGCGCCCTGGCGTAGACCTCGCGCACGCGCTCGCCGGTCAGGTGGGTATAGAGCTGGGTGGTGCTGATGCTAGCATGGCCGAGCAGGGCCTGGACCACCCGCAGATCGGCTCCCCCCTCGAGCAGATGCGTTGCGAAGCTGTGCCGGAACGTGTGCGGCGTGACGCGCTCTTCCACCCCCGCCACCTCGGTCCAGCGCTTCACCAGCTGCCAGACCGCTTCCCGGCTCATCCGGTGGCCGCGACGGCCAACGAACACGGCAGGACTCGGCCTGCCGGCCGTCCAGCTCTCCCGAGGACCGATGCGATACCGATGCAGCCGCTCGCGCGCCTCGTCACCCATCGGCACGCGCCGCTCTTTGTTGCCCTTGCCGATGACACGCACCTGTTGACGCTTCAGATCGACCCGGTCCGTGTCGAGCCCGACAAGCTCGCTGACGCGCAGCCCACAGGCATACAGCAGCTCCAGGATGGCGCGGTCGCGGATGCCGATCGCGTCGTCGGCCGGTGGCGCGTCGAGGATGCGCTCGACGTCCTCCGGCGCCAGCACGTCGGGCAGGTAGCTCCCCGGCCGTGGCGCGTCGACGAGAGCCGGGACGTCCCGGGTGGCAAGCCCTTCGCGGAGGGCGAAACCGTAGAAGCTGCGGACCGCCGCGCTCTTGCGTGCCTGGGTGCTGCCCTTGGCTCCCGATCGCTGCAGGCTTCTCACGAACTCGGTCAGCGGCCGCGGGTCATTGCGCCAGCGCGTGCCGGCGACCCGCGCGAACTGGGCGAGATCGTGGCGGTAGGCCTTGATCGTCAACGGCGAGAGGCCGCGCTCCACGCGGAGCTCCACGAGGAACGAGTCGACCGCCTCCTCCAGCGCCGGATCCGGTCCCTGGCTGCCCACGGACTCGATCAATGCGCAGCATCGGAGCGTTGTTCACGACGTCGACCTGCGTTTGGAACAATGCTCGCTAAGCAGCACATTGCCGGGCCGATGTGGCCCTGGCGGCTGGGATGCACGCTCAGGGCCAGCGGATCCACGGCGTATCTCCCATCCAATGCTCGCTCAGATGCACAGAGTTCAACATGGCGCATCCGCTCATCGCGCGCCCCTCCCGGCTCCACGCAGCAGCGCACGAGCGGCGGCATGGGCCTCATCCCCGACCCCCTCGCCGCCCAGCATCGCCGCCAGCTCCTCTGCGCGCTCATCGGCGTCGAGGATCCTGGCGTCCGTCTTCGTGCGACCGCCGACCTCGCGCTTGCCCACCACGATGTGGGCATCGGCATGAGCCGCGACCTGCGGAAGGTGCGTGACGCACAGGACCTGGTGGAACCGGCTCAACGCACGGAGCCGCTCGCCGAGGGTCACGGCGTTCCGGCCTCCGACGCCGGCGTCGATCTCGTCGAAGACGAGAAGCGGAGTCTCGTCGACCGCTGCCAGCACCACCTTCAGCGCCAGTGAGAGCCGGCTCGCCTCGCCGCCCGATGCGATCCGGGCCAACGGCCGCGGCGGCTCACCGGCGTTCGGCGCGAAGGTGAATGCGACGCCATCTGCGCCGGCTGCGCCAATCTCGACGTCATCGACCTGGATGCCGAACGAGCCTGCATCGAGGCCCAGGGGCGGGAGCTCGGCGTTGACTGCCATCACCAGCCGCTCGGCAGCCGCGCGACGTGCGGCCGTCGTCGCCGCAGCGGCCTTTTCGAGGGCCGCGCGTCGCTGCGCCTCCTCGACCCGCAGCCGTTCACGCGCCCCCTCCTGGTTCTCGAGCGCATCGAGCTCGGCGGCCGCAGCTGCGCCGAAGGCGATCACGGCGTCGAGCGAGTCGCCGTACTTGCGGCGCAGGTCGTAGAGCAGGCTCAGCCGCTCCTCGGCCGTTGCGCGGCTGGCAGGATCCAGGTCCACGCCATCGGCCACGGCGCTGACGTCGCGGGCAAGCTCGGCAGCCTCGGCCGCCAGCGCCGCCACGCGGTCGGACAGTGGGGCAAACCGCTCGTCATGCTGGGCGGAGGTCGCCAGGCCGTGTTCAGCGGCGCTCAGCGCATCGCCCGCGCCGCCATCGTCCCGGAGCGCTGCCACGGCATCGGCGGCGGAGCGCGCGATCGTCTCGGCGTGCTCGGCGGCCCGCAGCTGTGCCTCCAGCTCGGCATCTTCTCCCGGGCGCGCCTGCGCGATTGCGATCTCGTCGACCTGGTGGCGCAGGAGCTCGACCCGTCGAGCCAGCTCGTGGGCATCGGTCAGCAGCTCCGCGGCTGCAGCGACGGTCGTCCGCCACGCGCGATATGCCTGGCCGACGGCGGAGACCGCGGCCGCGTGCCCGCCGAAGCCATCCAGCAACGCCAGCTGCCGGGACGGCTCGAGCAGCCGCTGCTGATCGTGCTGGCCGTGAATCTCGCCGAGTCGCCCGCCCAGGCCGGCCAGGCCACCGACGGTGACCGCGCGATCGTTGACGCGCGCCACGGAACGCCCATCGGCGCCGACATCGCGCCGCACGATGACGCTTCCCTCGCCCGCTTCGACGACCTCGGCCATCGGGTCGTCCGCCGACAACGACGGAGCATCGAAGATGGCCTCGATTCGGGCCGCAGCCATGCCCGCTCGGACCTGGTCGGTTGACGCGCGCGCGCCGAGTGCCAGGGCCACCGCGTCGACGACCAGCGACTTGCCGGCGCCGGTCTCGCCCGTCACCACCGTGAGACCCTCGCCGAGCGTGAGGCGCACCGATTCGACCACCGCAAGGTTCTCGACCGTCAGCTCGCGCAATGCCATCAGAACCGTGCCATCAGTACGGCAGCAGGCCGGCCTTGGTGCGCAGCAGGTCGTAGAACGGAGTCGCCCCGGCGGGCTCCAGCAGTCGCAACGGCTCCGGCAACGCGCGCACCTCGACCCGGTCGCCCGGCGCGAGCTCGATATCCCACTGCCCGTCGATGCTCACGATCGCCGGATCCGCCGCCTCACGGAGGGTGATCTGCACGACGTGGTCCTCGCCGGCGACGACGCTGTGCAGCGGCGAGAGGTATGACGCGACCGGGGTGATGATCATGTTCCGCAGCCGCGGGTCGAGGATGGAGCCTCCTGCGCTGAAGCTGTACGCGGTCGAGCCGGTCGGGGTGGCCACGACGACGGCGTCGGCCACGTACGTCGCAAGGTGCGACCCGGAGACCTCGACCTCCAGCCGGATCATGCGCACCCGTCGTCCGCGGGCGACGACCACCTCGTTCAGGCAGGCGTGGCGCTCGACCAGGGCGCCATCGGGATGGACGATCGCCGCCTCGATCCTGAAGCGATCCTCGATCGTGTAATCCCCGGCGACCACCTGGTCGAGGGCACGCTCCAGCCCATCGGTCTCGACCTTGGCCAGGAAGCCGACCCGGCCGAGGTTGATGCCGAGCGCCGGTACGCCCGTTTCGCCGACGGCGCTGGCGCTGCGCAGGAACGTACCGTCACCGCCGAGCACGCACACGAGATCCGTTCCCGATGCGCAGGCCTCGGCAATCGCACCGCGGTCCTCCGCCCGGGCATCCCAGGCCTCCACCCCGTTCTTCGCGCACCAGGCATGCGCACGTTCCAGGACGGCACGCGCCTCGGCGTTGTACGGATTGAAGGCGAAGCCGATGCGTCGTAGCTCCATCACGGCTTGTCCGCCGCACCCCGACCCTCCATGGCCCGGGCCAGGGCATCGATCCGCTCGCCGAGCGCCGCGATCTCGCCGGCCAGGTCCGGCGGGCCCGAGCGCTCACGAACCGCGGCGTACGAACGATCCAGCCCTGCGGCGATGAGGGCACGCATGAGGCTCGACGGCGACACTCCCCGCGCCCGCGCCGCAACTTCCACGCGCTCGAGCAGAGCGTCGGGCATGCGCAGGCTCACGATCTGGCGCATGGTGTCGGGCGCCGGCTCGTGCGGTGGCGGCTCAACGACCTCGATCCCCTCGAAGCCGATTCCGAGCTGCTCGGCGTTGCTGTCGGCGCGCGTCACCCTGCGTTTCATCGATCTGATCGTAGTACGCCCGTGCTACGGCCCGTGGATCGCCTCGACATAGCTGAGCACGTAGTTCGTCATCTCCTCGTCGTCGCCCTCGGTGGCCCGAATGTCGACGAGGAACTCGACGTTGCCATCCGAACCGGTGATCGGCGACCTGATCGCCCGGTACGCGTGCAATCCAGCATCCTCGGCCATGAACATGGCGTCGGACAGCACCTCCTCCCAGACCGCCGGGTCGCGCACCACCCCGCCGCGCGGGACCGCCTCCCTCCCGGCCTCGAACTGCGGCTTGACCAGCGCGACCACGCGTCCGTCATCGGCGAGGAGGTTCCGGACGGCGGCCAGCACCAGGCGAAGGCTGATGAAGCTCAGGTCGAGCGTTGCAAGCTGGATGAGCTCGGGCAGCCGGGTCAGCTCGCGCAGGTTCGTGCGCTCCATGCTGACCACGCGCGGATCGCGACGCAGACGCTCGATGAGCTGGGCACGACCGACATCAACGGCGTACACCACGCGCGCACCGCGAGCGAGCAGCACATCGGTGAAGCCGCCGGTCGATGCCCCGGCATCCAGGCACGCGGAGCCGGTCGGGTCGATTCCGAAGACGCCGAGGGCATGCTCCAGCTTGGCGCCGGCGCGGCTCGCCCAGCGCGGCTTCTCCACCAGCGAGACCGATGCGTCCGCCGCCACCAGCTGGCCGGGCTTCAGGCGTCGTTCCCCATCCAGCCGCACATCGCCGGCGTGGATGAGCGACTGTGCCTCGGCGCGCGAGCCTGCCAGACCGCGAGCGGTGAGAAGCTGATCGAGCCGGATGCGCGCCATCGGTGTTGATCGTAGCGCCAAGGACGCTGCTCTCCTCGGCATCGGCGGTCGGCCGAGGCTCGTCCGCGCGTTCAGCGGATATATCAATAATGCTATATCTGCTGATAGGATGCGGCGCTTGGTTCAACCTCTCGGATCGCCGCTCAGCGAGGCTGATTCACCACGACCCGCGGGGCCTGCACGTGCCTTCGCGCTCCAGTCTGCGCCGCTGAGCGGCGCCGAGAACCGAGCGGGCCCGCACGATCACGCGTGCACCGAGCTCCAGCCACACCACGACGACGAACCGGTCGCTATGACGCGGCGGAGACCTTCGAGCGGCGCTTTGGCGCGACGCGGCGCCCAAGGCCGAGGGCCTCGCGCACCTGGGCCAGGATGCCCGGCGCATCGATCCTCTGCTGACGTCGCAGGTCGTCGACGGCGCCGTGATGCACGAATCCATCGGCGAGCGCGATCTTGTGAAGGGGGACGTGGATGCCGGCCCGGTTCAACGCGTCCAGCACGCCGTCGCCGAATCCACCCATGGCCGCCGACTCCTCCGCGGTGACGACGAGCCGCTTGCCTGAGGCGTGCTCGGCGATCAGCGTCTCGTCGAGCGGCTTCGCCCAGCGCGCGTTGATGACGGTGGCAGCCAGACCATCAGCCTCCAGCTCTGCAGCGACGCGCACCAGCCGCTGGACGATGGGCCCGAACCCGACCAGCAGCAGGTCGTCGCCGGTGCGCAGCACCTCGCCTCGCCCCGGTTCCAGCACGACGCCGTCGCGATCCGCGAGGTCCTCGCCCGCGTCGCGGGGATAGAGGAGCGCAACGGGCCCATCGAGGCTGAGCGCGGTGACGACGAGGTCGCGCAGCTCCTGCTCGTCCTTCGGTGAGGCGACGGCCAGGTTCGGCAACGATCGCATGCCAGGCAGCATGAACATGCCCTGGTGAGAGGTGCCGTCCTCGCCGACCAGGCCCGATCGGTCAAGACCGAGGACAACGGGAAGCTCGTTCTGGCAGATGTCATGGACGAGGCCGTCGTAGGCTCGCTGGCTGAACGTGGAGTACAGGGCGACAACCGGACGCATGCCGGCCAGTGCCAGGCCGGCCGCCATGGTGACGGCGTGCTGCTCGGCGATCCCGACGTCGTGGAAGCGCGCCGGGAAGTGCTCGGCGAAGCGCGTGAGGCCCGTGCCGGTCGGCATGCCCGCCGTGATGGCGGCGATCCGCTCGTCGGCCTCACCCAGCCGAACGAGCTCTTCGACGAAGGTCTGCGTGTAGGTCTTCGGCTTCCGCTTCGGCCTGCCCTCCGCGGGCAGCGGCTCCTCCGTCGGATCGATGAGGCACAGATCGATCGGCGGCAGGCTCGCGCCGTGGAAGCTCATCGAGTCCTCCTCGGCCGGTGCATATCCCTTGCCCTTGATTGTCTTCACGTGAACGACGACCGGGCCGCGGAGCTGGAACGCAGCTTCGAATGCCGCCTCGAGCTCGGCGAGGTTGTGGCCATCGAGGACGCCGATGTAGGTGATGCCGATGTCCTCGAAGAAGCCGACCTTGGCCCAGCTGCGCTTGAATCCCTCTTTCGCCCATGCGAGCAGGTCGAACGCCGGCTTGCCGATCACCGGAACACGCGGCAGCGCCTTGACGGTGGCGGACTTCGTGTCCTGGTACGCGCGCGACAGACGCATCTTGTTGAGCCGCGTGGAGAGGCCGCCGACCGACGGGCTGATGCTCATCTCGTTGTCGTTCAGCACGATCAGCAGTGGGTGCTTCGTGTGACCCAGGTGGTTGAGGGCTTCCATCGTCAGGCCGGACCCGATCGCCGCGTCCCCCGCGCAGACGGCGATGCGCTGCCGGCGCGCCGGGCTCGACCGCGGGCGAATGTCTCGAGCCGCCGCCAGGCCCACCCCGATGCTGACGCCGGTGCCGGCGTGGCCGCCGTCAAAAACGTCGTGCTCGCTCTCGCTGCGGCGTGGAAAGCCGCCGATGCCGTCGAGCTGGCGCAGGGTGTCGAACCGGTCCCATCGGTTCGTCAGGAGCTTGTGTGCGTACGCCTGGTGGCCGGTGTCCCACACGATCCGATCACGTGGCGAGCTCATCGTACGGTGCAGCGCGAGCGTGATCTCGACCGCCCCCAGCGAGCTCGCCAGGTGTCCGCCCGTCTGGTGAACGGTGCGGATCATCTTCTCGCGGAGCTCGGCGGCCAGGGTTTCGAGCTGCTCCGGCGTCATGCCGTGCAGCTGTGACGGCTCGCGGATGGTCTCGAGCAGAGTCAAGGAATACATGCCCTCCTGGGGTCGCACGAAAGTATAGGGCCGATGCCGCCGCCGTTCAGACGAGCGACCTGGCGAAGACGTGACATCGCTGCGTCCCGGCAGAGCCGATACGTGCGTGGAACCGATGTGCACGTCCCGCGTGCTCCGCTTCATTCGCTGGCGGCGTCTCCGGGTTCGGCGCCGGTCACGCCGCGCCGTCCGAGCTCGGTGATGGTGAGCTCAGCCTCGCGCAGTCGCGTGTCACAGGCGGCGTGGAGTCGAAGGCCCTGCTTGTAGAGCTTGATGCTCTCCTCGAGCCCGACACTGCCGCCCTCGAGGCGCTGGACGGTCTGCTGAAGCGCAACCACCAGCTCGTCGAACGGCCGTCGCGCAAGCTCCTCGTCGGTCAGAACGTCGAAGCGGGCGTCGTCGATCATGAGAGAAGCTCCTCGGTCCCATCGGCGCGGGTACGCTCGACTCGGGTCTCCACGGTACCGCGGGCCACGATCACCTGCAGTGCTTCTCCCGCGGTGATGCCGGTTGCATCGTGAAGGATGCGGCCGTCGGCGGTGCGAGCCACGGCATATCCGCGCTCCAGGGTGGCGGTCGGCGACAGCGTACGCAGCGTGGCGAGGGCGGACTCGACGACCATGCGCCGGCGCGCCAGCCGCTCGTTGAGCGCCCGTGTGGCGCGATCGAGAAGGTCCGACGACCGTTGGCGCGCCGCATCGATATCGGGTGCCAGTCCCGTGAGCGCGCGCCGCTCCGCGTCGAGAAAGGCGCGACGCTCGACCGCTCGGCCAAGGAGCGCGGCCGTGGCGCGCTCTCGCAGCCGGCCGACCACGGTCGCCAGCTGCGCCGCATCCGGCGTGGCCAGCTCGGCGGCAGCGCTGGGTGTGGGGGCGCGCAGGTCCGCCGCGAAGTCGGCGAGCGTGACGTCCGACTCGTGCCCGACGCCCACGATCATCGGGACCGGGGAATCGGCCACGGCCCGCACAACGCGTTCGTCATTGAAGCTCCAGAGATCCTCGAGCGACCCGCCGCCGCGGGCAAGGATGATCGTGTCGAGGTCGGGTTGGGCATACAGCCGCTGGAGCGCGCGCACGATCGCCGGCGCAGCCGTCGTGCCCTGCACGACGCTCGCACTGAGCACGAGCTCGGCCAACGGATAGCGGCGGCGGAGGACGTTGTTGATGTCGCGCCAGACCGCTCCCACCGGCGACGTGACCACGCCGATCCGCCTCGGCCAGCGGGGAATGGGCCGTTTCCGAGCGTCTTCGAAGAGGCCCGCTGCCGCGAGCTCCGTGCGCAGGGCCTCGTAGCGCGCGTGGAGGTCGCCGGCCCCGGCCGCCGTGATGGTGTCGACGTAGAGTTGATAGACGCCCTGCGGCTCGTATCCGCGAACACGACCGTGGATGATGACATTCATGCCGTGGGTGGGCCGCATTCCGGCGCGCGTGAGCTCCTCGCGAAAGAGCGCGGCTCGCACCTGGCTGTTCGCATCCTTGAGCGTGAAGAAGCAGTGGCCCGACGGCGGGAACGACGGCTGGCTGACCTCGCCTTCGACCCACACGTCCGCCAGGATGGCATCGGCGTCGAGGAGGCTTCGCACCCGTCGGTTGAGGTCGGTGACCCGCAGGATGCGAGGCGTGGCGCGGGCCGGCTGGTCAGGCGCCGGCACTGCCGGTGGCTGCTCGTCAGGCTGGTCCCACAGGGACCGTTGGTCTGCCATGCCTATGCGTCACCGATGTCGTTCCGAATACCCATCAACCCGGTCCCTACTGGACGCGGGTGACGTACTCGCCGGTGCGGGTGTCGATGCGCAGGAGGTCGCCCTCGTTGACGAACAGCGGCACCTGGACGACGAGGCCGGTCTGGAGGGTCGCCGCCTTCTTCGCACCGGTGGCGGTATCACCCGCAAAGCCGGGATCGGTCTGCGCCACCTCGAGATCAACCGTGACCGGGAGGTCGACCCCCAGGATCTCACTCTCGTGGGAGCTGACGAAGACGTCCGTGTTCTCAACGAGGTAGCGCGCATCGTCACCCAGCATGGCGGCGTTGACCGCGAACTGGTCGTACGTCTCGCTGTCCATGAAGTGGTAGACGTCGCCGTCCGAGTACAGGTACTGCACCCGGCGCTGCTCGACGCGAGCGCGCGGCCAGCGAGTGCCGGCCTGGAACGTCCGCTCAACGATGTCGCCCCTGCGCACGTTCTGGAGCTTCATTCGGACCTGCGCGGATCCTCGTGCCATCTTGATGTGGCTCCAGTCGAGGACCTTCATGAGCTGTCCGTCGAGCTCGATGATGACGCCCTTCTTGACGTCGCCGGTGCTGATCAATCGCTGCTCCCCTTGATGGACCGATGCGGTGCGACGCTCAGGATACGGCAGGGCATGCGCTTCGTGAGGCGAACAGGAGACAGGAAACGCGACCCGTCAGCCGACGACGAGGGCCTCGCGCGGTGAGTTCGTGAGGAGCCGCGGGCCGGAGGGCTGGAGCGCGACGATGTCCTCGATCCGGATGCCGGTCACGCCGGGGAGGTAGATGCCCGGCTCCACGCTGAACACCATCCCGGCTTCCAGCGTGAACGCCTCCGATGCGCGCAGCCGTGGCGGCTCATGGGTCTCCAGGCCGATCCCGTGCCCCAGGCCGTGGCCATAGGGCTCGACCCCATCGGCCTCGATCCGGCGACGTGCGATGGCATCCAGCTCCTGGCCGTTGACGCCGACACGGATCGCCGCCATCGCCGCCTGCTGCGCCTCGCGGACAGCATCGTGGTGGCGACGGACTTCGTCCGGCACAGCGCCCACGAACAGCGTGCGGGTCATGTCGGACCGATAGCCGTCCACGATGCACCCGAAATCGATGAGGAGCACGTTGCCGCTCTCGATCCGAACCTCGGACGGGCGGCCGTGCGGCATCGCAGCACGCGGCCCCGCGAGGACGATCGGCTCGAAGGCGAGGCCCTCCGCGCCGTTGGTGCGGAACCAGCGCTCGCGCTCGAGCGCGACCGCGCGTTAGGTCATGCCGACCCGCACGAACTCGGAGAGATGGACGAAGCAGGCATCGGTCAACGCGCACGCCCGACCGATGGCGTCGACTTCCTCCGGCGTCTTGAGGATGCGGAGCGGGACCAGCTCGTCGTCGATCGCGTGCAGCTCGACGCCGGCTGCCGCCTTCCCCAGCGCCGACCAATCGGCGTGGGTGACGACGGCCGCCTCCATGCCGAGTGCGGTGATCTCGTGGCTCAGGAGGAGGGGCGGCAGCTCCTCCTCGATCGGCCCCGTGGTCGCGATGATCTCCCAGCCGGACGTCTCGTTGGCCGCCTGCTCCGTGTACCGGCTGTCGGCCAGGATGAGGCTCGCCTCGCGGGTCACCAGCAGCGTGCCCGCGAACCCCGATGTCGGACCCTCGGCATCCCCGAGCCGGAAGCCGCTGAAGTAGCGCTTGTTCGCGCTGCGGCTCAGCAGGATTCCATCGAGCGCGTGCTCGCCGAGCAGCCCTCGCAACGCTGAGAGCCGCGCATCGGTCACTGGCCCGCGCACTCCCCGTTGGCGCGCGCGATGTTGGCGTTGTGCTCATCGAGGGTGGTGGCGAAGTAGTGGGAGCCGTCCCGGGTGCCGTCCGGGCAGCCGGCCACGAAGAACAGGAAGCCGTCGTCGATCGGTGCGCTGGCGACCGCCTCGAGCGAGCCGATGCGCGGTGCGGCGATCGGCATCGGCGGCAGCCCGGCCTGGGTGTAGGTCTGGAACCCGAGCAGGAACTCCTCGAGCGCAACCTCGGCTCCGCCGGTCTGCAGCTGCGGCCACCACTCGATCGAGCCCCACTCGTCGGCGGGCAGCGTGGCTCCCTCGCCCTCGCCCAGCAGCGGATGGCCCTCGGGTCGCTGCTCGCCGGTCGTCAACCCGTACTGGAGCGTCGGATCGGCATTGAGCTGGCCGACCGTCTGCGGGTTCTCCGGCTCCAGGAAGCGCTTGGTGTAGACGGCGGCGATGAGCGGCCGTTCCTCGTCGATGACCGCCTCGCGCTCCACGATGCTGGCGATGATGATCGCCTCGTCCAGGGTCAGGCCCTTCGCGTCGATGCCGGCGATGATCTGGTCGGTCAGCGACGCCTGGAACTGGTCGAGCAGCCCCCGCACGACCTCGATGGCATCGGCACCGACCTGGTACTCGATCGTCTCCGGCGCGATGTAGCCCTCCAGCGATCTGCCGGCAGGCAGATCGGCAAGGAAGTCGTACTGGTTCAGCAGGTCGGCCGGGGGCGCCTGGAGCAGGGAGGCGAACTCCTCGATGTTCATCGTCATCTCGCTGGCGGCGAAGGTGGCCACGATCTCCTCGATGCGAAGCCCTTCCCGCAGGGTCACGCTGGTGACCTCGCCGAACGGTTGGCCCTGGAGGGTGGCGACGATCTCGGACGGCGTCATGGTCGGAAAGAGGTCATACACGCCGGCAGCAAGCGTCCCCTCGCGCCCGGCATTGATGACGGCGTACTGGAACGCGATCTGGCTGCCGATGATCCCCTCGTCGTGGAGGAGCTGGCCGATCGAGGTGTCCGTTGCGCCGGTCTCGACGTTCACGGTGACGCGCCGCTGCTCGTCGCTCGCGGGCGTGTCGGCGAGCACCCCGGGGCGATACCACTGCACGAAGTCCTCGACCAGCCCATGTTCGATGGCGCCGGGATTCTCCTCGACCCAGGCCATCACGCGCGGAGCAAAGAAGACGTTGAACCCGAGCACGATGAGGATGCCGAGGAGCGCGATCGTGCCCGCGATCCACATGATCAGCAGCAGCGGCTCCACCCGACGTCGACGACGCACCGGTCCCTCGCGCTGCTCACGCAGCTGGCGGATGCGGGCGTTGCGTCGCTCCTCGTACTCACCCATTGGTGCGGGGCGTCGGGTCATTCAGTCTCCTCAGGCGGTCCCGTCCAACGGCGGGCATCGAGATATTGTTGCAGGATCACGCGGGCGGCCGTCGAGTCCAGCTCGCCGCTCTCGCGCCGCGGTCGCCTGCCGGCCTCCGACAGCTGCTCCCCCGCCTCCCACGAGCTGAGACGCTCGTCCTCATAGGCAATTGCCATGCCTCGGGCGACCAACCGCTCGCCGAAGTGACGGGCAGATGCTGCCTGGTCGCCCTCGCTGCCGTCCATGTTGATCGGCAAACCGATCACGACGGTCTCGGCCCCCTCCGAGGTGATGAGCGCCTCGATCGCCGCGAGGTCGGCGAGCAGCCTGCGCCGCCGGATGGCGGGGCGCGCGAAGGCCATGCCGGTTTCGGTGTCGCCCACCGCAACGCCGATGCGCCGGCTGCCATGGTCGAGGCCGATCAACCTGCTCACCGTCGGGTCACGACCTGGACGTCGATCCGCCAGTCGAGCTCCGGCACCGATGCGACCCACCCCGGCCAGAGCTCGATCCTCGGCTCCCCCAGCTCGACGAGCGCGTCATGGGCCGTCTCGAGGCCTTGCCCCCGCACGCGGTCGATGACCTCGTCCCGATCGATGACAGCCGTCGAAGCGCCGGTGACGCTGACGCTCACCACGATGGCGTCGCCGTCGCGCCGAGCATCCCCGATGGTCACCCGGGTTGCATCCGGCAGGAGCTCGTGACCGGATGGCACGACGTTCGCGTCGTCCACGAGGCGGGCCTCCGCCAGTGGCATGACCTCGTCACGGTCGACGACGAGCCGATCGTAGGCGAGAGAGCCGCTGATGCGTGCCGTCTCCTGGTCGCGCGTTTCGACGAGGCCCTCGAGCCCATCGACGACCGGCTCTGCGGTCTCCGTCGGATCGGCGAAGATCGCCTCGCCGCTGCCTTCGAGCGCTTCGGTCAAGGCCACCTCGAGCGCCTCGCCCAGGGCGGTTCGCGCCGCATCCACGTCGGCCTGCGTGATCTCCGGGCCGGTCGTGTCGACACCACCAACCGTGGCTTCCGGATTGAGGACGAGTCGCGACGTGTTGTTCGGGAATCCACGCAGGCGGGCGGCGACGTTCTGGGTCAGGATCGTGTCGATGGCATCGGCGGCGACGTTGGCCGCTGGTCCGACCGCCGCCGCAGTCACCCCGACCGCCTCCTCGCCGGCCTGGATCGTTCCAGCGCCCGTCAGCGTCCCAGCCGGGACGACGATCTCGGCCACCGTCTCGAACGCCTGCTCACCGGCGGCGACGAGCGTACCGGCGCCGACTGCCACATCGACCGTGTTGAAGTTGCGGAGCACCACCGTGCCGGTCGCTGCGGCCTGGATCGGATACGTCCCGGTTGCCGTCACCGGAGCCTCGGCCTCGACGGTACCGGTCAGCCGCTCCGGGTCGTCGAGGCGGATCTCGTACGGGACCGGCCCGAGCGGCTCACCCGCCGGCTCGATGGTCACGGTGGCCGCCGGCAGCACGACGACGGCGACGACTGCAGCGGCAGCCAGCAGGAGTGCGGCGAGACCGCCGAGGATGAATGCCAGCGGGAGGGCACGACCGGATCGGCGGCTGGCATCCACCGGCCGATCTCTCCGTTCCGCGGCGCGTGGAACGGCGACCGGCCGCGTCTCGGTGTCCGGGTCGGTCCGCGCCGGCGCGGGCTGGATCGCGGCTGCGATGGGCGCAGTCTCCTCGGACACGTTGCCGCGCACCACGTGAATCGACGCGCCCTTCCCATGCGCACCGACCTCGGCCGGCGCCGCGTTGCGAGCGTCGCCGACCGTGACGAACGCCTCGAGGCCTGCCTCGGATGCGAGGGATCGCGTGAGCACGTCGCCCACCACGGCCACGCGTCGTCCAGCTTCCTCCCCGACCCGTGCGAGAAGGCGAAGGGCAACGACACTCGAGGTGGCGCGTGAGCGGCCGGGCACCACGAGGATGACCCGCTCGGCATCGGCCACGCGCAGGCGGCGGACGACCGAGGTCACCTCGTCATCGGCCTCCAGGTAGAGGAGCAACGTCTCCTCGCTCACAGCGCCATCTCGCGCACGACACCGCGCATGGCGCGGTCGACGGCGGATGCGCCGGCATCGAGGATCAGCGCCTGGTGGGCGAGTGCCATCGGCGTCACATCCTGCCGCGTGCCGAGCGTGCCGAGCGTGCCGGTCGCATCGCGCAGGCCGATCACCTCGTCGGGCGCCAGCGCCCGGACCTTCGGCCGTCGCGCGAAGGGCAGGCGATCCCACCAGCCCTCCTCGTCGAGCACGAGCCGCACCTGCGGCAGGTCGGCCCCGCCCCCGCAGAGCAGGATGCGTCCCGGCAGGAGCTCCCCGCCCGCAAGATCACCGATCATCAGCTCGATGCCCGAGCGCCAGATGCGCGCGTCCTCGAGCAGCGCATCCGAAACCTCCGAGCGGTCGCCCGAGACGACGGAGAGCTTGGCCGCCTCGGCATCGGCGAAGGCGATGCCCAGCCGCTCCGCCAGGCCCTTCGTGAAGGCGCGCCCGCCGAGGGCCAGCATCTTGGTGCCGGCGATGCCTCCGCCTCGGACGAGCGCGACATCGGTCGTCCCGCCGCCGATGTCGACGAACACCGCACCTGCGTCGCCCAGCTCGCCCGGGTCGAGGCAGGTGGCCACCGCGTAGGGCTCCGCGATCACCCCGAGCAGCTCGAGATCGAGCGCGGTCGCGACGGACTGGAGTGCGCCGAGGTGGACCATCGGCGCGAAGGCATTGAAGAGATGCAGCTCGACCTGCGCCCCCGTAAAGCCGATCGGATTGCTGACCGGGTAGCCGTCGATCGTCATCTCCACGATGGCGGCGTGCACGAGCCGTACGTCGAGCCGATCCATGCCGGACTCCCACCGGATCCGCTCCTCGGCCTCGCGCAGCGCGGACTCCTGGGCGCGCATCACGATGCGCTCCAGCTCCGGCTCGCCGAGCGATGCCCGCGGGTCATCGCGACGCATGGTCAGCGTGCTCGTGGCACCCTTCACGAGCTCACCCGCGATGCCGATCACCGCCGCGGAGGGACGTACACCCGCGATCGCGCGTGCTTCGTCCATCGCGACACGACAGTTGGCCACCACGGCATCGATGTCGCTCACGGTCCCGGACTGCATGTGCGCGAGGCCCTGTCGCTGCCGTCCGCTGCCACGCACGACGCCGACGAGCCGGCCATCCGCGTCGGTCTCCACCGAGAGGACGAGCGCCTTCGCGAACTCGGTGCCGATGTCGAGCGCGGCGATCGCCGGCGAGCGGCCCGATCGCGCGGAAGCTCGGAGCCGATCCGCAACGCGTCCCCAGAGCCGCTGAACGCCGGTCACGGTGGTCGTGTCAGGCCGTCTCGATCCGCCGGAGCGACTCGAGTGCGAGCCGCGCCGCTTCGCGGAGCGCTTCGTCGAGGTGTGACGCATCGCGCCCACCGGCCTGCGCGAGATCCGCGCGACCACCCCCGCCGCCGCCGATGAGCGGCGCGGCCGCGCGGACGACGGCGCCGGCGTCGAAGCCCTCCGCGGTCAGATCTCGGCTTGCGGCCACCAGGATCGATGGCTTGCCATCCGCGCCAGCCGCCGAGACGAGCACGAAGCGTCCTGTCATGCCGCGAAGGTCGTCGGCGAGACCGCGCAGGGCGTTCGCATCGGCCTCCGGGTAGGCCTGCACGATCACCTTCGTCGATCCGGCCTCCTGGGCACCGTGCAGCGCAGCTGCCGCATCCAGCCTTGCGGACGTTCCACGCGGAGCCCTTGCGGCCCTCTCCGCCTCGCGGAGTCGCGCCAGGAGCGCCTCGACGCGCTGCGGAACCTTCTCGTCCTGCTCACCGAGCAGGAGGGCCGTGCTCCGCAACGCCTCCAGCCTCGCGCTGACCAGGTCGGCCGCGGCCTCGCCGGTGACCGCCTCGATGCGGCGCAGGCCGGCGCCGATGCTGGACTCGCCGGTGATCACGAGCTGGCCGATCTGGCCGGTGGCCGCCACGTGCGTGCCGCCGCACAGCTCCTTCGAGTATCCGTCGACCCGGACGACGCGCACCGACTCGGGCAGGTACCTCTCACCGAAGAACATGTCGGCGCCGAGCGACTGCGCGTCCTCCATCTTCATCCACCCTGGATGGACAGGCGCATTGCGGCGGATCTGCGCGTTGACGAGCCGCTCCACCTCGCGCAGCGCCTCCCGCGGCGTGGCGGACTGGGCCGGGAAGTCGAACCGCAGCGCCTCGGGCCCGACCCAGGATCCGGCCTGCTTGGCCTGCTCTCCCAGCACGTCGCGCAGAGCCCGATGCAGGAGGTGCGTGCCGGTGTGGTTGCGCGCCGCGCCCCATCGGCGTCCCTCGTCGACCTCGGCGTGCACCACGTCCCCGACGCGCAGCTCGCCGGACAGCTGGCCGAGGTGTGCGATCGCGTCGCCGCTTCGCTGCGTGTCGTCGACCCGCAGCCGACCACCCGGCCCGATCAGCTCGCCCCGATCGCCGATCTGCCCGCCACCCTCCGCGTAGAAGGGGGTCCGATCGAGCACGATCGCCGCTGGCTCGCCGGGCACCGCGGCAAGGACGCGCAAACCGTCCGCGCTGGTTTCGTTCGGGTAGCCGATGAACTCGCTGCGCAGCGCCGCCACCTCGGGATCCAGCTGCAGGCCGCCGCGCTTCTCGCCGCGCGAGCGCTCGCGCTGCTCGGCCATCGCCGCATCGAAGCCGGCGCGGTCGACGCTGACCCCGCGCTCGGCAGCCACCTCGACGGTCAGGTCGATCGGAAAGCCGAACGTGTCGTGCAGGCGGAACGCATCGGCACCGCTGATGATCCCGCCGGCGGCCACCAGCTCGTCCAGGCGCGCGCTTCCCGCCTCGAGCGTGCGTGCAAATTTCTCCTCCTCCACCTCGATGGCGCCGAGGACGGTCTCGCGCTGCTCGGCGACGTGCGGGTAAGCCTCGCCCATCAGACCGATCACCACCGCGCACGTTTCACCCAGGAACGGCCCCGTGATCCCCAGCAGGCGTCCGTGACGCACCGCGCGGCGGATGATGCGGCGCAGCACGTAGCCGGCGCCCTCGTTGGACGGCGTCACGCCCTCGGCCAGCAGGAAGGTCATGGCACGCGAGTGATCGGCGACCACCTGGTAGCTGAATCGCTCGCTCTCGACGGTCTCGGGGTCGTGACCGATGAACTGTGCGAGGCGCTCGATGATCGGGACGAACAGGTCGGTCCGGTAGTTGGAGTCGACATCCTGGATGACCGACGTCAGCCGCTCCAGGCCCGTCCCGGTATCCACGCTCTGCATCGGCAGCGGTGCCAGGCTGCCGTCTGCAGCGCGGTCGAACTGCATGAAGACGAGATTGCCGACCTCCAGCCAGCGCGGGCAGGTCTCCGAGTGGTCCGGGATGCAGTGCGGACCTTCCGACAGGTGCTCGCCCCGATCGTAGTGGAGCTCGCTGCATGGGCCGCAGGGGCCCGTGTCGCCCATGCGCCAGAAGTTCTTCTCATCTCCGACGGCGATGTTCCCCCACCGAACGATGCGATCGGGCGGCAGACCGATCTCCTCGGCCCAGACGGCGTGGGCATCGTCGTCATCGGTGTAGACGGTCGCCGCCAGGCGATCCGCGGGGATCCCGAACTCCCCGGTCAGCAGCTCCCAGTGCCAATGGATCGCCTCGCGCTTGAAGTAGTCGCCGAAGCTCCAGTTGCCGAGCATCTCGAACAGGGTCTGGTGGCGCGGCGTGCGACCGACCTCCTCGAAGTCGTTGTGCTTGCCGGCCACGCGCAGGCAGAGCTGCGCGTCGACCGCGCGAACGTAGTCGCGCTTCTCCTCGCCGGTGAGGACGCGCTTGAAGGGTGCCATGCCGGAGTTCACGAACAGCAGCGTCGGATCGTCCTTCGCCAGGATCGGCGCCGATGGCACGCGCGTATGACCGCGCTCCTCGAAGAAGCGCTGGAAACGCTCGCGGATCTCAGCGGCGCTCATCGGCTGCATCGGTTCATCCTTCGTTCACGACGAGAGCCGGCGACCCACCGGCTCTCGTGCGCTGATCTGCGGTCGTGGGTTCAGACGGGAGTCAGGAGGCGGCGCCCTCGGGCCGCGCGCCGGCATGGGCGTCGTAATCGGTGACCATCTCGGCGCGCGCCTGCTCGGCGGCCTGGCGCCCCTCGTTGACGGCATCGCCGATCTCGGCGCGCTTGTTCTCCACGAAGTCGTTGACGTGCTCTCGGAATTCCTCGCCGGTCTGCGGGGCCAGGATCAGCCCCAGCGCGGCGCCGATCAGCCCGCCGATCACGACACCGGCCAGGAAGCTGCCGAATCCGGAGTCCTTCATGTGTCCGATGAGTCCTCTCGCGTTTCCCACGATTCTACCGACCGCACCTCGGGCCGTCGCGGACCGGCGGTGATCTGGACGGTGTCGAGGCTGTGCTGGAGGCTGTTCATCAGGTCCGTCAGGCGGTCGAGCTTGACCGCAGCGTCCTCGCTCAGAACCTCGACGTTGCTCGTGAGCTCGCGTGCGTGCGCCAGGATCGGTCGCAGTTCCGCGTCGGTCGTGCGGGCCAGTCGTCGGAGATCCGACGTGAGCGCCCGCGACTCCTTGATGAGCGGCGTCGTCCGCCAGGCCAGGTAGACGAGCGCACCTCCGGCGGCCAGCACGCCGAGCCCGGCACCGATGTTGAAGATAGCCAGGGCGAAGTCCATCGCGCGACTCTACACCGGCCACATCGCCGCGTTCGGCCGTTCCCCGACCCAGGCCTGATGATGAAAGCTGGCCAGATAAACGAGACAACTTCCATGCCGGACGTGACCGTGCTACTCCTCCACGCGGATCGGGCCGAGAGCGCCGAGCAGGGTGAACGCCACCATGAACAGCTGCGCGCCCACTGACGCGGCGACAACATGCATGTCGCCGATGCGCAGGACCTCGAGCTGCGTGAGGCCCGCGACCTGGTCGCCGATGACGACGCCGATGACGGCCGCGATCGCCAGAACCAGCACGCTCTTCCCCCACCGGCCGCGCACCGCGATGAAGAGCAGCAGGTTGATGAGGGCCAGGATGGGGACCCAGACGAGCCACGGAGGCATCGAGCAGGCTGGCGCCTAGCCGTCGGAGCGAACGATGCGTCCCCCGCCGAGGCACTCCGCGCGGTCGTACAGCACCGCAGCCTGGCCGGCGGCCGGCGCCCACACCGGCTCGGCCGTCTCCACCAGGAACCGATCTCGGCCGACCATGGTCACCTCGGCGGAGACGTCCGGCGCCCTGTGACGAATACGGACCGATGCATCGAAGCGCTCCCTCGGCGGCTCGCCGGCGGTGAATCGCGCGCCGTCGACGGTGAACGAGTGCTGAGCGACCTCCTGGCGGCGGCCGATGACGACGGTGTTGGTGGCCGGCTGGACCTCGCGGACATACACCGCCTCGCCGAGCGCGACGCCCAGGCCATGGCGCTGGCCGACCGTGTAGTGCGCGTAGCCGGTGTGGGTGCCGACGCGCGTGCCGTCGGCGTCGACGATCGGACCGGGATCGCCGGCATACCCGCGTCGCTCCTCCAGCAGGGCACGGTAGTCGCCGAGCGGAACGAAGCAGATCTCCTGGCTCTCCGGCTTCTGCGCCGTGGGCAGGGTCAGCTCGGCGGCCATGGCGCGGACCTCCGGCTTCGTGAGGTCGCCCAGCGGGAAGCGCGTCCGCGCGAGCTGCTCCTGGTCGAGCACCCACAGGAAGTAGGTCTGGTCCTTGTCGGCATCGGCGGCGCGCATGAGGCGCCATCGACCGTCACGCTGCTCGAGGCGCGCGTAGTGGCCGGTGGCGACCGCATCGGCTCCGTAGGCGGCGAGACCACGACGAAGGAGCTCGTCGAACTTGATGTACTGGTTGCAGGCCTGGCACGGATTCGGCGTCGATCCATCCAGGTAGGAGTCGACGAACGCATCGATCACCCGGGCCCCGAACTCCTTCTCCACGTTGAGCGTGAAGAACGGGATGTCGATCAGCTGCGCGACGCGCCGGGCATCGTCGGCCGCATCGGGCGAGCAGCAGGACCGCGACTGCTCGTAGCCCTCCGGCATCTCGCCGTGGGTGCGCATCCAGACGCCGATCACCTCGTTCTTGCCACGTTCCTTCGCCAGCAGCGCAGCGGCGACCGACGAATCCACGCCGCCGCTCATGGCGGCCACGATCCGGCTCATGCGGGCACCGTCGCCTTCGGCTGAAGACCGACAGCGCTCCGCAGCCTCGGCAGGACGGTCTGCATCGCTGCCAACGTGACCTCGGCATCGGATTCCGAGGTCTCCGGGCCAAGTGTCAGGCGCAGCGAGCCGTGGGCCAGGTGTGGATCGATGCCCATCGCCAGCAGCACGTGACTCGGTTCGGTGCTGCCCGAGGTGCACGCACTCCCGGTCGAGGTCTCGATACCCTCGAGGTCGAGCGCCGCCACCAGGTCGCCGCCCTCGACGCCGTCGATCACCACGCTCACGTTGTTCGGCAGCCGATCCTCGTGGTGACCGGTGAGGGTGATGCCGTCGAATGCGAGGAGGCCATCGCGAAGGCGGCCGCAGACCTCGCGCAGGCGAGACGTGGCCGCCACAAGGGGCCGGTTGATGGCCGCGCCGAATCCGACGATCCCGGCCACGTTCTCGGTCCCCGCCCGGCGCTGTCGCTCCTGCGAGCCCCCCTGCAGCTGCGGCAGCATCTGGGTTCCGCGGCGCACGAAGAGCGCGCCGACGCCCTGCGGACCACCGAGCTTGTGCGCCGACAGGCTGACGAGATCGGCCTGCCATGCGTTGACATCGATCGCCTCGTGGGCTGCGTACTGGATCGCGTCGACGTGCAGCCTGGCGCCGTGCCCGCGCACGATCTCGCCGATTGCGGCAATCGGCTGGAGCGTGCCCACCTCGTTGTTTGCGGCCATCACGCTGACCAGCGTCGTTCGTTCGGTGAGTGCCGCGGCGACGTCGATCGGGTCGACGCGTCCGTATCGGTCCACCGGCAGGACGGTCACCTCGAAGCCGCTGCGCTCCAGGACGGCGGTCGCGTTCAGCACCGCCTTGTGCTCGACGGCGGTCGTGATGATGTGGCGCCCGCGGGGGGTGGCCGCCCAGGCGACGCCCTTGACCGCCAGGTTGTCGGCTTCCGTGCCACCGGCGGTGAAGACGATCTCGCGTGGCTGTGCGCCGATGCGCTGCGCGACGAGCTCGCGCGCCTCGTCGACGCCCTGGCGGGCGCGGCGACCCGACGCATGGAGGCTCGAGGGATTGCCGCCGTGCTTCGTGAGGTACGGCAGCATCGCCTCCAGCACCTCCGGGCGCAGGGGCGAGGTCGCGGCGTGATCAAGGTACACGGCCATGCCTTGATGATAGCCGTGGGCAGTCTGGAGCGCGGCAGGCACGCTCGCTTGAGCGTCTCCGGCGCGCGCGGCGCTGCGTGGCGAATCTTGGCATCCACCGCGGTGAGCGTGAGTACGTGGGCTCAGGTCCTGCTAGGTTGCCATGCACCGCTGTGAGCGGTGTTAGGAGGCCCGCGGCCGGAAATCCGGACCCATCCCTGCTCACACGCCACGCAATTCGGCCGACCATGCCGTCTACCATCGCTGTATACGGAATATGGCAAGTTCGGCTACGGCGACGTGCGACGGGCGACATGCCACGGGCGACATGCCACGGGCGACTTTGAGAACAGCCGAAGGAAGGGGCGACATTGATCGTTCGAACGCTCGAGGAAACCAGTGGGACAGAGCGCGACGTTCGCGGGCACGGCTGGCGCGCACAACGGCTCCTGGTGCGCGACGACGGCCTTGGCTTCTCGTTGTCCGAGACGACCGTCGACGGCGGCGCGAGCATGGACCTCTGGTACAAGCACCACAACGAGGCCTGCTACTGCATCGAGGGCCAGGCCGAGATCACCGAGCGCGACACCGGCGTCGTGCACCGCATCGGTCCTGGATCGGTCTATGCGCCGGAGCACGACCGTCATTCCATCCGCGTGATCTCGCCGCTGCGCCTGGTCTGTGTCTTCAACCCGGCTCTCACAGGTCGCGAAACCCACGACTCGGACGGGAGCTACCTCCCCGCGGATGCATGACGCATCAGGGAGCGATGATCTCGATCGGGGTGCAGAAGTTCTCGCCAGCATTGCCGGTGCAGATGCGGTACTCGCCAACCTCGACGGTCTCGGGGATCGACATGCGATCCGGCCCCGGCCCACCGACGCCGATCGTTGGGACGGCCATCGGCCTGGCACCAACCGAATGCGATGAACGCTGCCAACCTTCGCCTGGACGTCCGACAACAGGTCGTACACATGCGCCCACGAATCACCGATGCGTCGCTCGCGGACGAACAGGACACCACGATCCGTGCCCTTGGGGAACGTCAGCGACACGACGCCGTTTGGTGAAATGACTGCCGGATCCGCGACCATCAGGTCAGGCGTCATCTCCGCCCCTGGATCGACTGGACCGGCGATGGGCGCGGCCTCAGGCAAGACGGAACAACCAGACCACATTTCCAGCGGGCTGGGCCGTGGACGCGCCGCGCGGCTTCTCCGACCGATGCTGCCATCCTGCGCTGTGAGCGACGTTAGGAGGCCATCTCGGCTCGCCCGCGCGAAAGTCCAAGCTCAGCCAGCGCCCGAGTCGCGCCTGATCCCGCCTAGTATCGCTGTGAGCGAAAAATGGCAACCCGGCCCGCGCCGGCAGCCACCGAACCCGGCGGCTATTCCTCGACGATGCGCAAGTGGAGCTCGTCGAGCTGCTCTGCAGCGATCGGTGAGGGTGCGTCCAGCATGAGATCCGTGCCGGACTGGGTCTTCGGGAAGGCCATCACCTCGCGGATGTTGTCCACCTCGGCAAAGAGGGCGGCCCACCGGTCGAGGCCGATGGCAATCCCGCCGTGCGGCGGGGCACCGTACTCGAGGGCGTCGAGGAGCGCGCCGAACTGGTCGCGCATGCCTTCCAGCGTGTGGCCCATGAGCGCGAATGCCCGCTCGAGCAGGTCGCGCTGGTGAATCCGGATCGATCCGCCGCCCGACTCCCAGCCATTGAGCGCCAGGTCGTACTGCTGCGCGTGCACCGATCCCGGATCCGACTCGAGTCGGTCGAGATCCTCGGGAGCCGGCGCGCTGAACGGGTTGTGCGTCGCATCCCAGCGCTGCCCTTCATCGTCCCAGGTGAACATCGGGAACCGATGCACCCACACGTACGAGAGGACGCCGGGCTGGCGCAGGCCGAGTCGATCGCCCATCGCGAGGCGCACGTGGCCCAGCGCCTCCGCGCCCGCGACACGGTCGGCATCGGCGACGATCAGCACCAGGTCACCGGCCGAAGCGCTCGTGGCGCCCGCGAGCGCAGCCTCACGCCCCTCCAGGAACTTCGCCGCCGGACCGTGAAGCGCTCCATCGGCGCTGACGGACAGGTGGACGAGGCCCTTCGCGCCGTGACGCTTGGCGAGATCGATCAGCTCATCGAGCTGCTTGCGAGAGTAATCGCCGCAGCCGGGCGCCGCGATGCCGAAGACCGCGCCACCCGCCGCGATCGGCTCGGAGAAGACGCGAAAGTCGATATCGCGGACCGCATCGGTCAGGTCGACCAGCTCCAGGCCGAAGCGGACGTCGGGCTTGTCGGATCCGTAGCGGTCCATGGCCTCGGCGTAGCTCAAGCGCGGGAAGGGCTCGGCCAGGATCGGCCGAGCCGGGAGGACTTCCTTCGCGACACGGGTGATCACGCGCTCGACGGTCGAGATGACGTCCTCCTCGGTCACGAAGCTCATTTCGATGTCGACCTGGGTGTGCTCCGGCTGGCGATCCGCGCGGCCGCCGTCTTCATCGCGGTAGGCGTGCGCCAGCTGGTAGTAGCGGTCGTAGCCGGCCACCATGAGCAGCTGCTTGAGCACCTGCGGCGACTGAGGAAGCGCGTAGAACTCCCCCGGACGCAGGCGCGACGGCACCACGAAGTCGCGCGCCCCCTCCGGTGTCGACCTGATGAGCGTCGGCGTCTCGATCTCGACGAATCCCTCGTTCTCGAGCGCACCGCGGATGGCCGAGGCCAGGCGCGATCGGAGCAGCATGCGGGCCTGCATCGGCGGTCGACGGAGGTCCAGGTACCGATGCTTCAGCCTCAGCGCCTCATCGAGGCCGGGCTGCACCTCGTTGATGTAGAACGGCGGCACTTTCGACGGGTTCAGCACCACGAACCGATCCACCGCGACCTCGACCGCGCCCGTGGCCAGCTCCGCGTTGGTCGTGCCATCGGGCCGCGCGCGCACGACGCCCTCGACCTGGATGACCCACTCGTTGCGAGCCGGCTCGGCGGCGGCATGCGCGTCGGCGGCGTCCTCGGCATTCGTGACGACCTGGGTGATCCCGTGACGGTCGCGCAGATCGAAGAAGGCAAGATGGCCGTGGTCGCGGCGCCGATGCACCCAGCCGGCCAACGCCACGCGCTCGCCGACATGCTCGGCGCGCAGCTCGCCACAGGTGTGGGTACGGAGGCCGGTGCTCATGGGAGCGGCCATGGTAGCCGATGAGAGCGGGCTATCATGCCTCGCCGATGTTCCGCCGTCGCCGTCCCGCCGCGCCCGAGCCGCACCCGCGCATGCGCGCGTTGAGCGAGGCCTTCCGGCGAGCGGAGTCGATCGGTCCCATCCGGCCGGCGGTCGTCGGCCTCACAGCTGGCCTGATCGCTGCGTACGTCGCCGATGGGCTCCTGTTCGGCGTCCTCGGGACACCGATGCGCCAGCTCGTCGATGCCACCGTCTTCGTGGCGGTCATGGCTCCGCTCTGGCTGCTCGTGCAGCCGGGGGCCGTCCGGCGCGCCCACGACGTGATGACCTGGCTCAACGGCTGGGAGACCGAACGCTGGCAGGGCGAGCTCGGGCGACGGCTGACGGCGCTGCCACGCGCCACCCCTGCCATGGTCGATGCGCTGCCCGACACCATGGGCCTGCGACCGCTGCGCATTGAGCTGCTCGCCGCCAACGGGCGGATCGACGAGGCGCGCGAGCGGCTGGCGCTGCTCCCGAACGACACCCCGTGGCAACGATTCGAGCGCGCGGCGCTCACCGAATGGGTCGCCTGGTGGTCGGATGCGCCGGGGAACCGCGACGAGATGCGCCGTGCGGCGGAGGCGATCGAGGACGAGGAGCGCCGTCTTGCCGCCCGCGCCATGGTCGCCGCCGCCGACGCTCGACGAGCGGCCATGTCTGGCGGGGACGCGGTCGGCCCCCTTGCCGCCGTCCGCGACGATCTCGGCGACCGGCCACGGCGGTACGCGTTCGGCTATACGGCCGGCATCGTGGTGATGGTGGTCCTGATGGGCATCGTGGCCAGCATCACCATCACGATCGCAAGCGGCTTCATCCGCTGACGGCCGCCACGACTGTTTCGATGGCGAGCGCATCCTGCTGCTCGCCGCTGGACAGGTCCTTCAGCGTGACGGTCTCCCCCTCCTCGACGATGACGGCCCACCGCGCCCCGGCCTTCGCGGCCGACTCGAGCTGTTTTCCCAGCTTGCGGGTCGATCCATCCGGACGTACGGCCACGCCGGCCTCGCGCAGAGCGGCCGCGACCCGCAGGCGGCTGGCCTGATCGTCCCCGCTGCCGACGATGGCGACCAGCGGCCGGCGGGAGGGCAGCACGACGCCCTGCTCGCTCATGGCCAGGATCATCCGATCGAGCCCGAGTCCGAAGCCGATCCCGGGGGTCGGCCGTCCTCCGAGCAGCTCCACCAGCCCGTCGTAGCGGCCGCCGCCACCGAGCGCCTGCTGCTGCCCCTCGCGCCCGGCCACGTAGAACTCGAACGCCGTGCGCGTGTAGTAGTCGAGCCCGCGCACCAGCCGGTGGTCAAGTTCGTGGCGTACTCCCAGCGCATCGAGCAGCGCGCGGACCGCCTCGAAGTGCTCGCGGCAGGCGTTGCACAGGTGGTCGATGCCGCGCGGCGCCTCGGCGGCCAGGTCGGCCGGGAGCTCCTTGTCGTCGAGCACCCGCAGCGGGTTGACTCGCAGGCGGCGCCGCGAATCGTCGCTGAGGCGATCCTCGTGGGCGCTGAAGTAGCGGATGAGGACCTCCCGATACGCCGGCCGACACTCCGCATCGCCGATCGAGTTGACGCGGGCGACGACGTCGGCCAGGCCGACCTCCGCGTAGAACCGATGACCGAGCTCGATGAGCTCGGCGTCGACGGCCGGCCCGGCGTCGCCGATGACCTCGACATCCCATTGGCTGAACTGGCGGAAGCGCCCGGCCTGCGGCCGGTCGTAGCGGAACATGGGACCGATGAGGGTCAGCCGCTGCGGCCCGGGTCGCACGTGCATGCCGTGCTCGATGAAGGCGCGAACGATCCCGGCGGTCGGCTCGGGTCGGAGCGCCCAGGGTGCTGCCTCCTCCTCGCTGCCCTTCGCGCCGGCCACCCGGAACATCTCCTTCTCGACCGTGTCTGATGACTCCCCCAGGCCCCGAGTGAAGAGCTCGATTCGCTCGAAGAGCGGGATCTCGATGCGCTCGAGGGCATAGCGTCGGCTGAGGTCACGGGCGACCGCCTCCACCCGATCCCACGCGGGCGTCTCCTCGGGCAGCAGGTCACGCGTTCCGCGCGGAACCGGAATCGTCCTGGCCATGGCTGCGAGTCTATCGGCCCCGACCGGCGGTCGTGTGGTACGCGTCGCCGACGAGCCCGTTGATGACATCCCAGTCGACCGGCACGTCGAGGTAGACGCCGAGCCAGCCACGATGGCCGACATACGGAGGAACGAAGTAGGAGTCTGGCTCGGCCGCCACGAGGGTGTCACGGGCGCCGGGCGGCGCGGCGCACCAGAACGCCAGGCGGTCATCGTGATGGTGGTCGGCATACGTCACGAAGCTGCGCTTGCCGCGATGGAACCAGCTCGGCTCCCCGTGGCTCAGCCGCTCCTCGACGTCCGGCCAGGAGAGGCACGCTCGTCGCAGACTCTCAAGCGGATCGCTCATCGGCCGGAGAGCTCAACCATGCGCCGGCCAATCCATCGATGGGACCTGGGCATGTCGGGTTCGGCTGTCAGGTATTCAGCGGTCACGCGTCCTGTGATGATGCCCTCAATCGGCGGCGCGTCGAGACTTCAACCGGCCGCTCGCGGCCCTCGGCGGCCGGATGCTCCACGAGGGCGACGAGCCGAGTGGCCATGAAGCGACCGGTGCGCACGGGGGTGCCACTGCGGGTCACCTCGCTGACCTCGACCACGCCGCGCGCCGTCGTCACCTCGATCCGGCGTCCGGCGCGCGTCGCCACGATCTCGAATGTCTGTGTGCCGCCCTGCCCGGTGTCGACGACGGCCTCGACGCGATCGCCCTTCATCGGCCTACCGTGCCTCGCGCGTGACAGATGTGACATCCCGCAGTCGCTCGATCTTGGCGAGCACGCGGGCGAGCTGCTGGAGCGACTCCACCTTGAACGTGGCCGTGATCACCGCGGTGGCGTCGGGATGGGTGGCGACCGAGGCGGCCACGATGTTCACCTTGTACTCGGCCACCACGTTCGTGATGTCGCTCAGCAGTCCCGGGCGGTCGAGCGCCGAGATCCGGACCGTGATCGGGTAGGTCTGCTGGCCGGCGGACTCCCATTCGACGTCGATCAACCGCTCGATGTCCCGCTCCGACAGGACCGATGGACAGGACGCGCGGTGGACCGTCACTCCCTTGCCGCGCGTCACGTAGCCGGTGATCTCGTCGCCGGGAATCGGCGAGCAGCACTTCGCGAAACGGACGAGCAGGTCGCCCACGCCCTTCACTCGCACGCCGGTCGTGGACGGCGCCGCCGGCGGCGCCTCCTCGGGCAGGGTGATGGCCGCGTCGTCGTGGATCTCGAGCTTGCTGACCACGCTCGCCGACGAAATGGCGCCGTACCCGATGGCCGCGTAGAAGTCGTCCATCTCGCGATAGCGGTACTGCGCGGCGATCTCGATCAACCGTCCGGCATCGACCGAGGCGAGCGTCTCGTGCGCAAGCCGTCGCAGCTCGCGGTCGAGCAGGTCCTTGCCCTGCGTGATGTTCTCGTCGCGCTGCTGACGCTTGAACCATGCCCGGATCTTCTCGCGCGCATGGCTGGTGTTCACGATGTTCAGCCAGTCGCGGCTCGGTCCATGCGCTGCCTTGGTGGTCACGATCTCGACGATATCGCCATTGCGCAGCTTGTAATCGAGGGGCACGAGCCGGTTGTTGACCTTTGCGCCGATGGTGCGATGACCGACATCGGTATGGATCCGGTATGCGAAATCGAGGGTCGTCGCGTCGCGCGGCAGATCCTTGACGTCACCCTTGGGAGTGAACACGAAGACCTGGTCCTGGAACAGGTCCAGCTTGAGGCCTTCCATGAACTCGGTGGCATCGCTGACCTCACGCTGCCAGTCGATCAGCTGCCGCACCCACGCAAGCTTCTCGTCGTAGCGTCGATCCCCGCGGGATCCCTCCTTGTATCGCCAGTGGGCGGCGATTCCCGCCTCAGATACCTCGTGCATCTGGTAGGTCCGGATCTGGACCTCGAGCGGCTTCGCCTCCGGACCGATGATGGCCGTGTGCAGCGACTGGTACATGTTGGCCTTCGGCATGGCGATGTAGTCGTCGAACTGTCCGGGCACCGGCCGCCACAGCGAGTGCACGACGCCGAGGGCGGCGTAGCAGTCCTTCACCTCGGCGACCAGCACGCGAATGGCGTGCAGGTCGTAGATCTCGGTGAACTCGGACCCCTTGCGCTCCATCTTCTTGGCGATCGAGTAGAGGTGTTTGGGACGGCCACTGATCTCCGCTGTGATGCCGACCTTGCCGAGCTCCTTGCGGAGGATGCCGATGCTCTTGTTGACGAAGCTCTCGCGCGCCCTTCGCCGATCGGTGAGCATCTCGACCAGCTGGCGGTACTTGTCCGGCTCGAGATACTTGAAGGCAAGGTCCTCGAGCTCCCACTTGATCTGCCACATGCCCAGCCGATGCGCCAGCGGCGCGTAGATCTCCATGGTCTGGCGAGCGATGCGCAGCTGCTTGTCCGCCGGGAGGAACTCGAGCGTGCGCATATTGTGCAGCCGGTCCGCGAGCTTGATGATCACGACCCGCACGTCCTCGGCCATGGCCATGAACATCTTCCGGATGTTCTCTGCCTGCTGCTCCTCCATCGTCCGTGCCGACCCGAACTTCGACAGCTTCGTCACGCCGTCGACGAGCCGGCCGACCTCGCGACCGAAACGCTTCTCCAGCTCGGCCAGCGTGTAGTCCGTGTCCTCGGGGACGTCGTGAAGCAGCGCGGCCGACAGGGTCTCCGCGTCCATCTGGAGCGTGGCCAGGTAGTGGGTGACCTCGACCGGGTGCGTGACATACGGCTCGCCCGAGCTGCGCAGCTGCCCGTCGTGGGCGGTGGCGGCCGTCTCGTAGGCCCGGCGGATCAGGCTCTCGTCGACATTCGGCCGATGGCGCTGGGCCTCCGCGACGATCTCGTCGATGGTGTGGAGCCGCTCACCCACCGCGTCGCTGCCGCGCGTGATCCGTTGCACGACGGCCGCCGGGGAGAAGCGTGCCAGCTGGGCCATAGGACTCCCGATGCTAGCACGCGCCACGCTCAGCTCCCCGCCCGCGGCCACGCGTTCCGTCTCGCGACGACGACCCCAACCGCGCCATCTCAGCGGACGAACGCGAGTCCCTCGACCACCCGCACCGTGGGGAGGAGGCGCAATGCCTCCGGCGACAGCTTCAGCTTCGAGGATCGATTGCCGCCGCCGAGCACGATCCACTCCGGGTCCATGACCCGCGCATCGACGAGGATCGGCAGGTCGTCCGGCAGGCCGAACGGCGTCACGCCGCCGATCTCCATGCCGGTCAGCACGCGGACCGGTTCGGCAGCGGCGAACGAGGCCTTGCGGACCCCCATCTCGCGGCGCACGACCCGATTGACGTCGAGCGAGGTGTTCGCCAGCACGACACAAGCGACGTACGTTGGCTCACCGCCCTTCGAGACCACCAGGATCGTGTTGGCGCTTCGCTCGAGCGGCACTCCGTAGGCGTCGACGAACGCGGCGGTATCGGCGAGGTCGGGGTCGCATGGCATGACTTCGAACTCTGCTCGGATCTCGTCGAGCCGTCGCCTGACGACCGGGTGGAGGAGACCAGGCGGGCTCATCGGACGAACCCTGCACCGGGATGCACCAACTGACGAACGATCAGCCGCTTCGACACCACTTCATGCGTCCCCGTCGTCGCGACCGAGCAGCTTCAGCCGGGCCCGCTGCGCCAGGCCGTAGGCGGGAATGGCGACGCGCAGCGCAGCGTCCATCGGCGCACTGAGGGCAAGGTCGCGGGCGCCGACGTACTCGATCTCCTCGCCGCCGAATCCCTCCTTGAACTGGCGAATGCCACCCGTGGCCAGGCCCCACATGTCGTAGACGGCGAAGCCCTCGCGCGCGAAGTCGGCGATGGCCGTCCACTTCAGGAGGTAGTTGGCGCGAGCGTCGGCGCCGGCATCGGTCATGCCGCCATAGGCCTCGACCGCCCGTTCGCCACACGTGAAATGGAAGATGGTGGCCACGCGTTCGCCGTCGGCGACCGCGAAGCTCAGGCGCACGCGGCCGGTGGGGGCGAAGATCGACCACACGCGCTCGTAGTAGAACGACTGACGCGCGACGAAGCCGGCGCGCTCCGCGGTGAAGCGATAGATGCGGTTGAAGTCCGCCAGCGCCGGACCAATGGCCCCCGCCGGCGTGGTTCCGTCGAAGCGCTCGATCGTCACGCCGGCACGCTCGGCCTTGTTGACGTACTGCCGATGCTTTCGCTTCAGCTTCGCCTTCAGCGCCTCTTCGTCGGTCGAGAGGTCGATGACGCGCGTCGTCGGCGGCTGAACCTTCGGAGCGGCACGCCACGGCTGCTCGAGCAGCGCGCGGCCATACGCCGTCTCCAGGCGCGCCTCGGGGTCCGCCCGCACCGTGGCGATCTTCTCGACCCTTCCCAGCGCACGCAGCCCCGCCACCAACGCGTCGCGGACTCCGGGGTCGTCGAGGTCGCCGATAGGACCGCGCGGCACGTACGCAAGGTGCCAGCCGAGCACCGGCATGCGACGCAGCAGAAGTTGCGCACCCGCGACGGGCTCCTCCTGCGAACGACCGATGGCAAGGCGCACCGGCCGCCAGCCGCCCATCGCACGCACCTCGCCCCACTCCCACAGCTGGGGAAAGGCGTGGTACGGCGCGGCCTCGACGAACGCGTTCCACGTCGCGGGATCGGCGACGCGCCAGGCGCGCAGATCACTCGCGCTCATGCGATCCCCACCCAGCCACGGCCAGGGCCAGGCGTGCGGCCCGCGCGTCGTCCCACGGGCGCTTCTCCGTGCCGTAGAAGATGCTCTGCTCATGGCCCTTGCCGGCCAGCAGAACCACGTCCCCCTCGCGCGCGAGGAGGATCGCGTGCTCGATCGCCTCGCGCCGGTCGTCGATGACCCACAGCGTCTCAGCGTCGCGCGCGCCGGCGGATCGTGCTCCCTCGGCGACCTGCTCATTGATCACGCGTGGGTCCTCCAGGCGAGGGTCCTCGTCGGTCACGACCACGAGGTCGGCCAGGTCGGCCGCGGCGCGTCCCATCGGGGCGCGCTTGGTGGCATCGCGCTCTCCCGCCGACCCGAAGACGACGATGAGCCGGCCATCCGCGAGAGGACGCAGCATCGCGAGCACCTTGCGGAGGGCGTCCTCGGAGTGCGCGTAGTCGACGATGACCGTGAAGGGCTGCCCTGCCTCGACCCGACTCATTCGTCCCGGGACGCCACGCGTGGTGCTCAGCGCCAGCGCCGCACGTTCGGGATCCAGGCCAAGGGCCTCGGCCACGGCCATCGCGGCGAGGGCGTTCGAGACGTTGAAGCCACCCGGCATGGCGAGGCGGACGCTTCCCTCCCACGTGGGCGTGATGAGCCGAAACGCCGTCCCGCTCGCGTCCGCTTCGAGATCGCGCGCCCGCACGTCCGCATCGGCGTCGATGCCGTACGTGAACACCCGGTCTCGCGCGCGCTCCCGGAAGTAGGCGGCGCTCGCATCGTCGGCGTTGACGATGGCAACCGGAGCCTCCTCGACAAGGCGCGCCTTGGCGGCGCGGTACGCCTCGACCGTGCCGTGGAACTCGAGGTGCTCGCTGGTCACGCCCGTCACCACGCCGACGTCGAAGCGGCAGTTCCGCGTGCGCTCCAGCGCCAGGCCGTGCGAGGTGGCCTCCATGACGACACTGTCATTGCCGGCCTCGAGCATGCGGGCCAGAAGGGCCTGGAGCTCGGGCGCCTCGGGTGTCGTGGTGCGGGCGTCATTTGGCTCGATCGTTGGCCCGACGCCCGTGAAGACCGTGCCGATCTGTCCGGGCCGGCGGCCCGCCGCCCGCAGCACCTCCGCCGCGAGCGCCGTCACGGTCGACTTGCCGTCGGTCCCGGTCACCCCGATCACGGTCAATCGCTCCGACGGCCGACCGAACCATGCGTCGGCGGCATCTGCCAGGGCACGCCGGCTGCGGTCGACCACCAGCTGCGGCAGCGACAGATCCGGGAGTTCGCGCTCGACCACCACGCCGATGGCACCCGTATCCCGCGCCGCTGCGACGTACTCGTGACCGTCGACGTGCACTCCCGGAACGGCGAAGAAGAGCGTGCCCGCCTCGACGCGACGGGAGTCGTAGGCGAGGCCACGAACGTCGCCGACCGGCACGCCGATAACCTTTTCCGGACCGATGACATCGGTCAACGCGCCAAGGCCCATGTGTCGCGCGTCGCTCACCGGCGCAGGCGGCCCAGCCAGCCGCGCATGATGGCGGCTGCGGCACGCAACCTGTACGCGTTCGGATCAACGACGAGGTCCCAGCTGCCGGCCCATACGACCTCGTCCCCACCGAAGCCCTTCTTGAACAGGCCGACACCGTGCCAGGCATGGTCGGGTCCGGCGCCCGGCGGAGCGACGCCCCACAGGTCGTGGTGGGTCACGCCGCGATTCCGCACCAGCCGCATCATCTCCCACTGGAGCGCGAAGCTGGCATATCGCTTCGGCTCGCCTCGCCCCTCACGGCGCGAGCCGCTGAACAGGTAGTAGGAGCGTTCACCCTCGACCACCACCATGCCGGAGGCGAGCAGCTCACCCTCGCGCCGTGCCTCCACGATCGCCGCGCGGCCGGGACCGGCAAGGGCCTGCCACGCAACGCGGTACCGATCGAGCGGCGGCATCGGGAAGCCAGCGCGGCGCTGGGTCTCGCCGACCAGCGCATGAAGATCCGCGATCGCACGCTGGTCGGCTCCATCCTCGACGACGGTCACCGTCACGCCTTCGCGCTCGGCGCGGCGAACGCCGTAGCGCGTGTCCTTGTCGAACCCCGCGAGCAGCTCGTCGTCGTCGGCCAGCTCGACGATCCGGGTCTGGCCAACCTGCAGCGTCTCGGGCACGTGTCGCAGGCGATTACCTCGGACGACCCCCTCCTCCAACGCGCCCAGTGGAAGGCGTGGCTCGAGCCTGACGGCGATCGCGCCATGCTGCCGCCCCGCGATGCGCAGGCCGATGAGCAGGGCGCGCAGCCGCTCCCCTGCCTCGGACGCCGCCCAGTCCACGACCGGTCCATGCGGCACGTACCAGAAGGTTCGTCCCGCCACCAGCGAGCGCTCTTGCGCGGCGATGATCGCCACGAGGGCATCGTCCTCGGTGAGGACGTAGCGACGCTGCGGCTGGCCGTCGAAGGCGGCGACATCGGCCCAGGCCCAGTCGTGGAGGAAGTCGCCGGACGGCGTGACGGCGAGGAACGCCTGCCAGGCGTCGGCATCGGCGTCGGTCGCTGGTCGGAAGTGCATCACGCGCTCCTCCGGCGCCGCCGCTGCACGATGCCGCGCAGCTGCTCCAGCTCCGGAGAGCGGAGAGCGGCTGCCACCAGCACGAAGATGGCTCCGCCCGCGGCGGAAAGGAGGAGGAGCACGATCAGTCGTCCCACGGCATTGTCGAGGATGCCACCAAGCGAGCCCTCGACGAGGGTCAGGCCACCGAGCATGAGCAGCGCTGCCGCCAGGCCGGCAATGGCCGAGCGGGCGACCGTGCGCACGATCGCGGACCCATCGACCGATTCGATCCGGCGTCGGAGGAACCAGAGCAGCCCGATGACCTCGATCACCGACGCGATCGAGAGGGCCAGGGCGAGGCCCTCGACTCCCATCGGCCCGACCAGTGTGGCCATGAGCGGCACGTTGATGGCCACCGCCACGACCGCCCATGCCACCGGCGTCTTCGTGTCCTGCATGGCGTAGAAGGCGCGCGTCAGGACGTGCACCACGATGTGCCCGCCCAGGCCCAGCGCGAAGAAGAGGAGCGTGCTGGCGGTTCGGTCGGTCGCCGACTGGCTGAACAGGCCGTATTGGTAGAAGACGCTGGTCAGCGGCTCGCGCAGGACGATCATGATCGCAGTCAGCGGCGCCGCCACGAAGACGAGCACTCGCACGGCATTCGCGACCTGCCGCCTGATCTCGCCGATGCGCCCCAGCGCGGCATCGGTGCTGAGCGTCGGGAACAGTGCCACGGCGATGCTGACGCCGATGACCCCCACCGGGATCTGGCTGAGCTGGAAGGCGTAGTTGTACGCGGTCAGGCTGCCCTCGGGCAGGCCGGAGGCAAGCACGGTACTGACCAGAAAGTTGATCTGCCCGGCCGCAAGACCGAGCGTGCGCGGACCCATCAACCACGCCACCCGGCGTACGCCGGGGTGTGAGAGGCCGATGGTCAGGTCGTAGCGCTGCCCCACCCGCGCCAGGTTCGGCAGCTGTACGGCGAGGTGGGCCAGCGATCCTACTGCCACGCCAACGGCCAGCCCCTCGACGCCCATGATGGGGGCCAGGAAGATGGCGGCCAGGATGATCGCCACGTTGTAGAGCAGCGGCGCGATCGCCGGCACCGTGAACTGTTGGTAGCTGTTCAGAACGCCGCTCACGACGGCGCCCATGCCGATCAGCACCGGGCTGATGAGCATGACCCGCGTCATGCGGATGGTCAGCTCGGTGGTGGGCGCATCGAAGCCGGGGGCGACGATCGGGACGACGACCGGCGCGAAGATCGCCATCACCAGGCTGAACGCTGCAAGGGCGACGAGCACCAGGTTGATGACACTGCTGGCCAGCTTCCACGCCTCCTCGTCCTGCCCGCGAGCGCGGTAGCTCGAAAAGACGGGAATCAGCGCGGCGCTGAGCGCGCCGGCCACGACGAGCTGGAAGATGGCATCGGGAATACGGAACGCCGCGAAGTACGCGTCGAGCTCTCGGCTGGCGCCGAATTGGGAGCCGATGACAAGGAGCCGGATCCAGCCGAGAAGACGGCTGGCGAGCGCCGCGACGGTGAGAATGAGGCTGGCGTTGAGCAGGACGCGACCGGCAGAAAAGCCACTGCCCGTCGGCGGAGCGCTCGGCGTCGGCCCCTGGCTGGTCCCCGTCACCGGCCGGACCGCCCGCTCGACCCACGCCCGGCGCGCGGATGCGCCTCGCGATAGGCGCTGCGCAGCGCGGCATCGGAGAGATGGGTGTAGATCTGCGTCGTCTGCAGGTTGGCGTGCCCCAGCAGCTCCTGGACGACGCGCAGGTCTGCGCCGCCCTCGAGCAGGTGCGTGGCGAACGAGTGACGCAGGGTGTGCGGGCTGGTCCGATCCGGCGCACCGACCGCCTCGACCCATCGGGCAAGCACCAGTCGGGCGCCGCGGGCCGTGAGCGGGCCGCCGTTGGCGTTCAGGAAGACGGCTGCTGCGCGGCTCTCTCGGCGAGCCGCCAGGATCGGGCGCGCGTGCTCGAGGTAGCCGCGCAATGCTCCAGCGGCCGGTGCGCCGAACAGGAGCTCACGCTCCTTCGTGCCCTTGCCGATGACCCGCAGCCGGCGCCGGCGAAGATCGATCCGGTCGATCGTCAGACCCGCGAGCTCGCTGATCCGCATGCCGGTGGCATACAGCAGCTCGAGCATCGCCTCGTCGCGCCTGGCCAGCGCCTCGTCCCGGGACGACAGGCGCCGCGGGGCGGTGACGAGCTCCTCCGCCTCGTCGACCGAGAGCACGCGCGGCAGGCGGGACGGGCGCCGCGGAGCTCGGACGCCGGCGAGCGGATCGGTCTCGATGCGTCCGTGGCGGAGCGCGTGACGGTACAGGGAACGCACAGCCGCAAGGCGACCGGCGACCGATGTCGCCGCCAGGTCACGGTCGGCGAGCATGGACAGGTAGTGACGCACGGTCGTGCGATCGGGCGAGCGCCAGTCGATGCCGCGCTCGTCGAGGAAAACCAGGAACTCGGTCGCATGGCGCCGGTATTCGGTCAGCGTGCCCGGCGAGGCATTGCGTCCACGAAGGCCATCGAGAAACGAGTCCAGAGCGCGCCGCGCACCTGGTGCCAGCTGCGGGGTCGTGGTCGTCTCAGCCACGATCAGCGCGCGGCACGAAGGAACCCGAACTCATCCCTGGGGCTTGCGCGGGGCGGCCTTGCGTTTCGTGGATCGCCGCGCGGGCCCGCGCTTCGCTGCGGCCTTGCGCTGGCGGCCGCCGGTCTTCGCTTCTGCTCGTTCGCGCAGGAGGCCCTCGGCGACGGGCAGGGTCACGTCGTCGGCGTTCATGTCCTTCGGCAGGGACGCGTTGATCGTCCCGTCGCTGACGTACGGACCGTACCTGCCCTCCATGAGGTGCACGGGAGCACCCGACGTTGGATGGAGGCCCAGATCTCGCAGCACCTTCCTGGCGGTGCGTCGTGGTGGCTTCTCCTGCTTGAACAGCTCGACGGCCTGCTCGAGGGTCACCTGGAAGACGTCCGCATCGGTCGCCAGCGATCGAAACTCGTCGGCACGCTTCACGTACGGCCCGAAGCGACCGAAGTTGGCGGTGATGTCCTCCCCTGTCTCGGAATCATGGCCGACGAGCCGCGGCAGCGAGAGCAGCTCGATGGCACGCTCGAGCGTGAGCGACGCTTCGTGGTCGTCGCGCGTCAGCGAGGCCCGCCGAGGCTTCTCGGAGCTGCCCTTCTCGGGCGTGTCGCCGAGCTGCACGTATGGGCCGAACCGGCCGCTCATCACGTAGATCGGCAGCCCCGAGGCAGGGTCGGGGCCAAGACTCGCCGGCCCCTTGGCTCGCGCCTCGACGAGCTCGATGGCCCGTTCCAGCGTCAGGTCGGCAGGCGGCGTGTCATCGGGGACGGATGCGTTACTGGCCGCGTCGCCCTCGCCGATCTGCACGTACGGGCCGAACCTGCCGATGCGCACGACCACCGGGGCGCCGGTCGCCGGATGCTCGCCGAGCGCGATGGTCGGGTATGCGATCTGCGTCTCGTTCTCCACGAGGTGCCTGAGCCCGGGCCATTGGCGTCCGCCATCCCCGTGGTAGAACGTGGCAAGAAACTCGTCGCGTTCTCGCTCGCCCTTCGAGATCTCGTCAAGGTTCTCCTCGATCTGCCCGGTGAACCCGAGCTCGACGAGCGCTCCGAAATGCTCCTTCAGCAGGTGCGTCACGGCAAACGCCGTGAAGCTCGGGACGAGGGCCTTTCCCTGCCGCCAGACGTACCCGCGTCGCTCGATGGTCGAGATGATCGAGGCGTAGGTCGATGGCCGACCGATGCCGTCCTCCTCGAGCCGCTTCACAAGTGAGGCGTCCGTGTAGCGCGCCGGGGGCGACGTCTCATGGCCCTTGCTCTCGAGGCCCTCGAGCGCGAGGGCTCCGTCGGCCGAGACGAGGTCGCCCACCTGCAGCTTGGGCAGGACCGTCTCCTGATCACCGAGCTCCGCGGCGGGGTCATCGGACCCTTCGACGTAGGCGCGCAGGAATCCCGCGAAGTGGACCGCCTTCCCGGACGCGATGAATACGTGCGGCCCATCCGGCCCGTCGGCCGTGATCTCGAGCGTCGTGCGGAGCAGGCGGGCGTCGGACATCTGCGAGGCCACCGCGCGCTTCCAGATCAGATCGTACAGGCGACCCTCGTCGCGACCGGCAAGCTGGCGCAGCCGGTCGGGAGTCCGGGCAAAGTCCGTCGGCCTGATGGCCTCGTGGGCCTCCTGGGCATTCTTGACCTTGGTGCGGTACTGACGAGGTCCACCGTGGTACTCGGGTCCATAGAGAGACCGAATCGCGTCGGCAGCCTCGCCCATCGCGCGCTCGCTGAGCGTGGTCGAGTCGGTGCGGTGGTACGAGATCAGACCTTCCTGGAACAGCCGCTGAGCAGCGTTCATCGTTCGGTCGGCAGAGAAGCCGAGCTTGCGGTTGGCCTCCTGCTGGAAGGTCGACGTGGTGAACGGCGCGTACGGCGCCTGCGAGGCGGGCCGCTCGTCCACCGCGGTGACCGACCACGGGAGCCGGTCCGCAAGGGCGTCACGCAGCCTTCCGGCCGATCCCTCGTCCAGCACTCGGACGCTGGTGTCCTTCAGCTGGCCCGTCGCGGGATCGAAGTCCCTGCCCATCGCCAGCCGCGCGGATCCGACGCGCGCCAGTGATGCCGTGAAAGACGTGCCCTGCGCTCGGATGCGAGCGTCGAGCCCCCAGTAGACGCCCTTACGGAACGCACGGCGCGCCTCCTCTCGCTCGACGACGAGGCGCACGGCCACGCTCTGCACGCGGCCGGCGCTGAGCCCGGTCTGCACCTTCTTCCAGAGCACGGGCGACACCATGTACCCGTACAGCCGATCGACGATGCGGCGGCTCTCCTGGGCATCGACGAGCTGCAGGTCGATGTCGCGCGCCTCGTCGATGGCCCTGCGGACTGCTTCTTCAGTTATCTCGTGGAACTCGATGCGGCGGACCGGCACGCTCGGTTTGAGGACCTCCCGCAGGTGCCAGCTGATCGACTCGCCCTCGCGATCTGGGTCAGTGGCCAGCAGGATCTCGGAGACGTCCTTCACCGCCGCGCGCAGGTCGCGAATGCGGCCGGACTTTTCGCGCGAGACGACGTAGTACGGCCGAAAACCGTTGTCGACGTCGACGCCCATGCGTCCCCACGGCTTGTCCTTGATCTCGGCTGGCACCTCGCTCGCGTTCTCGGGAAGATCGCGTACGTGGCCCACGCTGGCCTCGACGCGGTACTCGTCACCCAGGAGACGCGTCAGCGTCCTTGCCTTTGCGGGCGACTCGACGATGACGAGTGGCTTCGACATCGGTCAGGCCTCCAGGTCGCGGAGCATCCGAGCATTCAGCTGGCCCAGCGCTGCGACATGCCAGTAGCCGGCCGTGACGGGGACGCCAGGGCCGGGAGAACGCTCGATCGTCGTCGCCGTTGCCGGAGACTCGACGATCACGAGGTCGCCAGCGGCGGTGCGGAATCGGGGCATCGGTGAGCGAGTGTAGCACCGGCCCCGTGCGCGACCGCCGATGGCGGATCAGTGCAGCGGGGCCGGTTGGTGGCGAGGCGGGGCTGCAGGCGTGCCGGGACGGCGGCATGCCGGCCGGTGCTCAGTCGACGAAGTTCCAGGTGATCACGGTCCGACCACCAACGGTTGCGATCCCGACGCCCATCCGCCTCGCGTTGGGATTCAGGATGTTGGCGATGTGATTCCAGTGCCCTGGGTACGGCTCGGCCATGAACTGCGAGTGACACCAGTCGAGCGTCGCCTGCTGGCTCATGCCAACGTGGTAGCACTGGTTCTCGCCCGACCAGCCGAAGCTCACACCACCGGCTCGAAGCCGGCTCTCGCGGGTGCTGCCGTTCGCGCCTGTGTGGCTGAAGTACCCGTTCTGAGCCTGGTCCATCGCATGCGCAGACGCGACAGCCGACACGCCGGCGTCCAGGACCACGGGTGCGAAGCCATACGCCGCGCGGGCCGCGTTCACCTGGTTCAGGGCGTACCCGGCCAGGCTCGTCGCCGGCGCGGCGGGAGGCAACGCCGCCGGGGCCGGTGTGGCGCTGCGCACCGAGGCCGCTGCGCGGGTCGGCGCTGCGACCACTGGAGCGGCCTTGGTGGTGAACGAGAGTGAGGCCTCGACCCTGGTCCCGTCCGCGTCCCGGGCACCTCCGTCGAAGGCAACGGTGAACGTCCGTCCACCGATGAACGGGTCGTCGGGAAGGTAGACCAATTGCGTGCCAGCCTCGTTCCATGAGAGGTTGCCCCCGACCAGCGCGCCGCTGCTCGTATCGGTCAGGCCGAATGCCTCGTTCGTCGCGTCGACGTCCATGGGCTGGCTGAACCAGAGCTCGACGGTCGCCGGCTCGACGTCGGTCGCGTCCGTGTCCGGCTGGGTCATGGTGACCTGGGCACCTGGCTGCACGATGAACGAGAAGTTGGCCTTGCCGCCGATCACGTTCCCGGTTCGATCGTGAGAGCCGATCACGCTGATCGTGTACCGGCTGCCGGGCTCGAGCCGCTCGGTTGGGCTGAAGACCAGCTCGCCATGCTCCCAGCTGAGGTCGCCGGCAACCTCGGGGCTGATCGCGAACTGCTCCTCGACGTCGGCGGCATCCATGTCGTGGGAGAAGCTGACAGTGATGGCGCTCGACGCGCTGACATCGGTGGCGGTCATCGTCGGCGGGTGCGAACCGGCGTCGAAATCCGAGCTCAACGCGTCGGCGTCGAGCGTGGCCGCGGCCTTCGCGCGCGCCTCCTCCCCGAGCTGCGGCGCGACGATCTCGTCCACCAGGCGGACCTGGAAGTCGGAGACGGTCGGAGCCGTCTGGGTGGTGAACGCATGGCGGCTGGCGCCGGCCAGCGCCTGGCCATCCGTCCGGAGCGCGGAATCGCCGATGACGACGAGATAGCTTTCGTCGGTGCGCCAGCGTTGCTCCGGCGCGACCGTCAGCTGGTCCAGGCTCTCGTTCCATGCCAATCGAACGGGCTGGGCCGGCAACACGTGGAGGGCTGCCTCGACGGAGCCGGGGTTCATGGCGCCGTCGAAGGCGATGGTGACGGGGGCGTCGGTGGCGACACCGATCCCGACGTTCTGCGGCAGCAGTGACTCGGCGATGACGGGAGCCGATTCCGGACCGGCCTGCGTGACCGGCGTCTGCTGGCTGAACGCGATGATGAACGTGAACGAGAGGGCCGCCAACGAGACGCGGGCGACGGCTCGATGGCTGCTCAGCAGCGTGCCGAGCGACTCGAACGGGGCGGCCGCGGCCGCTCTTACGGTTCGTTTCGGACGCAATACACAAACTCCATGCACAAATAACGCCATCCTTGACGGGCACGCGAGGACGACGGCGAGTGGCGGAGGCAGGATAGCCCATGGGTACCACCTCTGTCATACGACCCCCGCGAGCCGCCGGGCGACGAGGGTCGGATGAAACGTGGCTCCACCGAATGAATTGACGAGGCCACGGGCCTCCAGCAGGGCAAGCGCGCTCGCCACGGAGGCCGCCGGCTGATGCGTCCGGTCGACGAGCTCCTCGATCGATCCGCTCCGTTCGAGGAGGTGTCGGAGGATCTGACCCTCGACCTCGGAGAGGGCGGTGACCGTCGGAGGCCGATGGCCCCGGGCGAGGCCGATCTGGTGCAGAAGCGACGCACTCGAGGTCACCAGTGTGGCCTGCTGGTCGGCGATCAGGCGGTTGCAGCCGCGCGACGCCACGGCGTCGATCGGACCCGGAACGGCGTACAGCTCGCGACCGATGGAGGTCGCGGCGGCAGCTGTGAGCAGGGCGCCGGATCGATCGGGCGCCTCGACGACGACGACGGCCTCGGAAAGGCCTGCGATGATGCGGTTCCGCCGGGCAAAGTCCGGCCGGCCGACGGACGCGCCCGTCGCGATCTCGCTCACCAGCGCGCCGCCGCCGCGGACCAGGTCGCGTGCGAGCGGGCGATGGCGTGGTGGGTAGATACGGTCGATCGGGGATGGGAGGACCGCGATCCCGGGCGCGCTGGCGGCCACGGACGCACGGTGCGCAGCGCCGTCGATGCCGAGGGCGAGTCCCGATACCACCACGACGCCCGCGCGAGCGAGGTCGTCGGCGATCTCGGTTGCAGTCGACAGCCCGTAGCCTGACGCGCGACGCGTTCCGACGATGGCGACCGCGCGTCGCTGGAAGACGGTCTCCGGACCAACGATGAACAGCGTCGGCGGGCGAGGATCGAGCGTGCGAAGGGCGAGCGGATAGGCTTCGTCAAGTCCGGTCACCACTCGCCCGCCGGCCCGCTCGGTGACCCGCTCGAGGGTGCGCGCCACCAGTCGCGGGTCGCGACGCCTCGTCTCCTCGGCTGCCCCCGGCGTCTGGACACCGAGGTGGGCGACCTCGCGAATGCCGTCCGGTCCGGCCTCCCACGCGGCAGCCGCGGATCCGTGACGTGCCAGGAGTCGCGCGAAGCCCGCGGGGCCGATGCCGGGCTGCACGGAGAGCGCGATCCACGCATCCCGCTCGGTCGCGCGTCCGTTCGCACGCGTCGCCGCAGCTCGCCCCGTCGGTCCGGCGGGTCCGATGCCGATCACGGACGCACCTCCTTGGGGCGGTGCATGAGGGCCTCGTCCAGGTGCTCGACCCGCACGAAGCTCGAACCGGCCAGGTCAGCGATGGTGCGAGCGACGCGCGACGCGCGATGGAGGCGGCGCATGGAGAGGCCAAGCTGCCGGCCGCGAGCGTCGAGCAGCTCGCGAATGGCTGTCGAGAACCCGCTCCGATCGTCGAGGCATCCCGCTGGGACATCCGCATTCCATCCTCCCTGCCGCTCGGCCTGCATCGCTGCGGCCGTCGCCACGCGGGCGGCCACCACACTCGAGTCTTCGCACGGGCGCGCGCGGCGCAGTGATCCGACCGGTTCGAGGTTGACGATCATGTCGAGCCGATCACGCATCGGTCCGGAAAGGCGCGCCTGGTAGCGCCTCCGCGCGCCGTCCTCGCAGGTGCATTCGTGACGAGCGACGCCGAACCAGCCACACGGGCACGGATTGAACGACGCGAGCAGCATGAACCGCGCGGGGAGCGCCAGAACGCCCTCCACGCGAGCGATCGTGACGGTGCCGGCATCGATCGGCCCTCGCAGCGCATCGAGCGCGTCAGCCCGGAACTGAAGGGTCTCGTCGAGATACAGCACGCCGCGATGCGCCAGGCTCGCCTCGCCCGGCCGAATCCGTCGACCTCCACCGACGAGCGCCTGCATCGAGATTGTGTGATGCGGGGCTCGAAATGGGCGCCGCAGGCTGACCGACGCGCGTGAGGCCGCCAGGCCCGCGACCGAGTGAATTCGGCTCACCTCGGCAGCCTCCCGATCATCGAGCAGGGGCAGCACCGTGGCGGCGGACCTGGCCAGGAGCGTCTTTCCGACGCCTGGTGGGCCGGTAAAGGCCAGGTTGTGGCGCCCGGCGACTGCGATCTCGAGCGCACGCCGCCCAACAAGGTGGCCGACCACCGATCCCAGGTCGGGCGCATCGTCCGGTGGCCCGTCGGTCTGTCGGGTCGGCGGGCCGGCGATCGCGAGCTCCTCCTTGCCGGCGAGATGCCGGATGACCTGGCGAAACTCGCGAGCGCCTCGCACGCGGATGTCGCGGACCACCGCGCCCTCGGCGGCGCATTCCTCCGGAACAATCGCGTCTCGTGCCCCGGCCGCCTGGGCGGCCGACACGAGTGCCATGACGCCGGGCACCTGGCGGAGCGATCCGTCCAACGCCAGCTCGCCGATCAGCGCGGTTCGCGGGAGCCGAGTCCCATCGAGCTGGTCGGAGGCGACGAGGATCCCGGTCGCCATGGCCACGTCATGACCGGTTCCCTCCTTCGGAAGATCGGCCGGGGCGAATAGTGTGATATGGGGTATGACGAACTGAAAACCCGAGAAGCGAGAAGCCCGGGCCTGCCTCCCGCTGCTAGGTGCGAGGCAGGCGTCCCACCTGACTCGCAGCCCTCGTCTCCACGAGGTCGCCGTGGCCGGTGACAAGCAGCTTGCCGGCAGGCAGGAATGCGTACTCGCCGACGAGCCCGAGGGCGACGCGCGAGAGGAGCTCGCCGTCGCGGGACCAGCGCGAGAGCATTTCCGGCTCCCGGTTCTCGACGTGGTGCGTGATCCCGAGCCACTCGGCAGCTTCGGCATCCCAGCCGAGCCAAGGCACGTTGGTCTCGCGTGCGGTCCGGCGCTGCCAGAGCAGCTCGCCTGTGAGGCTAAAGCAGTCGAGCGAGCAGACCGCGCCAGCGTCGACAGTGAAGTCGACCGCGTCACTGACGAGCACGGCGGCGGGCGCGAAGGCCGCGTCAAGCAGCGCGAAGCCGGCGACAGGCGCTCGCCACCGGACCCGCCAGTCGTCGGTTCCGACGAGGGCGACATGGCCCATCACCTCCGCTGCACCAACCGCCCGATGTCGGCTCTGCCAGAAGCGCCTGACGCCCCGGACTGTCGCGACCGTGGCACCGCTTGCCGCGTCGAGCACGTGCATCGGGCGCGTGTCGAAACAGGCGGCAACGGCGTCACCGTCGACGGGTGAGAGAGCCTGGACCTGCTTCAGGTCCTGGCGCTGCCACAGCCGCTCGCCGGTTCTCGCGTCGTAGCCGCAGATCCCGTGGCGCTCCCAGGCCCCGGCCACCACGACCAGACGGTCGGGCCCGCTGCAGAGAGCGAGGCGCCGTCCGCCGAAGTCGAGGATGGTGTCGAACTCGGTGTGAGGTGTCTGATGCGGGATGGACCAGACCTGCACCGATCCGTCCGTCGTCCCATCCACCTTCAGCTCGAGGGCAGCCGTGATGATGACGTCATCCCCCGACATCGGTGTCGCCAGCTGACGGAAGGCATTCACTCGACCCGGCTCCGCTGCGGACCCAACACAGTAGCGAAGCCGTCGGCGGCGCTCGGCTCGCCGACGCTCCGCTGGATCATGTCTCCCCAGCCCGCGCCATCGAGCGGCGTCACGCCGCGACCTTCAACCGCCTCGGTCAACCGATGCGACTGGCCCTCGGTGACGATGACATGGGCGTGGTGCAGGAGGCCCGGCCGGTCTGGTCGACCCGGGCGCGACGCGGCCGATCTTAGAGACGGTGGCGCGTGAGCCGCCCAGTCGTCGCTCGCGGGAGTCGCCTGCTCGCTCGAGGCTAAAGCCCGGCGATCAGGTCCACGGGGCTTCCAATGAGTACGGTGTGTTGGTGCATCTCTTCATCCGAGGCGTTGTGCTGGTCTTTGTCGGGTTCGTGGGCTGGTCCCTCGGCGGCCTCCTCGGCACGTTGTGCGCATGGCTCGGACACGTCCTCCTCGGTTTGGAGCCTGACCTGACGCTGCCGCTCATCGGGGCCATCGTCGGCGGCGCCGCTGCCGTGGGTTGGACCGGATGGCGCATGGGATCGAGCACGTAGCTACGGATGCCACACCGTGGCGCGACGTCCGGGCTGGACCGCCCCGCTCGACGGGGCGTGTCGGCGGCCCGAGTTCATCGCACT
>JBQTHZ010000132.1:0-6703 GCA_052388515.1 Chloroflexota bacterium | reverse complement strand
GCGCAGCCGAGGAGGCACTCAACGGGCAAGGCCTCGAGTCAGGCAACGTCTGCGGGAGCCATCCTCGGTGCGTCGGGCCATCGTCGACCAACTCGGCGGTCGGCGACAGCGCCATCAAGCCACGCATGGCCTGCGGCTCGCGCAGGGGCGACACGAGCGAAGCGCGCTGCCTCCGCACCCGATCAGCGGCCGGACTGGCCTGGGTCGAGCCCTCCGTTTGGAGCGCACTCGTCAGCGTTCGCTGACGATCACCACGCCGCTCATGTCGTTGGGATGGAAGGAGCAGTCGTAGCGGTGCTCGCCGGCCCCGGTGAAGGTGAAGGTGACACTCTCACCCGGCGGCAGGTCGAGCACCTCGCCGCCGTCGTCCAGTAAGCGGACGTTGTGGGTGAAGTTGTCGTTGTTGGTCCAGGTCACCGTTGTGCCATCGGGCACGGTGATCGCGGCGGGCTCGAACTTGTAGGACGGCGGTAGGTTCACCGAGTCGGTGGCCACGGGCTCGGCCGCGGCTTGTGGGGCGCATGCCGCCAGCAGGAGACCTGCACCGAACATCGGTCCGACGACCCACGGAAGGCTGCGCCTCATCAGGCGCGGCCTTCGTTGCTGCGCAGCGTCGCTGCCGCGCCGCGCGTCACGCCGGCGAAGATCAAGACGAATGCGCCGAGGATGAGAACCTCGCTGATCGTGTGAGCAAACAAGAACACGGTCCAGTCGAGGTGGTAGGTCATGTAGCTGATCTCCGCCAGCGCGAAGAGCGCGAAACCCCAGCCAAGCAGAGAGGCGTTTGCATCGAAGCTGCGCCACGCGAAGTAGGCGCCCGCCGCGAAGAGGGTGAGGTGGATCAGGAGAAAGATTGGTGCCGGGATCAGATTGACGAAGTCACCGATGGGCATGACCGTCGAAGCCTCCATTCCGAGCCGCGCGCTGGCGGAGTTGGCGACGGGCCCCGTCGATGACGACGCCCGAAAGGATGAGGACCATGCCGGCGATACCGAGGAGGTGCACAAGGTGCTCTGGGCCGGACCCGTGATGGCCTGCGTGAGGACTGCCGAGGACATGAACGACGACGTCGGAGACGCCGGCAAACACCATCACCACGAGCCCGAGCATGCTGACCAGCGGGACCCGACGAAGTTCCCTCATCACCTGTCTCTGTATCGTTAGCATGCGCTATTGATACACCGGCCGTCAGATCTTGTCAATGTATCACTAGCCGTGCGGTGTGATAGAGTGTGACAATGAACGAGACGCGCGGAGACTTGCCCGTCATCAGCCTGCTCGACGACCCGGTTCGGCGCCGGCTGTACGACTGGATCGTCAGCCAGGCTCGGCCGGTTGGGCGAGAGGAGGCGGCGAAAGCCCTCGGCATCACGCGAGCGCTCGCCACCTTCCATCTCGACAAGCTCGCCACGGCCGGGCTGCTCGACGCGGACTACCGACGATTGACCGGACGAGTTGGACCTGGCGCCGGAAGACCTGCACGCGTCTATTGGCGTTCCAGTCGCGACTTCACCGTTACGCTGCCCACGCGCCAGTACCAGCGCGCCGCGGAGATCTTCGCCACGGCTTTGGAGAGGTTGGACGAGCAGACCGTCGGACCCGAGCTCGCGGCGGCGGCGGCGCGGATGGGTGAAAACCTCGGTTCAGTGCCCGTGCGCGGAGGGCCACGTCGACGGCTGTTCAGTGCGTTGGCCAATGCCGGCTATGAGCCGCACCCAGACGAGCGCGGGACCGTCCGACTCCGGAACTGTCCCTTCGACGCGCTGGTCGAGACCCATCGACCGTTGGTATGCGGAACGAACCTGGCTCTCGCACAGGGCATCACGCGATCGGTCGAGTCGACTGAGCTGGAGCCAGTTCTCGATCCACAACCCGGCTATTGCTGTGTTGCCTTCGTCCCGCGTTCCGAGGCCAGCGCGTCGCAGACGGCAGCCGAATGACATGCAGTGACGCGCCATCACACCGGCTCGACCAGGCGATGGGTGGCACCGAGGCAAGCTGGCGAAGAATTCCAAGCACCTATGCTTGACGCGTAGCCCCGGGAGCCCCGAAGGGAAGGAGCGCATGAGCCGCCGACCAGAGAGCCGAACCCGCCCGTGCAATGTCCTGATCATCGGGACCGGCGGGGCCGGTCTCAGAGCTGCGATTGCGGCCCGCCAGGCCGGCGTCGAGGTGGTGGTCATCGGCAAGCGGAGCCGGCTGGACGCCCACACGGTGCTCGCCGCCGGTGGGATCAATGCGGCGCTCGGCACGGTTGACCCGGAAGACTCGTGGCAGCAGCACTTCGCGGACACCATGCGCGAGGGGTATTACCTGAGCGACCCGCGTGTGGTCGAGATCATGGCAAGCGAGGCACCGGCCGCAATCAATGAGCTGGCGGACTGGGGCTGCCCGTTCGCGCGCACCAGGGACGGCAAGCTCGACCAGCGCTACTTCGGCGCCCACACATACCGGCGCACCTGCTACGCCGGGGACTACACCGGCCGAGCCGTCCTCTCGACCCTGGCCGATCGAGCGCAGCAGCTGGGGATCCCGGTCATCGAGGACCAGTACGTCTCACGTCTGCTCACCGCCGAGGGCCAGTGCTTCGGCGCACTTGCGTTCGATCTCCACACCGGTGATCGCACCGTGTTCGAGGCCGATGCCGTCGTGCTGTGCGGCGGCGGGCATACGCGTATCTGGCGTCGCAGCTCGTCCCGGCGTGACGAGAACTACGGCGAGGGCATGTGGCTGGGCTACCAGGCGGGAGCACGCCTGATGGACATGGAACTCGTCCAGTTCCATCCCACCGGGATGCTGCTGCCGGAGGAGGCCGCCGGCACGCTGGTCACCGAGGCCGTGCGCGGCGAAGGCGGGCGGCTCCTCAACGCCGACGGCGAGCGCTTCATGGAGCGCTACGACGCCGAGCGGCTGGAGCTGAGCAGCCGGGACCGCATCGCCCTGGCCAACTACACCGAGATCAGGGAAGGCAGAGGCGGCCCCAATGGCGGCGTGTTCCTCGATGTGACCCACCTCGGCAAGGACAAGATCCTCGAGAAGCTGCCACGCATGTATCGCCAGTTCGTGGAGTATCAGATGCTCGACATCGCCAAGGAGCCGATGGAGGTCGCACCCACCGCGCACTACTCGATGGGCGGGATCGTGGTCGATCCGCCGACCCATGCCAGCGACGTGGATGGCCTGTACGCCGCCGGCGAGTGCACGGCCGGACTCCACGGCGCCAATCGACTGGGGGGCAACTCGCTCGTGGAGACACTGGTCTTCGGACGTCGCGCCGGTGAGGCGGCGGCGCGATTCTCAGCCGAGCGCGAATGGCGGCTACGCTCGCGACGGGTGATCGACGAGGCGAACGCCGACCTCGATGGCCTCATTCACCACGGCACCGAGCTCAGTCGGGCGCTCCAGCGCGACGTCCGAAATCTGATGTGGGAGCGGTGCGGTGTCGTACGCGAGGCTGCCAACATGGAGCGGGCGCTCGGATTGCTGGACCAGATCCGCTCGGCGCTGCCCAGCGTCGACGTGCGCCCCAGCGAAGAGGGGTGGGGCGACCTGGCCCACGTCCTCGACCTCCAGGCGATGCTCGGCACCGCCGAGGCCACCCTGCTCGGCGCGATCGCTCGCAAAGAGACGCGTGGTGCGCATATCCGCTCGGACTTTCCGGAGCTGGATCCGGAGATGATGATCAGCTTCGTTGTCGGACGCGGCGCGGATGCGCGCGTGAAGCTCGAACCCTCGCCCATTCCCGGTGCTTCCGAGGAGCTCCTACCATGGCTCGCCCGGGCTGAGGATCTCGATCCGGTTGGAAGGCTGCTGGAGTGAGCGTTCGAGAGTCCTTGGCCTGCGCCCGCGCAGCCCGACGAGTCTCCCGAGTAGCCTCCCATCGTCTTGCTGTCCAGAAGGTGGTCGGCCCGGGTGTCGATCGCATCGGCTGACATGGCCGAAGGTCGAGGATGTCGGATCCGGCATCCTCGGTGCACGTTGCCGCGTGGAGGACAATGGGCGCGATGGAGCCCACTGATCGGTCCGGGCGCCAGCCCGAGGGCGGAGACGACGAGCGCGATGCCGCTGCGCGACTGAGCGTCGGGAACCGGCAGAAGCGCCTCAGGCGATTCTGGCGCTCGATTCCGAGCGCACCACGGTGCAAGCTCTGTCACCGTCCGTTCGGCGGCGTGGGCGGCCCAATCATGCGCGTGATCGGGCTGGGCCGATGGCCGGGCAACCCGAAGTACTGTCGTGGGTGCTTCAGTGACCTGTACCGGAGGCGTGCCGGCGCCGAGATCGAGTGCAGCCTGATCTTCGCCGATGTCCGCGATTCGACGCCCCTGGCCGAGACGATGCGACCGGCCGACTATCGGCGCTTGATGGACCGCTTCTACGAGACTGCATTCGCCGTGCTGGTTGCCCACGACGCATTCGTCGACAAGTTCGTTGGTGACGAGGTCATCGGCATCTTTGTCCCGGCGCTGACGGATGCGCTCCACGCACGCAAGGCGGTGGATGCTGGGTTGGAGATCCTCCGGGCGACAGGTCATGCCCGCGGCGATCCCTGGATACCGGTGGGCATCGGCGTGAACACCGGCGTCGCCTTCGTCGGAGCAGTGGGCACCGAGGAGCATGTCGAATTCACGGCGCTCGGGGACGTCGTGAACATTGCCGCGCGGCTGGCGAACGCAGCCGGCACCGGCGAAGTCCTCGCAACCGAGCCGACGGTCCGAGCCGCGGATCTGGCCCACACGCGATTGGAACGCCGCACGCTGCACCTCAAGGGGAAGTCGACGCCTACGGAGGTGGTTGTGCTGTCTCTGCCGTAGATCTGGATCCGGGCCGGCATCTTTCGAGTTCCAGATACGCCACCGGGTCAGGCTCGGGGAATCAATTCTCGTGCGGCATGGCGAGCAGGGTAGTCGCTCGCGTCTGGCAGCATAGGCGCGTGACGAATGCCGTGGGCTCCCTTCGAGAGAGGCTGGAATCTGTGCTCGCCCGGCTGGCGGGGGTCGGCGCCGATCCCTCGGACGACGAAGAGACGCGCCTGCGGAAGGCGCTCCTCGTGCTCGTCGCGGTGCTGATCCTGCCGATATCTCTCCTATGGGCCGGCCTGTATCTCGCCCTTGGCGCCCCTTCCGGATCCGTTGCGTTCGTCTATTTCGGCGTTTCGCTGGCTTCGATCGCAGTGTTCGCACGAAGGCGAGATTTCTCGCTCCTGCTCCGCGTGCAGCTGCTGTCCATCCTGCTCGCGCCCACCGTGTCGATGTTCCCGACCGGCGGCTTTCTGTCGTCGGGCGGTGTGGGTCTGTGGGGCATCCTCGCGCCACTTGGCGCGCTGGTCTTTGGCAGCGTCCGCTCCGCGACGCGTTGGTACATCGCCTTCGTGGCCGCTTTCGTGGCGGCAGGGGTCGCCGGCGAGATTTCGGGTGGCCTATCCCGCCTCCCGACCTGGTTCAGCAGCACGATGCTGGCCCTGAACGTGGTGGTCGGCGGCACCATCGTCTTCATCCTGCTGGCGCTCTTCGCGCAGCAGCGGCAGGATGCGCTCAGCGCGCTCCGGGCTGCCCAGGACAGGGCTGAGAACCTGCTGCTCAACATCCTGCCGCGCGAAATCGCCGAGAAATTGAAGGCGGAGCCGCGGACGATCGCCGACCAGTTCACCGCGGCTTCGATCCTGTTCGCGGACGTGGCTGACTTCACGCGAACGTCAGAGCGTCTCCCCCCTGCCGAGGTGGTCGGCGTGCTCGACCGGCTCTTCCGTCACTTCGATACCCTGGCCGAGAAGTACGGCGTCGAGAAGATCAAGACGATCGGCGACTGTTACATGGTGGCTGCCGGGGTTCCGTCGCCGAGGCCCGATCACGCCCAGGCGCTGGCCTGCATCGCCCTCGACATGCTTGATGCTACGCGCTCGCGCGACGTCGTGGGCGACCTTGCCATGGAGCTGCGCGTCGGGATCAACAGTGGGCCGGTCGTGGCCGGGGTCATCGGGCGCAAACGGTTTCTCTATGACCTGTGGGGCGACGCCGTCAATACAGCCAGCCGAATGGAATCGCACGGGACACCGGGCCACATCCAGATCACCCGGGCAACGTACGAGCTGATCAAGGACGAGTTCGTTTGCAAACGACGAGGGACGGTATCGGTCAAGGGAAAAGGCGAGTTGGAGACCTGGTACGTGCTCGGGCGACGCGAGAACGACCGCCTGGATACGTCCGCCGGCCTCGCAACCGAGAGGCGATGAGGGTCGACGCGAACAGAGGTGGCTGCAAGGGTCACTCCCCGCTGGCGGACTCGAACGTGGCCTCCTCCAACAAAGGGGCCCGTCGCGCCACCGGGACGGTGCAACTTGTGAGTTCAGCGATGAGCCATCTGATCACTGGTGTGGACTCGTGCCCCCGATCGGCGCGTTCGTCCGGCGAGCAGGATGTCGAGCAGCTCCACCCGCAGGAAGGACTGCACGTCGCGGTTACGCGCGAAGGCGTCGATCCCCGCCGAGATCAGCAGGTACGGGTTTGCGATCAGGCCGGCGGGCGTCCCCAGGGCGAGGTAGAGGCTGCCCCAGACGCGATGGGCAGGATGATGACCGCGATGGCGACCAGCGGGCGCCTTCCGAGATGCGAGCCCTTCGTCGTCGCTGGGATCAGTGCTGATCGTCGCTATACGCCCGAGCGCATGGGCCAGTGACCGTCGGCAGTCTGCTACTGATTGTGCGGCC
>JBQTHZ010000131.1:0-19787 GCA_052388515.1 Chloroflexota bacterium | reverse complement strand
CCGCCATCTGGGAGTCCCATATCGCCTCAGGATCGTGCTCGACATGGCCCGGCGATGGATAGATCTGCGGGAACTCCTGGTTTGCTGTCTTGTGGATGGTGCCGTCGGCGTTGAAGAGGATGGCTCGGCTGGAGGTCGTTCCCTGGTCGAGGGCAAGGACATACTTGGCCATGTCGATCGCTGCCTTCCTTTCGGTGCTCTGATGTCGCCGGTCAGCTCCCCGCGACGGCGTCGCGGAGAGATTCGAACAGGATGGTGGTTGAGGTGGCCCCCGGGTCCTGGTGGTTCGCCGCCCGCTCGCCGAGGTAGCTCGCTCGTCCCTTGCGCGCCACCAGCGGCGTGACCCGGTCGCGCCCCTCGGCGGAAGCGGCGGCGGCGGCCCTGAGCGCTGCGCCGATGCCGTCCCCTGAGGCTGCCTCGTAGGCATCGACGGCCGGCGACATCGCGTCGACCATCGTCTTGTCGTCGAGCTCGGCCTTTCCGCGCTGGCGAACGCCATCGAGCCCGGCGCGAAGCGCCGCGCCCAGCTCATCGGCCGTGACGGAGGCCCGGTCCCCGAACGCGGCGGCGAGGCGCAGGAAGAACGTGCCGTACAGCGGCCCGGACGCGCCACCGACCTTCGAGATGAGCGTCATGCCGATGCCCTTTGCGAAGGCGCCGAGGTCGCCATCGGCGAGGTCGTCGAGGCCTGCGCGCACGGCAGTGAAGCCGCGGTCCATGTTGATGCCGTGGTCGGCATCACCGATCGCCGAATCGAGCTGCGTCAGCTCGTCACGCCGCTCGTGGAGACGGTCCGCGAAGGCCTCCACGAAACGTCGCATGGCCCGGCCGTCGAACGTGCTCATCGGCGGAAACAGGTGCTCATGCGCCCCAGCGCAGGGCGGCCGTGTGAACGGGCGCGTCCCACAACCGTGTCATTTCGTCGTCGAGCTTGAGCAGCGTGATCGAGCAGCCCGCCATCTCGAGCGACGTGATGTAGCTGCCGACCAGGTTGCGCTCGATCGTCACGCCTCGGTCGGCGCACATCTGCGCGACCTTGTTGTAGACGACATAGAGCTCGATCAGTGGGGTGCCGCCCATGCCGTTGACGAAGGCGAGGACCTTGTCCCCGGACCCGAACGGCAGGTCGTCGAGGATGGGTGCCAGCAGGGACTCGGTGATCCCGTCCGCGCTGTCCAGCTTGCGCCGCTCGCGCCCCGGCTCCCCGTGGATGCCGACACCCACCTCCATCTCGTCGTCACCGATCTCGAAGGTGGGCTTGCCGGCGGCCGGCACGGTGCAGCTGGTGAGCGCCATGCCCATCGAGCGGACGTTGTCCTGCACGCGCTGGCACAGGGCCGTCACGGCGGCCAGGTCCTGGCCTTCCTCGGCCGCCGCGCCCACGATCTTCTCCGCCAGCACCGTCCCGCCCACGCCACGGCGACCGGCGGTATAGAGCGAGTCCTGCACGGCGACGTCATCGGCGATCACGACCGCCGTGACCTCGATCCCCTCGCCCTGCGCCAGCTCCGCGGCGAGCTCGAAGTTCATGACGTCGCCGGTGTAGTTCTTCACGATGTGGAGCACGCCGGCTCCGCCGTCGACCGCCTTGGTGGCCGCCAGCATCTGGTCCGGAACGGGGGACGTGAAGACGGCACCCGGGCAGGCCGCATCCAGCATGCCGAGCCCGACGAACCCCCCGTGCATCGGCTCGTGCCCGGAGCCCCCGCCCGAGATCACGCCCACCTTGCCCTGGCGCGGCGCATCGGCCCGAACAACCACGTTCGGCTCGATCACCCTCAACAGGTCGCCGTGTGCCGCCGTCATGCCGGCCAGCGCCTCGTCGACAAGGTCGTCAGGGGCGTTCATCAGCTTCTTCATTTCGATCGTCAGCTCCTTCCTGCCCCCAACGGCGCCGATGCGAACGCGGCGGGCGAGCCCGCCGCGTTCGACGCGTCGACAGACGGCTACGCCGCCATGAGGTAGTTCGTGAAGATGGCCTGGTACGCCAGTCCGCCGAGGACGCCGCCGATGATCGGCCCGACCACCGGGACCCAGCTGTAGCTCCAGTCGGACGTGCCCTTGCCGGCGATCGGCAGGACGGCATGCGCGATGCGCGGTCCGAGGTCACGGGCCGGGTTGATCGCATAGCCGGTCGGACCGCCCAGCGAGAGGCCGATCGACCAGACCAGGAAGCCGACGAGCAGGGCCGCGAAGCCGGGCGCCAGCTCGTTGCTGACGATGGCCAGCACGCCGAAGACGAGCATGAAGGTGCCGATCACTTCGCTCACGATGTTCGAGGCGGTGCTGCGGATCGCGGGGCCGGTGGAGAAGACGGCGAGCTTCAGGCCCGGGTCATCGGTCTCCGCCCAGTGCGGCAGGTAGTGCAGGAACACGATGACGGCGCCGATGAAGGCCCCGATCATCTCGCCCCCGATGTACCACGGCACCAGGTCCCAGGTGACGCCGCCGATGGCGGCAAAGCCGATCGTCACCGCCGGGTTGAGGTGCGCTCCCGTCAGGGATCCGATGGCGTAGACGCCGACCGCCACGGCGAGCGCCCATCCGGTGGTGATCACGATCCAGCCCGCGTTCTGGGCCTTCGATCGGGTGAGGAGTACGCCTGCGACGACGCCGTCGCCGAGGATGATCAGAAGTCCGGTGCCGACGATCTCGGCAAGCATGATCTGAAAGCCATCGGTCAAGCTGCCCATGCCCAGGTTCCCTCTCGGTGCAGGATTTGCTCAGTCTCCCCCACCGTCATTCGACGGCCGGACGCACGGCGAATCAGTTCGGCGACGTGCACCTCCTTCGGGGATGCTCGGGGACGGCCGGCGGTGTCACCGTTCAGTGCGGGTCGTGATCCTGCCCGCGCGCGAAGTCGGGATCTTCCTCGGCGTGCTCATGCCCGGCGTCCCCCTCCTGGCCCTCGGCGAAGTCGCCGCGCCGTTCGTCGTGGACGCTCGAATGGCCTGCCTGCTGGCCCTCCGCGAAATCGCCGCGATGTTCCTTCTCGAGGGTGTGCCCCTCCTGCTCCTGACCTTCCGCGAAGCCGCCGTGCTCGTCGTGATCACCGTGGTCCTGACCAGCGTCATGCGCCCGATCGCGACCATGATCGTCGTGGGAATGTTCGCCCATGCCCGGGTCTCCCAGCGATGTTCTGTGCGACCCATTGTGGCCTGCCGGTCAAGCGCCTCTTTACGACGCTCAGCGCGCAGCGGCGCGGCGCCGCACGAGCCGGATCCCCACCTGGATCGCGAGCACGAGCACGGTCACGACGAGGCCGATGTAGAGCGCGAACGGCATCTGCGGCCAGAGGAGGCTGAAGGCGACGAAGCCGGCGGCCGCGGCGATCAGCATGGTGACGATGATGAATCGCGGCGTGAAGCCGAACGTCGGTGGCGCGGATGCTCGTGCCGCGCGCCGTTGCGCGTTCCGTTCGGCGCGTGCCTTCGCGGCCGGCGGCAGCGCTGGCCCACGCTCCATGTTCTTCATCATTCGCTCGTAGTTGCGGCGCTCTTCGCGTGACATCGTGCAGCAGTGTAGAGGGCCGGAGATCAGGCGCGCGGATCGGTCCGTCGCGACGGCGTGCGTCGTTTCCCCGACGGACCCATGCCTCCCGCTCCGCCGTAGTCCACCTTGAGCTGGACCGGATCCGACCCGAAGAGCGCGTTGAGCAACCAGTCGAGGGCCACGCGCGCCTTGCCGCCGATGCCCGGCACACGGCTCCAGTAGTAGCCTCGCCACATCAGCCAGGCAAGGAGGCCGCGAACCCTGAAGCCGAACACCAGGCCGACGCCGGTGTGATGCCCGATGCTGGCCAGGGTCCCGATGGTTCGGTAGCGGAACGGCTCCACCTTTGCCGGTTGGCGGTCAACCGCGGCCATGATGTTGCGAGCAAGCCGCTTCGCCTCGCGGACCGCGTTCTGGGCGGTCGGCGCGTGGAAGCCGCCGTCGGTCTGCACATCGGGAATGAGCGCGCAGTCGCCGATCGCCCAGACCCCTTCTCGACTGGTCTCCATGGTGGCCCTGGTGACGGCACGCCCGGCTTTGTCGACGTCGATGCCGGAGGCCCGCACCACGGGTGACGGCTGCACGCCACCGGTCCAGATGACCGTCCGCGACGCGATGAACTCGCCCTCGCCGATGACGACGCCGTTCTCGCGCACCTCTCTCATCGGCGTGCCGAGGTGGATCACATACCCCCGCTTCCGAAGCCCCTTCGCGGCATACTCGCCCATCTCGGGTGGCATCTCCGGCAGGACGCGGTCCTTCAGCTCGACGATATGTCCGCTGACCTCGTTCCCTTCGATCTTCGGGTAGAAGCGACGGCGGACGCGTCGGATGAAGTCCTCGATCTCGCCGGCCGTCTCGACGCCGGAGAAGCCCGCACCGCCTACCACGAAGGTGAGCTGCGCCTTACGCTCGTCGGCATCGGTCTCGAGCTCCGCGCGCTCGAGCATCTCGATGATCCGGTTGCGCAGCGCGAACGCATCGGCCAGCGTCTTCATCCCGACCGCGTACTCGGCGATGCCAATGATGCCGAAGGTGGCGGTCTCGCCGCCGAGCGCCATGACGAGCGAGTCGTAGTTGAGCCGATGCAGGTCGCCGTCGCCGCCCATCACGGTCACCTGCTTCGCATCGAGGTCGATGCGCTCGACCTCGGCGGTCACCGCCCAGCTCGAGGGACGCCGCAGCTGCGCGCGAAGCGCCGTGACGCAGTGACGGGCCTCGAGGTTGCCCGAGCAGACTTCCGGAAGCAGCGGCGTGAAGAGGCTGAAGTTCTCTCGGCTGACGAGCCAGACCTCGACGTCGTCGCGGCGCCGCGTCAGCTTCTCGAGGTGGCGCGCCGTCTCGACCCCCGCGAAGCCGCCGCCGAGCACCAGCACGCGATGTGGCCACGGCGGCTCGGATCGATGGATCGTGCGCATCGCAATCGATGATGCCACGCCACACGCGTCCGGGCCGAATCGCCACCGATCCGCATCGGTCTGTACCATAGACCCGACATGCAGCATCCGAACCACGAGATCTTCGACCAGTTCAAGCAGCAGCTCCCGGACATCGACCCGGTCGAGACGCAGGAATGGATGGAGTCGCTCGATGGCCTGGTCGAGGGGTCCGGCCCGGAGCGCGCGCGCTACGTGATCTTCAAGCTGCTCAAGCGCGCCCGGCAGCTCCAGGTGGGGCTCCCGACCCTGACCCAGACGCGCTACATCAACACGATCAGCCCGGAGCAGGAGCCGTACTTTCCGGGCGACGAGGCGATGGAGCTCAAGATCCGGCGGCTCATTCGCTGGAACGCCCTCGCCATGGTGCTCAGAGCGAACACCAACTTCGAGGGCATCGGCGGACACCTGTCGACGTATGCCAGTGCCGCCAGCCTGTACGAGGTCGGCTTCAACCACTTCTTCCGCGGCTCCGACGAGGGCCCGGGCGACCAGATCTACTTCCAGGGCCACGCAGCGCCGGGCATCTACGCGCGTGCCTTCCTCGAGGGTCGCCTGAACGAGGGGAATCTCGACCACTTCCGCCGCGAGGCGCTGACCGACCACATCGGCCTGTCGAGCTATCCCCATCCGCGGCTGATGCCCGAGTTCTGGCAGTTCCCGACGGTCAGCATGGGCCTGGCGCCGATGGCGGCCGTCTACCAGGCTCGCTTCAACCGCTACCTGGCGGCGCGCGGCATCGCCGACACCAGCGGGGCGCGCGTGTGGGCTTACCTCGGTGACGGCGAGATGGATGAGCCGGAGTCGGTCGGCGCGCTGAGCCTGGCCGGCCGCGAGGGGCTCGACAACCTCACCTTCGTCATCAACTGCAACCTCCAGCGCCTCGACGGTCCGGTTCGCGGCAACGGCAAGGTCATCCAGGAGCTGGAAGCCCTGTTCCGCGGCGCCGGCTGGAACGTCCTGAAGGTCATCTGGGCGCGCGAGTGGGACGACCTGCTGGCGCGCGACAAGGACGGGGTCCTGCTCGCCAAGATGAACGACACGCTCGATGGCGATTACCAGCGCATGGCGGTGAGCGACGGCGCGACGATCCGCGAGCAGTTCTTCGGTCCCGATCCGCGGCTGCGCGCCATGGTCGAGCACCTCGGTGACGATGAGCTGGCCAGGCTCCGGCGCGGCGGCCACGACTACCGCAAGGTCCACGCGGCCTACGCCGCGGCGGTCGAGCACAAGGGCGCGCCGACGGTGATCCTGGCCAAGACGGTGAAGGGTTGGACGCTGGGTCCGGGGATCGAGGGCCGCAACGTCACCCACCAGGCGAAGAAGCTGACGGCCGACGAGCTCAAGATCTTCCGCGACCGCCTCGAGCTGCCGATCCCGGACGACAAGCTCAAGGAGGCTCCCTACTACCATCCCGGAGCCGATGCGCCGGAGATCCAGTACATGCTCGACCGGCGGGCCGCGCTGGGCGGGGTGGTCCCCAGGCGAGTCGAGGTGCCGAAACCGTTGCCGGCGCCGAAGGATGCGTCGTTCAGCGAGTTCTTCGCGGGCTCGGATCGACCCGCCAGCACGACGATGGCCTTCAGCCGCCTGGTCCGCAACCTCGTGCGCGATCCGCAGATCGGCGGGCGCATCGTACCCATCATCCCCGACGAGGCGCGCACCTTCGGCATGGACCCCCTCTTCAAGGAGGTCGGCATCTACAACCCGCTCGGCCAGCGCTACACGCCGGTCGACAAGGAGCTGCTCCTCAGCTACATCGAGAAGGCGGACGGTCAGCTCCTCGAGGAGGGCATCACCGAGGCCGGCTCGATGAGCTCGTTCCAGGCCGCCGGGACCGCCTACGCCACCTGGCGCGAGCCGATGGTTCCGTTCTACACCTTCTATTCCATGTTCGGCTTCCAGCGCACCGGCGACCAGATCTGGGCCTTCGGCGACGCGCGTGGACGCGGTTTCATGATGGGCGCCACCGCCGGCCGCACCACGCTGACCGGGGAGGGCCTCCAGCACGACGACGGGCAGTCGCACGTGCTGGCCTCGACCGTTCCCAACGTGCTGGCCTACGACCCCGCCTTCGCCTATGAGCTTGCCATCGTCGTCCGCGAGGGCATCGACCGCATGTACGGCGAGCGGGGCGAAGATGTCTTCTACTACGTGACCCTCTACAACGAGAACTGGCCGATGCCGGCCAAGCCCGACGGAGCCGATGACGGCGTGCTGCGTGGCCTGTATCGGTTCAGCGCCGCCCAGGGAGGCGACCGTCGGGTGCAGATCCTTGCCTCGGGACCGATCCTGCTCCAGGCGCTGCGGGCGCGGGACATGCTGGCCGAGAGGTACGGCGTCGCGGCCGATATCTGGAGTGCCACCAGCTTCCAGCAGCTGCGCAACGACGCCCTGGACGTCGAGCGCTGGAATCGCCTTCATCCCGACGCCGAGCAGCGCATCCCCTACGTGCGCCAATGCCTGGATCCGACCACCGGACCGATCGTCGCCGCCACGGACTACATGAAGGCCGTGCCCGACATGGTGACCCGCTGGATCGACCGGCCCTACACCGTCCTCGGCACCGATGGCTTCGGGCGCTCCGACACCCGCGAGGCGCTGCGCACCCACTTCGAGGTCAACGCCGAGCACATCGCCTATGCGTCGCTCTACTCGCTCTGCCTCGACGGCAAGTCGACGCCGGACGAGCTGAAACGAGCGATCGCGGACCTTGGCATCGACCCGGAGCGCGTGCACCCGCTCTACGCCTAGGAGTGGAGTGGGCGTTCCTCACGCTCTGAATTGGTCACTCGATGAGTTGCGAAGAGGCTCGCCGCACCATCATCCGCCGGGCAGAAGCGGCGTCCCGCACGCCACGCAGTAGGCATCGCCGTTCGCCACCACCGTCCGACAGCCGCGACACCGCGGCGGCGCCAGGCTGAGGATGGCCGCCCGCATGCCGACGACGACGGCGCGTGCGTATCGGCCGATGGGGCTCGGCGACGATGGACGCAGGTCGAGCGGCGGCCAGGCGTGCAGCATCGCATCGGACGGACGGGCCATCTCGGCGTGGAACCGATACCGCTCTCGGTCGTAGACCGCACGCCACTCGGGATCGCTCATGACGCGGCGCACGGTGTTGACGACCTGCATCTCCTCGGTCGCCCGCCCGGAACGGTTGAGGTCCGGGTGGAAGGTGCGCGACAGGCGCCGGCAGGCGGCGCTGATCTCGTCGATCGAGGCGGTGGAGGGGACTCCCAGCAGGCGATAGACGTCTCGCTCGGGGGAGTACGGCAGCAGGCGCGTGGTCATGGGTCCGCGGCACATCTTAGCGCCTCCCGCCAGCGTGTCGGGCCTGCCATCGCATACCTCCAACGCGCTCTTGCCGCTGCGCCCGATCGCCCGCAGTGCCATTGGGCGAACAATTTGAACGGCGTGCTTGCTAATTTGACAGTACAGGTTGACAGATGTGAATCAGGCTCCTATATTGGCATTCAGGATGACCAAAACAGCCGTTCGCCATACGTAACTGGTAGGAGCCAGCCCCAATGTTCGACTATCGACTCTTCTTTGCAAACTCCACCCTCGACGGAGCCGAGCGGAATCGCCGACCGCTGCTGGGGCACGACGCGAAGCGCGTCTACCGGCTGACCACCGAGCGACGCGAGCAGCGCAGCAGCCGCGAGCGTCGCTAGCCATGGTGCACGACGTCATCGCCACCTGCCCCGTCTGCTCCGGAGAGCTGACCATTGCGAGGCTGCATTGCCGGAGCTGTGGCACCGCCCTCGAGGGCGAGTTCGGCGTGGGGCGTTTCGGGCGGCTCGATCGTGATCAGATGGCTCTCCTCGAGAGCTTCCTGCGCTCGCGGGGCAACCTCAAGGAGATGGAGCGCGAGCTCGGAATCAGCTATCCCACCGTCCGCGGCCGCGTGGACGCACTGATCCGCTCGCTCGGGCTGTCGGACGGAATGTCGGAGGCCGATGACGACGAGTTCAACGATGGCTCCGCCGACCGCGGCGGGACGGTGGACGACGCCGATCCGGCAACGGAACGCCGCGCGATCCTCGAGCGTCTGGCGCGCAGGGAGATCAGCGCGGAGGACGCTGCGACGGCGCTCCGCGAGCTGAGAACCGATTCCTGATGGCGAGGTTCGTTCGCACGCAGGAGGTCGCGCACGAGATCGGCGCCCGCGGACAGGTGGCTCTGCAGGTGACCAGCCCGGGCGTGGAGATCCGCGCCGAGGACAGTACCGCCGCCAACGTGCGCGTCACCTTCGAGATCCGCGCGGCCACGGACGCCGAAGCCGACGAGATCTTCGATCGCATGCGCTATGACGTGAACCAGGGATCCGGCTCACTCGAGGTGTCGGAACCGAAGCACGGTTCGATGGCCGGCATCGGGTCTCTCGTACGACTGTTCGGGGCGGGCGGCGGCGGCCATGCGGAGGCCAGCGTCGAGGTGCGCGCGCCGCGCGGCTGCGATCTGCGATTCAGCGGCGTGAGCGCGGACGTCACCGTCACCGGGTTCCGAGGGCCGCAGCAGTACCGCACCGTCTCCGGCGACCTGGTGCTCGATGGCGTCGGTGGCGACGTCCAGATCAAGGGCGTCTCCAGCGACGTCAGCCTGCGAGCGGACGCCGTCCTCCCATCCCTCGAGATCAACACCGTCAGCGGCGACGTATCTGCCTTCGCGCCGCGCATCGACCGCCTGCGCGCCGTCACCGTGAGTGGGGATCTCGAGATCGAGGGCGTGCTCGCCGACGGGCCGCAGCATCGGATCGAGACGGTGAGCGGCGACCTTTCGCTCGGCGTGAGCGACAACCTCACGGTGGAGGTCCGTGGACTCTCCTCGGATGCCCACGTCAGGCTCCCCCACCGCAGCGAGGGCTCGAGGGATCGCAGGCGCTACGTCATCGGCGACGGAACAGCTCAGCTGCTGTTCAGCTCGATGTCGGGCGACATCGAGGTCAGGCCGCCACGCCGCACGAGCAGCGCGCCGCCGCCGCCCGCTCCACCAACGCAACCACCTCCTCCACGGATCGGGCAGGACGAGCAGATGGCGGTCCTTCAGGCACTCGAACGCGGCGACATCGACATCGAGGAGGCCACGCGACGCCTGGCAGGCGAGAGCGGCTCCGATGTCTGAGGAGCTCGAGACCGTGCTGCGCCTCGTGGCCGACGGCACCCTGACGCCGGAGCAGGCCTCGCCGATCATCGAGGCGCTGACCCGCGCCGAGCGGGCCACGGAACCAGAGCGTGTTCGCGATCGCGTGGCGCGTCGAATGGCGCGGGCGCAGCGGCGAGCCGAGCGTGCGCACGAGCGCTTCGAGCATGCCAACGCCCGTGGCGGGGGTCGTGGACGGCAGCTCCGCATCCGCGTCACCGAGCACGGACGGCAGGTCGTCAACCTCCGCATCCCGGTGGGCTTCGTCGACGCGGCGCTCAACTTCGTGCCCGGCATCGGTGGCGACCAGGCCGACCGCATTCGCGGGGCGGTCCGCGCCGGCACCATCGGCCCCATCGTCGACGTCGAGGATCCGGACGGTGACGGCGTCCTGATCAGCGTCGAGTGAGCACCGCCAGCACCGATCGATGGCTCTAGAATGGTGGGGGTGGAGCCAACGACCACCGAATCCGCCATCATGCCCGTCGAGCACACCCACTTCGCGGTCTCGGACCGCAGCGGCGACATGCTGCCCGGCTTGTGCCACGGCTTCTTCGTCGCCGATACACGTGTCCTATCGCAGCTCGTCGTCCGGCTCGACGGCGAGCGGCTCGAGCCACTGGCGACCGGCGGTGACGACCACCACGGCGCCGGCACCTTGTACCTCGCCAGTCCACGGCTGCCGGACGTCCTGGCCCCACGAGAACAGCCTCATCGCCGACGGAATGACCCGCAGCGGGAACCACGCGGCGGCCAGGCTCGAGTGACGCCAGAGGGCCGACGGTACGTCGGGACGTGGCGCGTCAGTCCTGCAGCAACGTGGCTCGACCTTCCAGCCGGTCTGCGGCGGGGAGCACGTAATGTGCCGCGACCAGCGCGATGTAGGCCGCAGATACGGTGACGATGGCCGCGGCCACGACAATACTTGCCACGCCGATGACCGCGAGGACAACGGCCATCAGCCCGAGGCGCAGCGGATGCGCCAACACGAGGAGCGCGGCGACCCGCACTCCCGACCGCACGGACTCGTCGCGCCGCTCCGGGTCGGTGACGATGGGCCAGACCGTGAACGCGAGCACGAACAGCGCCAGCGAGGTGTAGAAGGCCACGAGCCCCAGCACGAGCCCGAGAACACCACCCAGCTGAATGGCCAGGACCAGATCGAAGGCCGCGATGCCGATCAGGACAAGCTCGGCCAGCCCAAGGCCGACCATCCTCCAGAAACGACCACGAATCGGCCGCGCGAAGTCGCTCATGACGACGTTCCGCTCGCGGACGATGGCGGTGGCCATGCCCATCAGTCCGACGCTCAGCGGCACCATTGCCAGCAGCGTGAGCAGCCCGATCCAAGACCTGCTGATGGCGTACACGCTGACCAGGGCTCCGATCCCCCACAGGACGTTGCCGACGACGAGCCGCACCCCGTTGTAGTACAGATCCTCCGCGGCGAGTCTCATCACCCGCCCCAGCCGCGGAGGCGGCGGCAACGTTCTGCCCTCAGCCCTTGACACCGGCCGCCGCGATGCCCTCCACGAAGTAGCGCTGGAAGTACAGGTAGAGGGCAAGAATGGGGATGGTGGTGATCACGACCAAGGCCATGAGGGGCGGCCAATTCGTCTGGAAGGCGCCCTGTAGCTGGGTGATGCCGACCGGCAGCGTCCAGTGCTCTCGCGCCTGCCCCATCAGGACCAGCGGCCAGAAGAGGCCGTTCCAGGTTCCCTGGAATTGCAGCACGCCAACCGCCGCCAGTGCCGGCGCGGCGAGCGGCAGGATCACCTGCCAATAGGTCTGGAAGTAGCCGGCACCGTCGATGCGTGCGGCCTCCTCGAGGTCCCGTGGGATGGTCAGGAAGTATTGGCGCAGGAGGAAGATCGAGGTGGCGCTGACAGCCAGGACCAGGATGACCGACAGGTAGTTCGTCGGGTTCTTGTTGATGAGCCCCAGGAAGTTCATGATCTGATAGACCGGAACGATGCGCAGCTGATCCGGGATCATCAATGTCGCCAGCACGACCACGAAGAGCACATCGCGGCCGGGAAAGCTGAGGCGGGCAAAGGCGTAGCCGGCCATTGAACCGAGGAAGAGGTTGCTGCCCGTTACGATGGCCGCCAGCAGCATGCTGCTGACGAACATCTGGGGCAGTCCGGGGTCGATGCTCTGCCACGTATACGCCCAGGCGTCGAAGTCCGGGCTCATCGGCAGGCTGACTTGGAGCGCCTCCGGCCGGTCCTTGAGCGATGTGATCACTGTCCATGCGAACGGCACGAACATCAGGATCGACCAGCCGATCAGCAGCGAGTAGGCGATGATCCTGCGCCATGAGCCCCGTCGGGCTTCGCCACCGGGTGGGATGTCCGTGGTTGCCGCCGTGGTCATCGGTCCGTCCTCACCATGACGGTGCCTGGCCGAAGAGGCGCCGCTGGACGAGCGTGATGGCCATGATGACGATGAACAGGATGATCCCCACCGCCGCGGCATAGCCGAAGTCGAACTTGACCAACGCAGCGCGATACAGATACAGGACGACCGTGCTCAGCGAGTTCGCGGGCGACCCATCGCCGCCGCCCATGATGAAGGCCTGGTCGAACATCTGGAGCGCCCCGATGAACGACACGACGGCCACGAAGTAGTGGGCGGGCCGCAACAGGGGAAAGGTGATGCGCCAGAAGGCCTGCCATGGTCCGGCACCGTCCAGCGCCGCGGCCTCGTACACCTCCCGGCTGATGGACTGCAGCGAGGCGAGGTAGAAGAGCATCATGGTGCCGGAGGTGGTCCACACGTTGAGGACCATCACCGACTCGAGCGCGGTGCTCGAGTTGTTTGTCCAGTTCAGCTCCGACTGGATGCCGAAGACGCCGAGGAACGCGTTGAACAGGCCGTCGGGCTGGGTTATGAACGTGAACAGGACCGCGACGGCCGCCGAGCTGGCGATGGCCGGGAAGTAGAACGCGGCGCGGAAGAACGTCTGCCCCCGGATCTTCTGGTTCACGATCACGGCCAGGAAGAGCCCGAGCGCCATCTGCGCTGGAACCACGATGACCGAGTAGCGCAGCGTATTGAGCACTGCCTTGCCGACGAACACCGGGTCATCGAACAGCAGGTCCTGGTAGTTCGCGAGCCCGAGGAACTCGCGCGGACCACGGATCCCCCAGTCGAAGAAGCTGATGAAGAAGGCGTAGGCGATGGCGAAGATGTTCAGGATCAGGAACAGGGCCATCGGCATGGCGACGAACGCGTAGCCAACGCGCGCTTCGCGGCGGTAAGCCTCGCGCATACTCGTGCCGGCAGCCGGTGCCTCAACGGTCGTGGCCGTCATCGGTCCCTCATCCGCATGGGTTGATGGGAGCGGGCCACGCGGCCCGCTCCCGATCGGTCATCTTTCGGGCCTGTCTACTGCGCGCCCGCCGCGGCGTCGACGATCTCCTGACCCGTGCCGCCGGACTCCAGCACCTCGGTCAGCTTGTTGTTGAACGCATCCTGGACATCGATCCAGTCGCTCGGGAATCCGTACGCGGTGGCGTACTCCAGGCCGGCCACCAGCGCATCGCGATTCTCCGCCGGCTCGACGTCGGCTCGGGCCGGGAGCGCGAGGCCCAGGCTGGTCCATTTGGCCATTCCCTCCTGCCCGGCCAGGTACTGGAGCAGCACCCACGCCGTCTCCTTGTTCGCGGAATCCGCGCCGATGGAGTACGCGACCGTGAACGCCAGGTTGCCCGGCTGTTCGCCCTGCGGGAGCTCGGCCATTTCGAACCCCGTGTCGGGGAAATCGTTGTCCATTGCAGGGACGAGCCAGTTGCCCTCCATCGTCATCGCCGCCTGCTGCGTGCCGAACGCCTCGCCGCACCAGGTGGCACCGATCTCGGCTGGCGTCTGCATCGAGCCGCTCTCGTGCAGGCCCAGCAGATAGTCGAGCGCCTCGACCGTCTCCGGCGAGTCGAGCGTCATCTCGGTCATGTCCTTGTTGTAGAGCGCACCGCCGTTCTGGTAGATGAACGCGCCCCAGCGCTGAATCTCAGCGCCAAGGCAGAGCCCGGTGACATCGTCGCTGGTCAATGCCTCGGCGGCAGCCGCCAGCTCGTCCCAGTTGGTCGGTACCTCGACGCCCGCCGCGTCGAGCATCTCAGGGTTGTAGAAGAGTGCCAACGGAGACGCATCCTTGGGAAGACCGTACGTGCTGCCGTCCACCTGGAACGGTGCCAGCAGGCCAGGGTAGAACTGATCGATTCCGACCTCGGGATTGCCCTCGATGTAGCCATCGAGCGGCTCGAGCAGCTCGTCACCGATCCACGGCGCCGCCTCCCCGGTCGCTCCCACGTAGAAGAGGTCGGGCGGATCTCCGGTGCTGAACTGTCCGATCATGTTCTCGGCGTAGCCTTCCGGAATCGGCTCGTAGACGACCTCGATGTCTGGGTACGCCTCGCTGAAGGCCGCGAGTGTCTCCTCGAGGAGGGCCTCTTCCGCATCGGAGGATCGGCCGCCCGACAGACGAACCTCGCCACTGACGGCTGCCTCATCGATCTCGTTCGCGCCGCCACCGGCGGATCCGCCAGCGCCGGCACTGGCATCGTCTCCACCACCCTGGCATGCAGTCACCAGGATCAAGGCGGCCATGGGGGCCGCCGCCCATCGGATTCGCATGACGCTCAACCTCTACCGTGCTCACCGACGAAACAGTCGGCAGTGCCCGCGCTCGGTACGGAGGCAGGAGTATACGCCCCGATGTCGCACAAACTTTGACCGCGCAGTGCTACCGTTGCGCGCCGTGACCCGATCTTCCCGACCGCCCGACGACCGCCGGGTCGACCCCCTCCTCGAAGTCCGCGAGAAGCGCCGCGGAAAGCGGATCGGCGATGCCTATGTCCGGCGGGTCAGGCCGTTCGAGGACGCATTCCAGCGCGGGTCGGACGAGGGCGAGCTGATCGCCACCGAGCGCACGGTCCTCGAGCGTCCCGGGTGGACCAGGACGCTGCGCAGGCTGCGGACGGTCCTGATCGGCAGGCCGATTCACACCGAGCGCGAAGAGCACGAGCGCCTGACCAAGGTCAAGGGCCTGGCGATCTTCTCGAGCGACAACATCAGCTCATCGGCCTACGGGCCGGAGGAGATCATGCGCGTCCTGGCGCTGGCCGGGACCGGGGCGTTGACGCTCACGCTCCCCCTGGCCGGGTTGATCAGCGTGATGCTGGCGATCGTGACGCTCTCGTATCGGCAGACGATCAAGGCGTACCCGCAGGGCGCAAGCAGCTACATCGTGGCCAGCGACAACCTCGGCAGTGGCGCCGGGGTGCTGGCGGCGGCCGCCCTCCTCATCGGCTACGTGGTCACGGTGGCAGTCTCGGTCTCGGCAGGCGTGGCGGCGCTCACATCGATCGCGCCGGAGCTCTATCCCCAGCGCGTCCTCATCGGCGTGGCCATGGTGGCACTCCTCATGGTCGGCAACCTGCGTGGCATCCGCGAGTCGGGCACCATCTTCATGATTCCGACCTACGGCTACATCGCGGTGATGCTGGCCATCATCGGGTACGGCGTCGCGCGCACGATCACCGGCGACGTCCTCCCGTTCGACGCTCCGGCCGCGTGGGAGGGCGTCGAGCAGGGCGGCCAGGCCCTTGGGCTCTTCCTGATCCTTCGCGCCTTCAGCCAGGGAGCGGTCGCCCTCACCGGGGTCGAGGCGATCAGCGACGGCGTGCCGGCCTTCAAGTCGCCGGAGTGGCAGAATGCGCGCACGACCCTGACCTGGGCGGCGATCGTGTTCGCCATCCTGTTCCTGGGCATCGCCTTCCTCCTCACGTCCATCGGGATCGTGCCGGATCCGACCGAGCAGCGGACGGTGCTCAGCCTGCTCGTCCGCCACCTGACCGGCGATGGCGTCGTCCTGGTGATCGCCCAGGTCGCCACCGCCCTCATCCTCGTCCTGGCCGCGAATACCAGCTTTGCCGACTTCCCGCGGCTCTCGTCATTCCTGGCCCGGGATGGCTATCTGCCGCGACAGTTCGCGTTCCGCGGCGAGCGCCTGGCCTTCACGACCGGGATCGTGGCACTCTCGCTCATGGCGATCGGGCTGCTCGTCGGCTTCAACGCGAGCGTCACCGGCCTCATTCCGCTCTACACGCTCGGCGTGTTCATCGCCTTCACCCTGTCGCAGGGCGGCATGCTCGTTCGCTGGTGGCGCCGCCGGGAGGCCGGATGGCGGCCGGGCCTCGCGATCAACGGCCTCGGCGCCGTGACCACCGCGGTCGTCGCGCTCGTGGTCGGCAGCAGCAACTTCTTCCAGGGCTCGTGGCTGGTCATCGTGCTCGTGCCGCTGCTGATGCTCCTGCTGCTCGCCATCCATGGCCACTACCGCGAGATGGACCGCGCGCTGGCGCTCGACCGGATCCCGGACAAGGGCGAGGTGGCGCCGCGGCCGATCGTGATCGTGCCGATCTCGCGACTGGACCGCCCCGCCCGCCAGGCGATCGCCTTCGCCAACTCCATCAGCACCGATGCCGTGGCGGTTCACGTCACGAACGACCCCGACACCGCCGATGCGCTCCGCGAGCGCTGGCCCGAATGGGCCGGCTCGACCGAGCTCGTGATCGTCGAATCGCCGTATCGGGCCCTCATCGGTCCATTGTTGGCCTACATGGACGCGCTCCAGCGCCAGGCACCGGATCGACCGATCCTGGTCGTGCTCGCCGAGTTCGTGCCGAAGCACTGGTGGGAGAACCTGCTGCACAACCAGACCGCGCTGCGCCTCAAGCTGCGCCTCTTCGCACGCCGCAACACGATCGTGGCAGACGTGCCGTATCACGCACCTCGCGCCTGACTGACCTTCCTTGGCTGACAGCCTCGCGGTGCGGGTGGCGAGCCGCCATCCGCGCGTTCGGGATGGGCGCTGTCGTCAGCGGCTCGTCCTGACGACCGTAGGCACGTTCGGGATGGGCGCTGTCGTCAGCGGCTCGTTCTGACGACCGTCGGCACGACCGTGCTCCGCTGGTGTGCGCACAACCGGATCGATGGATCGCCGAGGCTGACGCCACGCTGCCCAAGGTCGTCACGACGGGCCTGTGGTGACTGGCGGAAGCGCACGTGCGCGCGTGATCAGCGGTCAGGGAGTAACCGGCTCCGAACGTTCCTGCAACGACGAACCGACGCGCTCCATCGGCGCAGCTCGGCAGGAATGAGGAGGATTGGAACATGGACGATCGATCACGCGTCAACCCGGCCCTCGCCGCGGCACTCGGCCTGCTGGCGACCCTCGCGCTGTCCGGAACGGTCCTGGCCGCCGAGACAACCCTGACCGCGGATCTTGCCGGCGGCGCTGATAGCGATGAGGACGGCACCGGCACGGCCACGGTCGTGCTCGACCCCGAGGCCGGCACGGCCTGCTGGGAGATGAGCGTCGCCGACATCGACCCAGTCACCATCTCACATATCCACGTGGGCGCCGAGGGCGAGAGCGGCGACGTCGTCGTGGACCTCGACCTGGCAGGCTTCGAGACGGACAGCGAAGGCTGTAACGATGCGGCCGTGGCCGAGACGCTCCAGGCGATCATCGACGATCCCGCCGGGTACTACGTCAACGTCCACAACGAGGCCTTCCCGGGCGGCGCCATTCGCGGCCAGCTGGCGGGCGGCTCAGAGCCGCCGGACACGGCGCTGCCGATGGCCGGTGGGCCGGCGGCACTCTTCGGCGCTCTACTCCTGGCATTCGCGGTCGCGATCGGCCTCCGCGCCAAGGGGGCGCTGACCAGCGACTGACCGACCGCGGCGGCTCGCCCGGGGGAGGCGGGCCGCCGCGACACCGCGATCAGCTCGGGTCGAGACGAAAGTAGCTGCCCTCGCTCAGGATGTGGCGCCGCGCACCCCTGTAGAGGAGGTTCGCGGGGAACGGCTGCTGATCCGCGGTGGCCATGATCACCGCGTCGCGCTCCGCGCCGTGCTCGAGAGGCTCGGCAGTCACCTCGATGGGCGCCTCGGGTCGTGGGGCCACGCGCGCCAGCGCCCGACTGCGAAGGTTGCGAGTCCAGGCCACCTCGCCGTTCGGATGGCCGACGTACCACCGTCCACCGACCCGGATGAGCCCCACCAGTACGCTGCGCTCGCGGCCCGTGCTGCGGCCGCGCACGCTGAGCCGCGACGTGATGCCGAGCCCGACGCTGAACCACGTCCAGCGCAGGAGCGGGTCGATCAGGCGGATGAAGGCATACGCGACGCGGAAGGTCGCGTGCCAGGTGGTCGATCGGCGGGGCGTCATGCCCGTGGTACGTTGCACCACACATGCCGTATCGGTCAGCGCCGGAGCAGCGTGCAATCCACCGCCCCGGCGCCTGGCTCGCCTCTTCCGTAGCACCGGAAGAAACGAGTTGCATGCATCGTACGCGTCGGGCCCTTGCCTGCCCAGCGACCGATCTTGCCCCGAGTCCCCTGGCGAGATCGACGATCACCGACTGGGGACCGTTGAGCTCCTATGTCAAATCGGCGACCGGAGTTGGCAGTTGGTCAGCCATCAGCGTGCGGTAGATTACGTTGGAAAGTCGACGTTTCAGGCAGCGCAGCGCCTCTCGATGGGTCTTGCCCTCCGCACGCTTCCGCGCGAGGTACGTCACCGCGCGCGGCTCCCAGGTGGCTTGAGTGAGCGCCACGTAGTGGATCGCACGGTTGAGGCGGCGATTGCCGCCGCGGTTGAGACGATGACGGTTGGTCCGGCCTGAGGAGGCAGGGATCGGGGCGGTGCCGTTGGCCGAGGCGAAGTGATGTTCGCTCGGGAAGCGGTCGACGTTAGCGACCTCGCCGAGGATGCGGGCGGCCAGGATGGGTCCCACCCCCACGAGCCCGGTCAGGCTGGTGCCCTCAGCCTCAACCCGTTCGGCCAACTGCGAGGCCAGCTCGGCGATCCGTCGGTCCAGCTCGCGCAGACGCGCGATGCGACGGCGCGCCACCCCAGCGCGCACGGAGCTCGAGCCGCGCAGCAGTCTAGCCGCTGTGATCAGGGAGCGGGCGGATACCAGATGGCGGCAGCGGCTGGCATAGCCGGGAGCGACGATGGCCAGGTCAGCATGGAGCCGGTTGACCTGGGCGTTGCGCTCGACGACAAGCTCGTCGCGGTAGTCGGACAACACCTTGAGGTCTTCAGTCGGCCCCGCCTGGCGCGGCGGGGGCAGACCCACTTCGCGGGCGGTCACGCGCGCAATGGCCAGCGCGTCGGTCGGATCCGACTTGCCGCCGCGTCGCAGCCGCCCTCGCTCGCGGACGCTGAGCGCGCAGGGTACCTCGCAGACCGTCTCGCCGTCGGCCAACAGCGCCCGCGCCAGCCCGGCGCCCAGGTTGGCAGCGCCCTCGATCCCGAAACGTTCGACCACCCCCTCCGCCAGCGCCCAGGCGTGGAGCTGGCGATGGCCGGCCGCCGTGTTGACGAATTCAGCTGCCTTCAGTTGACGCCCACTGGCGTCCACCTGGCAGGCGGCGAGCGTGTCCTTGTGGCTGTCGACTCCGACGAACATGGTGGACCTCCCTGCAGCGATCGACGACGATGTGGCTCGGCGGTGCGCATCCATGCGTCGGGGTGAGACCCACGCTCCTATCAAGCGACGCCGCCGGACCCGGCGCAGCCGAGGAGGCACTCAACGGGCAAGGCCTCGAGTCAGGCAACGTCTGCGGGAGCCATCCTCGGTGCGTCGGGCCATCGTCGACCAACTCGGCGGTCGGCGACAGCGCCATCAAGCCACGCAT
>JBQTHZ010000130.1:0-1752 GCA_052388515.1 Chloroflexota bacterium | reverse complement strand
TGGAGCAGCATCGGGCCGTCCTCCTCCTCGAGGATCGACCGGCGGACCTCGATCACGTAGTCGGGCCGCACGGTCAGGAAGTGCCGATCGAACGCGGCGTGGTGGAGCTTGCAGAGCGACAGGCCGTTCGAGACGACCGGTTCACCGGTCTCGGCGGCGTCGGCGGTGATGTGAGCGGCGTCGAGCAGCTCCTGGTGGCGTAGCCGGCAGAAGGCGCACCGCGTCCGATACGCCTCGATCACCCGTGCCCGGAACGCCTGCTGGTGAAGCCGCACGCGGACCACGGAGGTGACGTACTCACGCCGGATGGCGGCCCTATCCTCGCTGACCATGTCCATCGGCTCCGGCGGCCGATGCAGCTGCGCCGCATCGTCGACCTGGACGTCGAAGCTCAGCTGCTCCGGATGGTCCCCGACGATGTACACCGGCATCGTCACCAGGTACCGGCCCGGCGCGATCCCGAAGAAGTACACGAGCGGTGTCTGCTTCTGCATGGCGCGCCGCAGACCTCGGTTGTCAGCGTGCGCGGGATCCGTTCCCCGATACGCGTATCGGAGCCGGTTGTCCGGCGTCCAGGAGTCGGAGTACGGGCTGTTCGGTGAGGTCGTGATCGAGAGCGGCATCTCGCACAGCGCTGGCTTGAAGATGCCCTGCGGCCCGAGAAGTGGCACGCGCCGCCCGTCGAGCACGAATCCTTCGGCCAGGATCGACCGCGGCAGCACCTCGCCGAGGACGTCCATCTGCGCCCGCAGCCACTGGAACGCCGCCAGCCGCACGCGCTGGTCCAGCTCCCCGCTCACGAATCGGATGGTAAGCCGCCGGTAACGACCGATGACGACGATTCCGGTGTGCCCACCCCCACCGCGAAGCGGGATACGCATTTCGGTTCCGCATGAACGATCGCAGCGAGCCGCCGCATGTCCACGTGGAGGGCCATGGAGGCCGCGCCAAGTTCTGGCTCGCGGACGGGAGCCTCGTGAGGCGAGAGCGATACAATCGACGCCAGTTGACTGGGATCCAGCGAATCGTGTCCGCCCACGCGGACGAGTGGTTGAGGCGATGGGATGAGTACTTCGACTAGACCGGCCCTCACACGACCAGCCCTGGCTGCCGACGTCCGCGTCACCGACACCCAGCTGACCGTGATCCTCACCGATGGTCGCGAAATCAGCGTGCCGTTGGGCGAGTTCCGGGAACTGGCGGCGGCGACGCCACAGCAGCGGGCAAAGTGGGAGATCACTGACCGGGGTACCGCCATCTACTGGCCGGATATCGACGAGGAGTTGGGGTTGGCTGGCATGCTCGGGGTGTCGGAGACAGCCCTCGAGGAAGCGGCCGGCTTCACGATCCACAACCGCTAGCCGCTCCGGAGCCATCCCACCGGATAGCTCAAGCGCCGGTCAAACGCCGGGCCTCAGTGAAGTTCCACGGTGCAAATGAGACACCTCCGTATCGTTCGCTCGAAGGAGGGCGACGATGCCGAGGTTGTCGGATCCGCGGCGGCTGCCGCGTCGCAATCACTATCAGGAAGGGCCCGGCTTCCTGTTTGTGGCCACACAGGGCGGGCGGCCACCATCGGGCGTCCCGGTGGAGCGGGTGGCAGCCGTCGTGCGCCGCCGCCGAGCGGCACTCCGCCGCCTGGAGGCTGGTGAGCCGGCCGCGGCCATCTGCGCTGAGGTCGGTTGCAGTCGCGCCAGCCTCTATCGGTGGCGGACCCGCCACGCGCGAGGCGGCATCGCCGCCCTGCTCGAT
>JBQTHZ010000129.1:0-29155 GCA_052388515.1 Chloroflexota bacterium | reverse complement strand
TGGTCCAGCCCGAGCAGGAGCCGATCGTCGCCGAGGTCGATCCCGAGCCGGCGACCGCCGCCCGCGAGCCCGAGCCGGAGCCGATCGTCGCCGAGCTCGAGCCCGTGCCGGTGATCGCCGAAAGCGAGCCCGAGCCGGAGCCCGTCGCCGCGGAGCTCGAGCTCGAGCCAGAGCCGGTCGTCGCGGAGCTCGAGCCGGAGCCGGTGACTGCCGAAGCGGAGCCGGAGCCGCGACCGCGAATCGCACCGATCTCCGAGACCATCCTGCACTTTCCGACGCGGCCGACCCCGACATCCGCACCAGCCGAGGATGATCGAGCGGCTGCGGTCGTTGACAGTCCGGAGGTCGCGGCACGGCGCGCGCAGCTCGACCTGCTCGGGCTCGGTGATCCGGGTCAGGGCCCGGTGGCGCCGGCTCGCCCGCAGACACAGCCGTATCGGTCACGAGGCGCCGCGGTGACGCGGGCAGAACTCGCCCGGCAGGCGGCGCTCCGAGGATCATTCTGGGAGGCATCGGCCCGCGAGGTCGCGGATGCCGGCGGGCAGATCGGCGTGCAGAGCTGCGGGCAGTGCGGGCTCTCCCTGTCAGCCAGCGCGCGCTTCTGCCGCCGATGCGGTACGCGCCAGGCTCAGTCTGCCTAGGTCGAGCTCGCGTCGGTCGTCGGTATGCTCTTCGAGTCGGAAGAACCCCCGTCAGAGGTCGTCGATCCCGACTTCTTCTCGGTGCTGGCTCCACCGTTCGTGTCCGACTTGCCTGCCTGATCAGGCCCACCGCCCGTGTCGGATGCGCCCACGGAGCTCGAGTTGCTCGCCCGGGAGTCGTTTCGATAGAAGCCGGAGCCCTTGAAGATGATCCCGGTCGGATAGAGCACTCGTCGCAGCGCGCCACCGCATAGCTCGCAGACGGACGGTCCGTCGTCGAGCATCGAATGGATCACTTCGGTCACGGTGCCGCAGGCGCGGCACTGATAGTCATACGTCGGCACGGCGCGCATCATGGCAAACGAACAGGGACCGTGCAATGAGCTGCGACCTCGCAGCCTCGATAGCACGACGGCGCGGGAGGGCCGCGAGCGGCGCAGCCGAGGCCGATCGGCTCAGGCGTGCGAAGTTCGTGTGCCGAACCGGGCCCACCAGCGGCGGGTCGCAGAAGCCGGTGCGGGCGCCGTCGCCGCCTCCGGCATGGAGAGGAGCCGGGCGACATTGTGGAGGTCGTCGGCGATCTTCTCCTTGGGGAACTTGATCACCAGCGGACGCCCCTCGTTGGAGGCGATGACCGCCTTCGGCCCGTTGCTCACCACCGTGGCCGCGACAGGCAGCCCGAGCGACGTTGCCATGTCCTCGACGCGGATCCCATGATTCGCGCGATTCACGACAACGCGGATGACGTTCCCGAGGCCAAGCTCGCGCGCCAGCTCCAGGAACTGCGAGCTGTTCCGCAGCGCACCGACTTCGGGCGTGACCACCAGCAAGATCTCGTTCGCCACGGCGAGCATGGCCATCGTGCGGTCGTCGTAGCCGGGGTGGTTGTCGATGATGACGTACGAGTGGTGGTTGCGCGCCCAGCGCAACGCGGCGATCAGGAGGTCGACCGAGACCCGCTCGGACTCGGCGGGATCGGTTCCCCAGGTGAGGACGCGCACACCGCTGGCGGCGTGGGTGCTGACGCACTGGTCGAAGGCCGCATCGGTCCACTCGTCGGGTGGGCTGTCCGCGATGTCTGCCAGGCCGAGCCGATATGGCACGTCGAGGACGGAGGTGACGTTGCCGACCCCAACGTCGGCGTCGAGCAGCAGGACCTCGGCTCTCGTCTGCTGGCGCAGCGCAACGGCCACGTTGACGGCGATGGTCGTCTTCCCGACCCCGCCCTTCGGCGCAAAGATGCTCACCGCATGTCCCTCGCCGGCGATCGGCGCTGTCGAGAGACTCTCTTCGGACGCCCAGGCGCCGGACTCGGTGGGCAGATGGCGTCCGCTCCGGATGAGAAGCGCCTGGAGTCGATAGACGAGCGCCTCGGGTGGCAACGGCTTGAGCGCAAGCTCATCGGCCTTGGCACCGAGGCCGGTTGGGACCTCCATGCCAGTGCCGAGGATCAGGAGCACATGGGTATTGCCGCGCTTTTCCAGCGAAGCGTGGACGGAGGCCGCGACCTCGCCCCCGAGATCGCAATCGATGACGGCCAGATCGAACGAGCCGGCCGGCACGCCACCCTCGCTCGCCTGGGTCGGGGCGAAGCCGGCGCGCTCGAGCGCCTCGAGATAGGATTCGGCCTCGCCCTCGATGGCGAGCAGGACGGTGGGTCGCTCCATTGCCCTTCCTTACGCGGTGGAGTTCGTCGGGGACCGGTGACGGTCGGCACCAGTCTCCGCGGGCGCACCGACGGGAGCAATGGGACTCGGGCAGGCGGACCCACCCCGAAAGTACCAAACGCCCCGGTCTAGGACCCCCGAACCATCCGCATGCCGCACTTCGGGCAGTAGAAGGCACCCGCGCTGCCAGCCTCGAACCCGCAGTGCGCGCAGGTCAGGCCGGAACCACCGCCGATCGAGGGAAGCCGTGCCTGCTCAGCCTGGCCGAGGCTGTATCCCGACGCCAGCACCTGCTGGTAGAGCGAGCTGAGGAGCTTCTGCCCGATGCGTTCGGTGTCGCCGCGCTGGCCCTTGCCGCCCCAGCCGATCACGGCCCGCACGATGAGCTCGCCGGACAGTTCGTCCCAGTGCGAGGCGAGGCCGCCGACGATGGCGTTGTACTCCGGGTAGCCGCTGGTATCCGGATCGCCATGCAGCAGGCCGCAGTGGAAGGTATCCACCGTCATGTCGAGTGCATCGGTGAGCTCGAGGACGTAGAGGCCGTGACGACCGATCGGGCTCACATCGCGCCGTGCGAGCACCCACTGCTGCATCTCGTTGAACCGCTCGATGGCCGGCGATGCGTCCGAGTACTCGAGCGGCAACGGCTCGATCGACTCGACCGGCGTCTGGCTGAGCGGCTCGAGAATGCCGGGGATCGCCATGGCCACCTCGGGATCCGCACGCAGCCGCAGCCCATCGCTGCTGCGCGCGACGTAGGCAAGTCGCAACAGGTACTCCTGGGCCGTCACCTCCTCGTGCGCCGGGACGGGCGGCGGCGGCGGAGCCGGCTCCTGCTTCTTGCGCTTGAGGAATGACATCGTGGTGGCTGGCCCCTTTCTGGCTGGCAGCGCGGCCGATTCTACCAGCCGACCGGGTCTCGACCGCCATGGTCAGATCGGCGTCGACCGGCGACCCATTGTTGCTAGTGTCGCGCGCCGCGATCGCATTCGCGTGCATTGGAGACCGCGCACCCGATGCAAGCGCGCACAGATCTCGCCCCGGCAACCCACACGGCGACTGCCGGCGCGAAACGCCAGGCAGGGTCAGGCGACGCGGGCGCCCTTCCCTCACGGCACGATGACCCGTCGGCTGGCGATCCTCGGGCGATGGAGAGTCCGTCACATGGCACCGAGAGTGCCATTAGCGATAGCCGAAGGCGGGATCGGGCCGCAATCGGGCGGATTCGGCGGGGTTGATGCCCAGAAGACACCTCCGTGTGTCACCTGACGGAACCGATGCGCGTCGAACCAAGCTAATGGCACTGGTGGTGCCATTTGACGGATCCTGGAGGCGCGGGCTGCAGGATCCGCACGCCTCACCCCGGGGCCGAGATTCACTCCGATGAGGCCAGCTGGCGCCGTTGCTCCTCGAGCTCGGCGAGTCGTTCGCGCTCGCGCTCCACCACGGCGGCCGGCGCCTTGGCCGTGAACGCCTCGTTGGCCAGCAGTGCGCGCACACGCTCGATGTTCCGCTCCAGGTCCACCCGCTGCGCCTGCCGACGCTCACCGACCGCGCGGACGGCGTCGGCGTCCACGCCCAGCCAGGCAGCGCCAAGGGGGCTGGCGGCGACGAGCGTCGGGCGCTCACCATCGGCCTGCACCTCGATCGGGCGGACGCGAGCGAGCGTCTCGAGGTACGCGGCACCCGATGCCAGCGCCTCTGCAGATCCGGCGTCGGCGGTCTGCACCACGAGCGGGACCCAGCTGGCGGCCGGCGTGCCGGCCTCCGTCCGCAGGTTGCGCACGCCTCGGACGAGCGTCGAGAGGTCATCGAAGGCCGATTCCGCGCCAGGATCGCGCGTTGCCGCCTTCGGCCACGAGGCGCCGATCAGCAACGGCTCGCCGCGCGTCGCTCTCGCATCCGCCTCGCCGAGCGCCTGCCAGATCTCCTCGGTCACGAACGGCATGAGTGGATGCAGCAGCCGCAGCAGCGTGCCAAAGCCTTCGGCGGCCGCCGACCACGTCACCGCGCGATCCACATCCGTGGCGTCCGCGCGCCGCAGGTCGACCTTGGCCATCTCCAGGAACCAGTCGCAATAGTCGCTCCACGCAAGCTCGTACACGGTGGCCGCATAGCCGCCGAGGTCGAGCGCATCCAGCTGGCGTGTTGCGCGCTCGGTGCCATCGGCCAGGCGCGAGCGAATCCAGCGAGCCGCCAGCCTTCTCTCCTCGCCATCGGCCGGCGTGTCCGGCCGGGTGGCCAGCACGAAGCGCGCGGCATTCCACAGCTTGTTCGTGAAGTTGCGACCACCGTCCAGCTTGGCGCTCGTCAGGCGCATGTCGCTGCCCGCCGACGAGCCGCTGACGAGCGCGAAGCGCAGCGCATCGGCACCGATCTCATCGACCATGCCGAGCGGATCGACGCTGTTGCCCTTGGTCTTGCTCATCTTCACGCCACCCTCGGCGCGGATCATCCCGTGCAGGTACACCGTGTGGAACGGCTCCGTATCGGTGCAGAAGAGGCCGAGCATCATCATCCGCGCCACCCAGAAGAAGAGGATGTCGTACCCCGTCTCCATCACCGAGGTCGGGTAGAAGCGCGCCATGTCCGGCGTCTGATCGGGCCAGCCCAGCGTGCTGAAGGGCCAGAGCCCGGAGCTGAACCAGGTGTCGAAGATGTCCGTCTCCTGCCGGAGCTCGCTCGCGGGACGGCCGCATTCGGCACACGCCTCCGGGCCGGCCTCCGAATCCGACACGGTGACGTGGTCGTCCGGGCAGAACCAGGCGGGAATGCGGTGGCCCCACCACAGCTGGCGGCCGACCGCCCAGTCGTGGATGTTCTCCATCCAGTGGGCGTACACCTTCTCGAAGTGGGCCGGCAGGATCCTCGTCCGTCCTTCACGGACCGATGCGAGGGCCCGCTCGGCAAGCGGCTCGACACGGACGAACCACTGCACGCTCAGCCGCGGCTCGATGACGGTTCCGCACCGCTCGCAGTGGCCGACGACCATGTGGTGCGGTCGCTCCGCCTCGAGGTCGCCCATGTCGCGCAGCCGATCGAGGATCGCCTCGCGCGCCTCGTACCGGTCGCGTCCGAAGAAGTCTCCACCCTCGGCATTGATCCGCGCTTCCTCGTCGAGCACGTTGACCGACGGCAGCCCATGCCGCTTCGCGAGCTCGTAGTCGTCCGGATCGTGCGCCGGGGTGATCTTCACCGCCCCGGTGCCGAACGATTGCTCGACGTGCTCGTCGGCCACGATCGGCAGGCGTCGACCCAGGAACGGCAGGATGGCGTGGCGGCCCACCAGGTCGCGATAGCGTTCATCCTCGGGGTGGACGGCCACCGCGGTATCCCCGAGCAGCGTCTCGGGTCGGGTGGTGGCGACGCTGACCCACGCGTCAGGATCCGGCATGCCATCGTCGCGCTCGAGGTGATAGCGGATCGTCCAGATCGTGCCGGTCTCGTCGCGGTGGACGTTCTCCAGGTCGCTGATGGTGGTCAGGCATCGAGGGCACCAGTTGACGAGTGCCTCGCCGCGGTAGACCAGTCCGGCGTCCCAGAGCCGTTTGAAGGCAGTGCGCACCGCGCGAGCGCTTCCCTCATCCATCGTGAAGCGCTCGCGGCTCCAGTCCACGCTGGCGCCCAGGCGTCGATGCTGCTCGCCGATGATCGGGCGCGTCTCGTCCATGAACTGCCACATGCGGGCGAGATAGCGCTCTCGCCCGAGCGACGCTCGGCTCTCGCCCTCCGCGGCGATGATCTTGTCGAGCACGAACTGCGCGCCGATGCTGGCGTGGTCCGCGCCCGGCAGCCAGAGGGTGTCGTCGCCCCGCATGCGGTGATACCGCACGAGGACGTCCTCCACCGTTGCCGTCAGCGCGTGGCCGATGTGGAGCGCACCGGTCACGTTCGGCGGTGGCTGGATGACGACGAAGCGCTCGGCGCCGACGCGTGCCTCGTCAGCGGGCCCGAACGCATCGGCGCCTTCCCATCGGGCATAGATCGCCGGTTCGACCGCCGCGGCGTCATAGCGCGGCGCCAGCTCGCGCCTCGGCGTCGTCATCGGTCTGCCTCCTCGATCGCACATGAAAAGACCCGCTCGTCGAAGGACGAACGGGTCGTGGTACCACCTTCATTCGCGGCCGCACATGCGGCCACCTCGTGCTCCGCGTTATCGGGCGGACCCGTCCGGCTCGCGTGCGACCTTCACCCTCTCGTTGCGCGGCGGGCTTCCAGCCATGGGCGCCGCCTCTCTGATGCGTCCGTTGGAGGGCTACTCCTCACGGTCGTCGCCGTTCCCCGAGTCTATCACCCGGCGGCAACGAGGTCAGCGCGCGCGGTCGAGCGTGACGCGCAGGCCCCCATCGGCCTGTGGCTCCACGGTGGCGGCGTCGCCTTCCAGCCCGGCGATGGCAGCGCTGACGTCGAAGCCGGTCGGGTGGATCGCCCGGAAGACGAACTCGCCGGTCGGGCCCAGGCTCAGGCTGACGCCCTCGATGCCCTCCACCGACGCCAGCGACTGGCGGAAACCGGTGATGGCGCCGAAGCTGCCGAGCCCCTTGACGAGGATCTCGGTCGACGTCGGCTCCGCGGACGAGGCCGGAGCGACCGGCGCGTCACCCACGGCCGATGCCGGCTCGCTGGAATCGGAGGGCTCCAGCGCCGCATCCAGCTCGGCCAGCCGCGCGGTGAGAACCTCTTCCTCGGCCGGGTGGACCTCCGGACCCGGCACGCTCGGACTCGCCGAGGCATCCGGCGACGGGGCTGTCTCCGCGGTGCCGCCAGCGAGCCGCGGAGGCGCCGGCATGCGCTTGGCTGCCGCCGCGAAGGCGGCCGGATCGGCGATATCGCTCAGCTGCGCGTGGTAGGCGTCGAGCTCCCGCTCGTACTCGGCAACGCGGTCGCGGAGCGACTTGGCCTCCGCTTCGGATCGCGTCGTCTCGGCGGCGAGCTGTTGGTCCAGCTGGGCACGACGGGCAACGACGCGCTGCTCAGCCTCCTTCTTGATCCGTTCCGTCTCGGCCTCCGCCCACTTCCCGACCCCGGCCACGTCGGTCTCGGCCCGGGCGGTGAGCTCCTCGCGACGGTGGTCGGCGTCTGATTCGAGCGATCGAACCTGCTCCTCGGCCTTGGTGCGCAGATCCGAGAGCCCGGACTGGCGGGTCTCCTCGGCAACCCGGCGCATGGCCTCCACCAGATCGCGCATGAATCCCGCCGACGTCTCGACGGCTGGCGACGCGGATGGCGCTGCGGGCGGCACGGCGGGCGCCGGCGCGGTGGCACCGGGCGTGACGTCGGCTGCAGCCTCGGCTGGCGTTGACGGCTCAGCCTGCGCCACCGGCTCCGCCGAGGCAGTCGCCTTGGATGCGCTCTCGGCCTCGGCCGCGCCCGCGGTCTCCGCCGCACCCGCGGACGCCGCGGTCGCGACGGGGGCGCTCGGAGTCTCGACGGCCTCGGTCGACTGCGCGGTGGCCTCGTCGGTCTCCGAGGCCCACGGCAGCCGGAAGCCCGGTCGACGTTGATTCGAGGTCATGTGCGCTTGTGCTCCCTTGCCATGTGATCGGCCGCATGTCGGCAGGTGGTGCGGCCGGTCCACATCCTAGCGCCGGGATGGCGGATCTCCGCAGCACCCGGAAGTACTGCCGTCGTGCCGACTACGGTACCCCGCCGACGGTTGCTACCATGCCGGCCATGCTCGAGCTGACAGACCTGCCCGCATCGGTATCGGTGACGCTCCAGCTGATCCTGATCGCGGTCGCCGGTCTCGTGGCCTTCCTCGTCCTGCGGGCGGCCGTCGCGGTCAGCGTGCGACATCTCATCGAGCGACTCAGCGTGCGACATCTCATCGAGCGACAGGGGGAGGAGTCCGGTGGCGGTGGCAATGTGCTGCCGCCGGCTGAGCTCGAGCGCCGCGTGCAGACGATCGGCCGCCTGGTCGTGCGGATCGCCGGCAGCATCATCGTGATCGTGGCGGTGCTGATGGCGCTCAGGCTGTTCGGCATCGACATCGGTCCGGCCGTGGCCGGGCTGGGCGTGGTGGGCATCGCGGTGGGGCTCGGTGCCCAGGCCCTGGTCCGGGATTGGCTGACCGGGGCATTCATCGTGCTCGAGAACCAGTACAGCCAGGGCGACGTGATCCGCGTCGCGGGGGTGGAGGGCATCGTCGAGGACTTCAGCCTGCGCCGCACGATCCTCCGCGACCTCGACGGGTCGGTCCACTCCGTTCCGAACGGCCAGATCCTGGTCGCCTCCAACGTCACCCGCGTCTGGACCCGGGTGCAGGTGGACATCACCGTCGCGTCCGACGCCCACCGCGACCGGGCCTCCGAGCTGATCGACCGCGTGGGCGTGGAGCTGCAGGGTGACCCGGCATGGGGCACGCGCCTGGTCGACCCGCCAAGGGTCATTCGCACGGAGTCGTCGGGAGGCGGGCCGATCACGCTGACGGTCCTCGCCCAGGTCCGCGCGGCCGATGACGAGGCAGTCGGCTCCGAGCTTCGCAAGCAGATCGAGGCTGCTTTGAGCCAGGCCGGCATCGCATCCTCGCCCGTTGATCCGATGGACAACGGCTGATCAACCGAGCGGTGACCCGGCGGCCGGTAGCGTGCCACGTATTCCTGTGGTGACTGCTATGTAGGCAAAGGTGGCCGCGGATGGTCAGGTATGCAGGACATGACTCGTAGGCAGCCAGTCGATCGGCGCCGGGCCCCTGGTGGCCGCTCTTCACGCTCGACACCGCTCGAATCGCGCGCCAGTCATGACCGATTCCTGACCTACGAGTCACCGGATGCATAACTGTCCCGAACGTGGGGGGCGTTGCCCACGCGCCACGACGTGCTGGCCGTATGGAGCCGCCGTACCTCGGTGCTCGTTGCCTGTGGCCAGGTCCGATCGCCTGAACGTCACGATCCAGGGCGGCTGGCGCGCCGGAGCCCGTGGTGCGGCGCGATTTGTCACGGCCTATGCAGGACCGATGCGCCTGAGCTGCGCCGCCCGGCATCGCTCAGGCTCAGCCAGCGGTCATGGATCGCGGGAATCGCGCCCGCCGGCCGGCTCCGGCGCTGTCGGGGCGAGGGATCGCGACGACGCCCGACGAGCCCGTCTCAGGCGGACTCTTCCTCGCGCTCATCGGATCGGGTGGCTCGCGAGCGCCGGCGGCGCGGCTCGGCATCCTCGCTCTCGGTGAGCAGCATCGGCGGCTTGCCATGGTCGATCGTTTCGCCGGTGATGACGACCTTCTTGACGTCGGTTCGCTCGGGGATGTCGTACATCACCTCGAGCAATGCCTCCTCCACGATCGTTCGCAGTGCGCGCGCACCCGTCTTCCGCTCGAGGGCCAGGCGCGCGGTCGCTTCCAGTGCCTCGGGCGTGAACACCAGCTCCACCTTGTCAAGCGACAGGAACTTGGTGAACTGGCGGGTAACCGCGTTCTTCGGCTCCGTGAGCACCTTGACGAGGTCCGCCTGGGCAAGCGCGGCGAGGCTCACGACGACGGCCAGGCGGCCGACGAACTCGGGGATGAGGCCGTACTTCAGCAGGTCCTCGGGCATCAGCTTGTCGACGAGCGCCTGGCGGCGCTGCTCCTTCGACTGCTGCGACTGGGATCCGAACCCGATCCCCCGCTTCCCGACGCGCTCTTCGACGATCTTCTCGAGGCCCTCGAAGGCGCCGCCGCAGATGAACAGGATGTTCGTGGTGTCGATCTGGATGAAGTCCTGGTGGGGGTGCTTGCGACCGCCCTGCGGGGGAACGTTGGCGACGGTCCCCTCCAGGATCTTCAGGAGCGCCTGCTGGACGCCTTCGCCGGAGACGTCCCGCGTGATGGAGGGGTTATCGGTCTTGCGCGCGATCTTGTCGATCTCATCGATATAGATGATGCCGCGCTGCGCGCGCTGCACGTCGAAGTCCGCGGCCTGGATGAGGCGCAGCAGGATGTTCTCGACGTCCTCGCCGACATAACCGGCCTCGGTCAGGCTGGTCGCATCGGCGATGCAGAACGGGACGTCCAGGATCTTGGCCAGCGTCTGGGCCAGCAACGTCTTTCCCGAGCCGGTGGGGCCGACGAGCAGGACGTTCGACTTGCCGAGCTCGACGTCGTCCACGCTGTGTCCTGCGTTGACACGCTTGTAGTGGTTGTAGACGGCGACCGAGAGGACCTTCTTGGCCTGGTCCTGGCTGATGACGTAGCTGTCGAGCTGGTCCTTGATCCGTCGCGGGCTGGGAAGCGCGGCCGTCTGCGCCTTGCTCCCGGCGCGCGGCGCCTCGAGCATCTCCTCCTCGATGATCTCCTGGCAGAGGTTGATGCATTCGTCGCAGATGTACACGCCCTGCCCGGCAATGAGCTTGCGGACCTGTTCCTGGCTCTTGCCGCAGAACGAGCAGCGGTATGGGACCTTCGACTTCGTCGTCATCGGACGCCGATGGTAGCACGGGCCCGCGAAGCGACCTCATCCCCCATTGGTCGTAGGATGCGCCGATGCCGTCGCTGCGCTTCGCGCGCGCCGAGACCCCCATTGGACCGATGTGGGTGGCGCAGACCGATGCCGGCATCGCCGCCTGCACGCGCGCCGACGATCCGGACGACTTCCTGGCGGCCCTCCGACGTCGATTCCCCGGACTCGAGCCCCTGGCCGATGACGTAGATGCCGGCTGGATCGCGGCCGGCGTCCTGCCCGAGATTGATCTCGGCGGCCTCTCCGCCTTCGATGCGCGCGTCTACGAGGCGGTTCGGTCAGTTCCGGCCGGCGAGACCGTCACCTACAGCGAGGTGGCTGCGGTGATCGGCTCACCGGGTGCGGCGCGGGCGGTCGGCGGCGCCTTGTCGCGCTGTCCCCTGTTCCCCGCCGTGCCGTGCCACCGCGTCGTCCGGGCGGCCGATGGCTGGTCCGGCTGGGGCGGCGACGTCGCGCTGAAGCGCCGGCTCCTCGAAGCCGAGGCCGCCGCCGGTGGCCGGCCGCGGTGAGCGTTGGCCTGCGAAGATCTCTTGCCGGGTGAGCAACTAGCTCCGACGGAAGGACCGCTCCACCGTCACTCGTTGCCCGGCCAGCAACGTACGGCGACGGAAGGGCAACCTGGGCCCCTAAGTCCGTCGATAGGTGCCCGCCCGGCAAAACAGAGCTCGGATCCGGCAAAACAGAGCTCGGACCCGGCAAGACAGAGCTCGGACGCCGGCTACTTCTTGGCCTTGTCCTCGGTGGCGGCCTCGTCGGCCGTTGGAACCTCGCCGCCCGCGGCCTGTGCCATGCTGATGAGCGACTCGTTGACGCCGTGGAAGACCTCGTCGATGAGGCCGTACTCCTTCGCCTCCTCGGGGCTCATGAAGTAGTCGCGCTCCGAGTCGTTCTTGATCTTATCGACCGTCTGGTTGGTGTGCTCCGCCAGGATCTCGAGCAGGCGCGTGACGAGGTGGAGGTTCTCGCGCATCTGGATCTCGACGTCGGGCGTGTTCCCACGGAAGCCGGACGATCCCTGGTGGATCATGATCCGGCTGTTCGGCAGGGCGTAGCGCTTGCCGGTCGCTCCGGCGGCCAGCAGGACGGCGCCCATGGAGGCAGCCTGGCCGATGCAGATCGTGCTGACCGGCGCGCGCAGGTACTGCATCGTGTCGTAGATGGCCAGCCCGCTGGTCACGACCCCGCCGGGTGAGTTGATGTAGAGCTGGATGTCCTTCTCCGGATCCTCGCTTTCGAGGAAGAGGAGCTGGGCGATGATCAGGTTTGCAACGTTGTCCTCGACCGCATCGCCGAGAAAGATGATCCGGTCCTTGAGGAGGCGGCTGTAGATGTCGAACGCGCGCTCGCCGCGGGCACTCGACTCGATGACCATGGGGACGAGCATCGGTTAATCGGACTCCTTGGTCTGCTCGGTGGGCTCGGGCTGGGGCTCGCGGTCAGCGGGTGCTGCATCGGCGACCCCATCGATCCCGAGCGCCCGCTGGATGAGCGTGTCGACCAGTGTACGGTTGCGAATCGTCATGCGCAGGTAGCCGCGGCCGCGTCGCGAGGTGAGGTACTCGCGCAGCTTGGCGTCATCGCCGTAGCGGGACAGCTGCTCCGCGATCTCGGCGTCGATATCGGCGTCGCCGGCGTCGATACCTTCCTTCTCCGCAATGGCCGACAGGACGAGCAGCGTCTTCACCCTGCGGCTGGCGGGCTCGCGCAGCTCGATGGCTAGCTCCTCCGGCGTCTGCTTCGACAGCGCCAGGTACTGCTCCATGCCGATCCGCTGCTGCGCGAGCCGCGTACGCAGCTCATCGCGCATGATCTCGATCTCGTTGGCGACCATCACATCGGGCAGCTCGACGGTGGCGTTGCTCGACGCGAAATCGATGATGCGGTCGCCGAAGCTGTGGCGCGCCTCTGCCTCGGCTCGCTGCTTCATCGCATCTTGGATCTCGGCGCGGAGCTCGTCGACCGTCTGGACGTCGCCAACGCTCGCCGCGAACTCATCGGTCACGTCGGGCAGGAGCTTCTCGCGCAGATCCAGCAGCTCGACCTCGAAGTGCGCCTGCTTGCCCTGGAGATCGTCGACCCGGTAGTCATCGGGGAAGGTGATGTCGAAGCCCTTCTCGTCGCCGATCTTCATCCCGACCAGGTTCGCCTCCCAGCCAGGGATCATCCTGTCCTCGCCGATGACGAGGGGCATCCGATCGGCGCTACCGCCTTCGAATGGCTCCCCGTCGATGGTGCCGGTGAACTTGACGCTGACGATGTCGCCGTCCTGCGCGGTGCGGTCGTCGATCGGGCGCAGCGTGGCCTGCTGCTCGCGAAGCTCACCGATCACCTGCTCGACCTGCTCATCGGTGACCTCCGGCTTCTCGAGCTCGAAGGGGTAGCCGGTGTAGGAGCCGAGCTCGACGTCGGGCCGCACCGGGACGGTGGCGGTGAACGTGATCGGCTGTCCTTCGGTGAGCGATGCGGGGTCGATGTCGACCTCCGGCTGGTCGATCGGAATCACCTTCGACTCGTCGAGCGCGCGGTCGTAGGAGTCGCTGACGAGATGGTCGATCGCCTCTGCCAGCACGCTGCCGCGGCCAACGAATCGGTCGATGACGTGGCGCGGCGCCTTGCCGGGCCGGAAGCCGGGCACCCTTGTGCGCTCCGCCACGTGGCGGTAGGCGGTGGCGAAATGCCGGTCGACCTCGTCCGACGGAACCTCGATCTCGAGGACCATCTTCGAGCCCGGTTCCGGTCGCGTCGATACGGTGACCAACTCGGCTCCTGCTGCGGCGGCTTGCGTGGTGGGCGAGGCGAGATTCGAACTCGCACGTCTTGCGACACCGGCTCCTAAGGCCGGCGCGTCTGCCGTTCCGCCACTCGCCCGGTTCGAATCTGATGGCGGTCCGGCGCTGAGTCTACCAATGGACCGATGCGAGCGCTCCGTACTTGGTCCTTCGCCTCGCGGGATGTTCGCCGTCGCCCCAAATTTGCTGAGCTGGCAATTAACGACGGAGATTAGGCATCACGGCGCCTCTCACCGGTCGTCCGTTGCTGGGACGGCGACAGGCGACGGACCTGGCCATGCTCCGTCGTCGATAGTTGCTGCCACAGCAAACGTGAGTGCGGGCTACCGGTCCCGCGAGCTCATGCTCGAGTAGTCGTCGCGCTTCTCGGTCGCCGCGGCTCGCGCGCGCTCCTCGGGCGGCTTCGTGACATCGTCCCGGGCATGGCGCGGGTCCGGCTTGGCCGCTCCGCCGGCCGTGCCGATCGCGTCCAGCGTGGCATGGCCGGACGGTGGCTCACCCGACAGGATGCGCTCGACCGCCTTCCGTGCGAGCGCCGCGGTGAGGATGGCCGCGCCGGCCTCGACCGCGTTCCAGGCAGCGCGGCTGGGTCCGGGTGGTCCCTCGGCGGCCTGCTTCGCCAGCTTCTTTGCGATCTTGCCGTGCCGCTTCGGGTCGTGCCGCCATCGGACGAGCTCCTCGGAGAGTGACTGTCGCGCCTCGGCCGCCCGCGGACCGATGGTGCCGGCCATCGAGTCGACCCAGGACTGCATCGGCTTGGGAAGCGCGTCGTACGCCTTTTCGGGCTCGGATCTGAAGAGGCGGCGGCGCGCCAGCTTGGCGACGCGGAGGGGGCCGCCGACCAGCAGGAAGACGGCACCGGCGCCGAGCCCGACGAACAACGCCGGATTCTCACCGAATCGCTTCTTCAGGTTGAGGGCATCTCGCAGCTGATCGGCCGTGCGCTCGAGCTCCGTGCGCTGGGCGTTGATGGCTAGTCGCGTCTCAGCAAGCGGTTCTTCGCCCATGCCACGTCCTCCTTCACGGCTGCAATCGTCTCTTCCGGCGTGAACTTCGTGCTCGTCACCCGCTTGATCCCGTTCCACGCCAGCAGGCTCACGGCGATGAGCAGCACGCCGACCACGATCAACGCCACCCACCACAGGCCGATCACCACCAGCACGGCCATCACGAACGCTACCAGTGCGACGAGGAGGACGAGGCCGAGCGCAGCGGCGAACGCAAGCAGCAGAACTCCGCCCTTGAGCTGTCCCAGGTTGCGCGCCATCTCCTCCCGGCCGCGCCGAACCTCGAGCTTGGCCAGCGTCACGCCGCCGGACGCGAGCCGCTTCACGAGCGTGAAGGCGTTCTCGCGACGGCGAGGCGATTCGCCTGTGGTCATGGCACCTCCGGATGGGCGGATCGAAGAAGCACGCCGGGTGACGGCGCGCGTGAACGATTCTACCAACGAGCAGATCGGATGCCATACAACGCAGATGGGGTGCCAAGGCGGGTCATCTGGGCGTCATCGGCGGATCATCGGCTCGTCCGCTATCCTTCGCCGCCATATGGCCAAGCGACGAACATCCGGAATCCAGCGGCGCGAGCGCGCCAGCAGCGAAGCGCTCAACCGAAGGCTCGACGCGGGCGGCCGTGGCGGTGGTGCCGCGTTGCCCGACTGGCGCCTGCTCGCCATCGGCGGCGTGCTGCTCGTTGGTGTGGTGATCATCGTCCTCGTCCTCCTGATGGGCGGTACGCCGAATCCGAACGCCGGAGCGACGCAGCCCGACGACGGCCAGACCCATATCACCGATGGCGTCGCCTGCCGCACGCCGGAGGCGCCGTGCGGGCCGGGCGCGTACTCCTCGTTGCCCGCAACCTCCGGGCCGCACTGGAACACGCCGGCCGCCTGGGGCGCCTATTCGACCCCGCAGAACGAGTCCCAGCTCATCCACAACCTCGAGCACGGCGGGATCGTGATCTGGTATGACCCCGACGCGCTCGACACCGCACAGGTCGCGGAGCTGACCTCGTATGTCGAGGGCCAGGTTGCCTCAGGCATCAGCGGCCGGTTCAAGTTCATCGCGAGCCCGTGGGGCGGGAGCGAGGAGCTCGGCGTCCCGGTGGCGACGACCGCCTGGCGGCACATCCTCAGACTGGACGAGTTCGACATGGACGCCATCCGCGCCTTCGCCGATGCGAACTACCTGCGCCACGCTCCCGAGCCGAACGGCGGACCTGGCCCGGCCTGATCCACTCCCTGCCCCTCGCCAGATCGAGACCGATGCGCCGGATGGGCTCCAGCGGCGCGAATCCCGCGATTCATCGCCTCCCTTGACGCCTGAGCTGCGCCGCCGGGCGGGGCTCAGGCTCAGGGAGCGGTCATGGACCGCGAGCATCGCGCCCACCAGGCAGCTCCGGCGCTGTCCCCGCGATCAATCGCCACGATCGAGGTCCGGGGCCCGGGATCGGAGCGTGGTTGACCCACCCGGTGTGCTGCGCCATCATTCCCGTGGGCGCCTAGCTCAACGGCAGAGCAAGTGACTCTTAATCACTAGGTTCGGGGTTCGAATCCCCGGGCGCTCACCAACGTGCGAGATCAGCGGAACCCGGTCCCGGTGGATCGGGTTTCGTGCATCCTGGGCAACAAGGTCGGGCAGACCACGGTCATGTGCCGAGAGTACTGGTCCGGTGCACTCCGTGCCGTGATACGGTTCGCCGAGCTGTCCCGACCATACGGAGGAGGGATTCGCGAGGCGCATCCGGCGCAGCGCGGACGTCATGGGTCTCATCACACGTCGCTTCATCGGGCTCGTCGCCGGTTTGGTCCTCGTGCTCTCGGTGCCGGCAGCGCCGACGCTGGCCGCAAATGATCTTCCCATCGTGGGCACCACCGAGGTGGCCGCGCTCGATGGGACCGTCACCATCGACCTCGCCTATCGGTCCAACGCGCCGATCACCGGGTTCCGGGTCTCGATGGCTGGACCGGGGCTCGATGACGTCCTCTTCGAGACCGTCGATGCGCCGAGCGAGCTGACGTGGTCAGGGTCGCGGGACGACCTGGCGGCGGGGACGTACACGGTCACCGTCTGGGCAGAGGTGGAGCGCAACGGCGCCCGCACGAGCGGATCGACGACACGTACGGTGACGGTCAGTGCGACGCAGGCGCTCCCGCGACCGATCCCGGCGGGAGCCACCACCGCTGTTCCCGATCGCCCGCCGGACGTTGAAGCACCGACGGCACCCGGAGAGGGCGGTGACGTAACCGCCGACAGCGTCGTGTACGGGGGGACGCCGGGCGGCGTCATGGCCGCGGTCAGCGCGTCACGCCCGGGCATGAAGGTGGCCCTCATCGAACCGACCGGCCACGTTGGCGGCATGATGAGCAACGGCCTCACGGCGACCGACTACGGCCACACCGCCATGATCGGCGGGCGCACGCGCGAGTTCTTCGACCGCACGCAGGCCATGGAGGGCTCGGCCTACGGGCGCTATCGCTTCCAGCCGTCGACGGCCGAGCGTGTCTTCGAGGTGATGCTGGCGAATGCCGGCGTCGAGGTGTACACGCTCGAGCAGCTCGCTGAAGGCGGGGGCGCCGTCGCGAAGAACGGGACGCGCATCACCGAGATCGAGATGGTCTCGGGCCGTCGATTCTCGGCCAGGGTGTTCGTGGATGCCAGCTACGAAGGCGACCTGATGGCCCGCTCGGGAGTCTCCTATCGGATCGGGCGCGAATCAGGGGCGGAGTACGGCGAGGCGTTCGCCGGGGTGAGAGCGTCGGGAAGCGTGTTCACGGTGCCGGCAGGCGTCGACCCGGAGGTCCCGCTCGCGGCACCGGGAGCGCGTGAGACCGGCGACAATCGAATTCAGAACTCGAACTATCGGCTCTGCTTCTCCAGCAATCCGGCGAACCAGGTTCCCTTCGAGGAGCCGCCGGGCTACGACCCCGACACCTACGACCTTCCCGCCTCGTACATCGCCTCGCGGATGGCCGTGGGCCACACTCCCACGCTGACCTGGTTCCTCTGGCCCGTTGCCCTGCCGAACAGCAAGTTCGACGTCAACAACAATGGCACGGTCTCGATCGGCGTCATGGGCCTCAACACCGATTATCCCGACGGCACTCGATCGACGCGGGAAGCCATCGCAAGCGAGCTGCGATCGTACACCCAGGGCTTCCTCTACTTCCTTGCCCAGGACGAGCGCGTGCCGACGCAGATCCGGACCCAGATGTCGGCGTACGGCCTGTGCAAGGACGAGTTCGCCGACAATGACCACTGGCCCCACCTGTTCTACCTCCGCGAGGGTCGGCGAATGGTGGGCGCCTATGTGGTGAAGGAGCGCGACGTCCAGGTCAACCGCACGAAGACGGACACCATCGCCATCGCCTCCTATGCCTTCGACTCGCACCATGTCTCGCGCTGGATCGATGGCTCACGCCGGCTGCGGGTCGAGGGTGGGTTCTGGAACGGGCGGGCCGCTGCCACGCGCTGGTCCATCCCCTATCGCAGCCTCACGCCGCAGGCGGACGAGGTCACGAACCTGCTGGTCAGCGTGACCGCCTCGGCGAGCCACGTCGCCTTCGCCGCGCTGCGGCTCGAGCCGCAGTACATGAAGATGGGCGAGGCGGCGGGGGCTGCGGCCTATCTGGCTGCGACGACGCTGACCCCCACGAGGGAGTCGATCGCGGTGCAGTCCGTGGACGTGACGGCGCTCCAGCAGCTTCTCCGCCAGCAGGGCTCGATCGTGGACAACCACATCTTCTGGGACGTCGCCGCCTCGCCGTTCCGCGGCGACATCGAGCAGAGCTTCCTCGCTGGCGTGACGTTCGGCTGCAGCCCGATCTACTACTGCCCGACGCCCCCGACGACCCGGGAGGTGATGGCCGGCTTCCTGGCCAATGCGCTCGACCTGCCGCCCACCACCCGCGATTACTTCACCGACGACGAGGGCAGTCCACACGAGGACGCGATCAATCGGGTCGCGGAGGCGGACGTCACCGCCGGCTGCGGCAATGGCAAGTTCTGCCCGGACGCTTCCGTCACGCGCGGCCAGATGGCCGCCTTCCTCGGCCGCGCGTTCAACCTGCGCTGGACAGCGCATGACTATTTCACCGACGACGACACCAGCATCTTCAACGGCGACATCAACCGGCTGGCGGCCTCCGGGATCACCGCCGGCTGCGGCGGCACGCGCTTCTGCCCCAAGAACCTCGTGAGCCGGGAGCAGATGGCAGCCTTCATGTGGCGCGCCATCCGCTGAGCGGCGGCGGTCGATCCGACGCCCAACCGCGCGGCGCCTGCCGCCTGTTAGGATTTGACGGCGCATTGCCGCAACAGGGGCTCGGTGAGGAGCCCCTGTTTCGTGGCCCGGCTGACAACGACGCCAATGGGAGGTTCGGCCTTGCCCCAGATCGCGATCGAGCGCAGGAGGCTCGATAACGGGCTGCGCGTCGTCCTGTCGCGCGACCCGCGCGCCCCGCTGGTGGCCGTCAACCTGTGGTCCGACGTCGGGAGCAAGCACGAGAAGCTCGGCAAGACCGGCTTCGCCCATCTCTTCGAGCACATGATGTTCCAGGGATCCGCCAACGTGCCAAAGGGCCAGCACTTCACCATGGTGCAGGCGGCCGGCGGCACGCTGAACGCGAGCACCTGGCTGGACCGGACGAACTACTTCGAGACGCTCCCCGGCCACGAGCTGGAGCTGGCGCTCTGGCTGGAGGCGGACCGGATGGCCAGCCTCCTGCCTGCCATGACCCAGGAGAAGCTCGACAACCAGCGCGATGTCGTCAAGAACGAGCGACGCTGGAGCGTCGACAACCAGCCGTACGGGTCGTGGGACGAGAAGATGCAGGCCCTCGTCTATCCCGATACGCATCCCTACCACCATTCGACGATCGGCTCGATGGAGGACCTCTCGGCGGCCTCGCTGGAAGACGTCGGCGACTTCTTCTCCACCTTCTACGCGCCGAACAATGCGGTGCTCACCGTCGCCGGCGACTTCGAGACCGATGAGGCGATGGCCATGATCGAGCGCCACTTTGGGCCGATCCCCGCCAACGCCGACCTGCCATCGGCGCCCGACATGAGGGTCGACGCGCTGATCGGCGAAGCGGTGCGCGAGACGGTGCCCGACCAGGTCCCGCTTCCTCGCATCTATCTGGCATCCCGGATCCCCCCGTTCGGGACCGATGCCTTCGACGCGCTCGACGTCGCGGCCGACATCCTGGGGGCCGGGCGCGCGTCCCGGCTCTACGCCAGCCTCGTCCGCGAGCAGCGCCTGGCGCAGGACGCGAGCGTGTTCGTCTTCCCGATCGTCGGCGGCGCCAGCATCTTCGCGACCTGGGTGACCGCGCGTCCGGGCGTCCACGTCGAAACGCTCGAGGCGGCGACCCTGGCCGAGATCGACCGCCTTGCCGCCGATGGCCCCACCGACGCCGACCTGGAACGCGTCAACAACCTCCATGCCGCGCATGTCGCCGGCGCCCTCGAGCGGATCAGCGAACGGGCGGATCGGTTGAGTATGTACACCTGCCTCTTCGATGAGCCGGAACGGATCAACGAGGAGACGAGCCGCTGGGAAGCGGTCGACGCCGATCGCGTCAGCGAGGCACTGCGGTCGTTCCTGCGCGCGGACAACCGGGTGACGCTGACGTACGTGCCGGCCGAGGCTGCGTCGTGATCGCGCGTCCGATCGCCGGGGCGCCGCGGACGTACCGGTTCCCCGACTTCTCCCATCAGCGCCTCGACAACGGGCTCGGCGTCTGGCTCGTCCCGCTTCCCGACCGCGAGCTCGTGAGCATTCACCTCCTGACCGATGCGGGCGCCGCTTCCGAGGACGAGACACATGCGGGAATCGCCGATCTGACCGCCCAGCTGCTGGTGACGGGCACCCGTCGCCTGGATGCCTCGGCCTTCGCGGAGACGACCGAGCGCCTCGGTTTCGCGGTCGGCAGCGAGTCTTCGTGGGACAGCGCCAGGGCCAGTTTCACGGCGCTCGGCAGCAAGCTCGACGACGGGCTGGCGCTCCTGGCCGAGATGCTGCGCACGCCGCGCCTCGACGCCGGCGAGTTCGATCGGCTGAAGGCGGAGCGCCTGAACGACATCCTGCAGGCGCGCGCCGACCCCGGGCGCCTCGCCGACGAAAGCTTCCTCCGCGAGGTCTTTGCCGATCACGTGCCGTACGGGCGCCTCAGCGGCGGGCGACCCGACACGGTCGAGGCGCTCGCGGTCGAGGACGCCCGCGCCTTCCATGCAACCCATTACGCTCCGAACGTGGCCGACATCGTCGTCGCCGGCGCCATCACGCCCGACGACGCGCTCGCGGCCGTGGAGCGGCATCTCGGCGACTGGGCCGGACGCGCTCCGGTGCATCGCACGTTCGAGCCGATCCAGCGCGGCGGGCGGCGGATCGTGCTCGTCGACCGTCCCGGATCGGTGCAGAGCGAGCTTCGGGTCGGCCATCTCGGGATCGACCGCCACGATCCTCGCTATTTCCCGGCGGTCGTGATGGCGGCGCTGCTCGGTGGCGTCTTCGGCAGCCGCCTCAACCTGCGGTTGCGCGAGGAGCTCGGCTACACGTACGGGGCGCGCTGCTCCTTCGATCCGCGCCGCGCGGTCGGCCCGTTCACCGCCACGGCGGCCGTCCAGACCGAGGTCACCACCGACGCCATCCGCGAGCTGATCGGCCAGCTCGAGCGCATCCGCGAGGCGCCGCCGACCGAGACCGAGCTGTCGGAGGTGCGCGACTTCCTGGTTGGCGTCTTCCCGCTCCGCTTCGAGACCACCGGCGGAATCGCCTCCGCCATCGAGCCGCTGGCGGTCTATGACCATCCGCATGACTGGTGGCAGACCTATCGGGGCAAGCTGGAGGCGGTCGGCACGGATGACGTGCACGCGGTCGCGCTCGAGCTCGTCCGTCCCGACGAGGCACTCGTTCTCGTCGTCGGTGACGCCTCGGTTCTGCGGGCGGAGCTCGAGGCCGCGGAGCTCGGCCCCGTCGAGGTGATCGGCGCCGGCGGCTAGAGGTTAGGGTGCCCGCGCCGGCCTCGACCGGAATTTCCGTCCGTCGGGTGGCCTGGCGAGCACCTTCAGGCAGACTTGAGCGTCACGCCTCCGAAATTTCGGTTGAAGCCTGCTGGATGCATGCTGGGCGGGATTCAGACCGATAGATCGACCGAGCAGAAGCGCCTGAAGTGCCCGGCACTGCGTCGCACGCCAATGCCGCTACGAAACATCCCCCGAACCCGGCGCAGAGCCGCCGGCGTGACGGACCGAGAGGACCCCTTCCACCTCGCGCAGGCTGAGACGGCGGGTCTCGAGGAGCACGAGGGCGTGGTAGAAGAGGTCGGCCGCCTCGGCCACGACCTCGTCATCCGTTCCGGCCAGCGCCGCCGCCGATAGCTCCCCCGCCTCCTCCGTCACCTTCTCGGCCGGCCGTCGCGGCCCGGCGGCCAGGAGCCGTGCCGTGTACGAGGCCGCGGGATCGGCCCCCCGTCGGTCGGCGATCACCTCGGCCAGGGCGGCCAGGTCGAAGCGAGATCCACCATCGAAGCAGGACCGTGCGCCGGTGTGGCATGCCGGGCCGGACGCCTCGACGAGGTATGCGATGGCATCGGCGTCGCAGTCGACCGTCATCTCGACGACCCGCATGGCGTTGCCGCTTGTGGCGCCCTTACGCCACAGCTCGTTTCGCGACCGCGACCAGAAGTGCGCCTGCCCGGTCCGCTCGGTCGCGGCCACGGACTCGCGGTTGGCCCAGGCCAGCATGAGCAGGTCGCCGCGCGAGGCATCGGTCACGACCACGGGCAGCAGATCGCCGCGCGACCAGTCCGGCCGCCGCTCGCTCAGCCAAGCCACGTTGCCACCTCCTGCGCCGATGGAGCGGCCGCAGGCATCCGCATGCTCAAGCCCCGGGACGCCAGCGCCTCCTTGAGCGGACCGATGCGCAGGACGTCGAAGTGGAGCGTCGAGGCGAGCAACGCCGCCGCCGCACCGGCCTCGAGCACGTCGGCCACGTCGGTTGCGCTCCCTGCGCCTCCCGAGGCGATGACCGGGATCCGGACCGTTCCGGCAATGCCGGCCGTCAGATCGAGGTCGTAGCCGGAGCGCGTGCCGTCGCGGTCGATGCTCGTCACCAGGAGCTCACCGGCGCCGCGTTCGGCCGTCTCGCGGGCCCAGCCCACGGCATCCCGGCCGGTGTCCTCGGTGGCGGCCACGGCACGAACGCGCCAGGTTTCGGCCGTGGCGCGCGCCGCGTCGATGGCCACGACCACCGACTGCGAGCCGAGGCGACTCGCAAGGCGCTCGACGAGCGACGGGTCGCGGAGCGCGGCGCTGTTGACGGCCACCTTGTCGGCGCCGGCGTCGAGGAAGGCCGCTGCATCGTCGGTGCTGCGAACGCCGCCGCCCACCGAGAGCGGCACGTCCAGCGCCGTGGCCGCGCGGCTGATGAGATCCAGGAGCGTCGGACGAGCGTCGCGGGTCGCGCCGATGTCGAGGATCGTGATCTCGTCGGCACCATCGGCGGCGTACCGCGCCGCGAGCTCGACGGGGTCACCTGCATCGACGAGGTCGACGAACCGCGTTCCCTTGACCACCCGGCCGTCGGTCACGTCGAGACAGGCGATGATCCGCTTGCGGAGCGTCATGCCAGCGCCGCCATGGCCCTGGCCGGGTCGATCGCGCCCGTGAGCAGCGCCAGGCCCACGACGGCACCGTCACAGCCGACATCGGCCACGGCGCGCAGGTCGTCGATCGACCCGATCCCGCCGGCGGCGACCAGCACCGCATTCGGCTCCGCCGTGCGGAGGTCACGGAGCAGCTCCAGGTTCGGGCCGCTCAGCGTCCCGTCGCGGGCGGCATCGGTCACGATCAGCCGCGAAGCACCGGCATCGAGCAGGCGTCGGGCGTGCGCGAGCGCATCGGTCTCCCCAGTCCGCAGCCACCCGTCCAGCACCACGCGCCCGCCTCGCAGGTCGAGACTGACGGCGATCCGGCCCGGGTGCGCCGTGGTGCAGGCTCGAAGGAAGTCGACGTCTTCGATGGCCGCGGTGCCGAGCAACGCCTCATCGGCGCGGCCGAGCAGATCGTCCACGTCGTCCGGGCGCCGCAGGCCACCCCCGGCCTCGACGACCGCCGCAGGAGACTCAGCCCGCGCGGCCTCGACGATCTCGCTCAGCAGGTCGAGCTGGGTCGGGCGACCGGCCCGCGCCCCGGCCAGGTCGACCACGTGCAGGCGGCGGCAGCCGGTGGCGACGAAACGACGCGCCAGCTCGGCCGGATGCGCATCGGCCGGGATGCGACGGTCGTAGTCTCCCTGGACCAGGCGCACGGCACCGCCGTCGAGGAGGTCGATCGCGCAGATCAGCTCCATGCCGCGACCGTCGATCGAGTGTCGAGCGCGCCGGCGGCGAAGGTCGCCAGGATGGCGCGGCCGGTCGGGCCGCTCTTCTCGGGGTGGAACTGCGTGCCCGTCAGCGACCCGGCGCGCAGCAGCGACGGAAAGCGGAAGCCGTCGACATCGGTCCAGCCGGCAACCGCGGACGCATCGGCGTCGAGCCAGTAGCCATGGACGAAGTAGGCGTCGAATGTTCCGGCGGACGTGCGTACCTCGTTCCAGCCGATGTGCGGCACCTGCCGGGGCCCCCCGTCGTCCACGGCCGGAAAGGCGCGGCTCCGGCCGCGGATCAGCCCGAGGCCCGGAGCGTCGCCCTCGTCCGAACCCTCGAGCAGGAGCTGGGCGCCCAGGCAGAGGCCCATCAGCGGCCGCCCGGCGGCGCCCCAGCGCCGCACCGGCTCCCACAGGCCCCGAGCCACGAGCGCCTCCACGGCCGATGGCGCGGCACCCACGCCGGGCAGCACGATCCGCTCGGCAGCGCCGATCCCCTCGGACGTGGCCACGAGCCGGGCCTCGACGCCGACGGCCTCAAGGGCACGCAGCACCGAGCGCGTGTTGCCCGACCCGAAGTCGACGACCGCGATCACCGCAGGGTGCCCTTGCTGCTCGGAACGGCGTCCCGGGCATCCGCCAGGCGCGGGTCCGGCTCCCAGGCGTGCCGGAGCGCGCGCGCCAGCGATTTGACGCCACCTTCGACCAGGTGATGCGTGCTGCGCGCCTTCCGAACCTCCAGGTGGACCGATGCGCGCGCCTCGCGCGCCAGCGTCTCGACGAAATGCGGCCACAGCTCGAGCCAGGCGCCACCACCGGCCAGCGGATTCGGCCGGGGCTCGACGTCGCAGTAGGCGCGGCCGCCGAGATCGACCGCGCACAGCGCGAGGGCCTCGTCCATCGGCAGGCGCGTGTCGCCATACCGATGAATGCCGCTGCGCTCGCCGAGCGCGGCGTCGATGGCCTGGCCGAGCACGAGCGCCGTGTCCTCGACCGTATGGTGCTCGTCGACGTGCACGTCGCCGCGGGCGCGCACGTCGAGGTCGACCATCGCGTGCCGGCCGAACAGGGTCAGCAGATGATCCAGGAAGCCGATCGGGGTGTCGATGGACACCTGCCCGCTCCCGTCGAGGTCGATTCGCACGCTGATGCTCGTCTCGGAGGTCGTGCGTTCCACCGTGCCGGATCGGCTCATGAGAGGACCTCCTGCAGTGCCGTCAACAGACGACCTTCCTCGGGCTCCAGCCGCGCGGTTGCGCGCAACCAGCCGGCCATCGGCCCGGCCGCGTAGCGCCGAACGGCCACCCCCCGCGCCAGCAGGCCGGCATCGACGACCTCCGCCTCGATCGGCGCCCGGAAGCCGACCGAATTCGTGACCGACGGCAGGACATCGCAGCCCAGGCCGATGAGGTGCGCCGTCAGTCGATCACGAGCTGCGATGACGGATCGTCGCCGTTCTCGTGCCCCTTCCTCGTCGGCAAGGGCGGACAGGGCGATCGCCTCGGAAGGAGCCGCTACCGAGAGCGGCAGGCGGACCGCATCGAATCGTTCGGCCAGCGCATCGGCGACCACCAGGTAGCCGACCCGAGCGCCCGCCATGCCGTGCGACTTGGAGAGGGAGCGCAGGACGAGGAGGTTCGGGAGCTCCGCCTGGAGCCGGATGGCGGACGTGGAGCCGGGCTCGGCCCCGGTGCTGTCCTCGGCAAACTCGAGATAGACCTCGTCGACGCAGACGAGCGCCGGCAGGCCATCGGCGAGTGCCCGAATCTCGCCGAGCGAGTACGCGTCGCCGGTCGGATTGTTCGGCGTGCAGAGCCAGATGAGCCGAGCAGCCTCGCGCTCGGCCAGCGCCCGAATTTCCCCCGCGGGCTGTCGGCATGCCGGCTGGGTGCGCGCGATCTCCACGACGCGCGCTCCAGCAAGCCGCGCCTCCACGGCGAACATGGCGAACGTCGGGACGGGGATGACGACCGCGTCTCCGTTGCCGACCGCCTGGGTCGTGACCAGTCGAATCAGCTCGTCGGCGCCGGCGCCGGGCACGATGCGGCGCGGCTCGACGCCGATCCGCTCCCCGAGCGCGGCGCGGAGGCGCACGTAGGCAAGGTCCCCGTACTCGGTCACATGGTTGGCGTCGAAGTCACTCAGCGCTCGGGCCACCGCCGGCAGCGGCCCTCCGCCGAGCGTGTTCATGTCGGCGCGGACGACGTCACCGACGTCGATGCCGGCCCTGGTGGCAAGCGCCTCGTCGGATGGCTCGGCGGGGTACGGCGTCACCGGCGCCGGTCGGCGCAGGAGGTCCGCCACATCGTTGCCTTCGGGGGCACTCACCGCCCGGTCGGCCCGGGCCCGCACGCTGGCGGCGTGCGCCGGCAGTCCCTCGGCGGCGGCGATCGCCTCGACCGTGGGCGAGATGTCCCGGGCGCCCGCGGCTGAGAGGCGCTGGACCTCGATCCAGCGGCCGAACGACTCGACGCCGACACCGCTCCAGGCGCGGGCCGCCGCCCCGGTGGGCAGGACGTGGTTCGTGCCGGTCGCGTAGTCGCCGGCGGCGATCGGTGACCATGGACCGATGAAGATCGAGCCGGCGTTTCGGATGTCGGCGGCAAGCACGTCCGCGCCGTCGCACTGCAGGCTGACGTGCTCAGCGGCCACGGCGTTGACGATCTCCACGCCATCCCCGAGATCGGCGGAAAGCACGGCGGCGCCGTGGCGCTCGATCGTGCTGAGGGCGCGTTCGCCCGTAGCCAGGCCGGCCGCCAGCCGGGGGAGCGCCATGGCCACGGCGTCCAGCACGCTTGCATCGGGGCTGACCACGATGGCGACCGAGTCGGGACCGTGCTCCGCCTGGGCGAGAAGGTCGAGCGCGACGAGGTCCGCATCGGCCGTTCGGTCGGCGAGGATGACGCACTCCGACGGGCCGGCCGGCAGGTCGATTGCCGTCTGGCTGCTCACGGCGCGCTTGGCAGCGGTGACCCAGGCGTTCCCGGCCCCGCAGATCCAGTCGACGGCCGGGATCGACTCGGTGCCGAAGGCGAGCGCCGCGATCGCCTGGGCGCCGCCGGCCCTGAGGATGCGCTCGACGCCACCGATCCGCGCGGCCACCAGCACAGCCGGCGAGACCGATCCATCCCGGTCGGGCGGCGTGGCCACGATCAGCTCATCCACGCCGGCCAGGCGCGCGGGGACAGCGAGCATCAGAACGCTGCTCGCGTAGGCCGCGCGGCCGCCGGGGACGTAGCCGCCGGCACGTTCGATCGGCTGCCATCGGCGCCATGCGGAGACCCCCGGTGCGGTCCGCACCCGACGCTCCTGGCGCAGGGCACTTCGTTGCTCGGCGTGGTAGCGCCCGATCGAAACCGCGGCGGCCTCCAGCGCGCGCTCCAGACCTGGCTCGACCGTCGCGGCATCCCGTTCCATGGCAGACACCCACGGATCCTCGAGGTCCACCCCGTCCAGGCGACGCGTCAGCTCGCGCAGCGCCCGGTCGCCACCTTCGCGGACCGCGGTGAGGATCTGCGAGACATCCGCCTCCGCTTCGCCCGGACGCAGGGCGCTGAGCCACGCTCGCCGCGATGCGTCATCGAGGGTCGTCCAGGCGACGCGGGCAGGGATGCTCATCGGACGACCTTCTCGATCGGCACGACGAGAATGTCGCGCGCGCCGACCTCCTTGAGTGCCGGCACGATGCGCCACAGCTGGCTGCGCTCGACGACGGAGTGGACTGCGATGAAGGCCGGGTCGGCGAGCGGCATCACGGTCGGGCCGGAGAGCCCCGGAATGAGAGCTCGAATGCGCTCGAGCGACGCGGCTGGGGCGTTCATCATCATGTACTCCCTGCCACGAGCGTCGAGCACGCTGCGCAGCATGTCGATCAGCGCGCGCACACGATCATCCGCTTCGGCGGTGCCGTTGCGCGTCACCAGCACCGCCTCGGAGGCCAACAGCGTGGCGATCGGACGCAGCCCGTTCATGCGCAGCGTGCTGCCGGACGCGACGAGGTCGACCACCGCGTCGGCGACACCGAGCTGCGGCGTGACCTCCACTGCGCCTCGGACCTCGACCACCTGGGCGTCGACGCCCTCGGCGGCGAGATAGCCGGACGTAAGGCGCGGAAACGACGTGGCGATCCGGCATCCGGCCAGGTCCGCCGCGACGAAGATCTCTCCATCACGTGGGACGGCGAGGACGAGCGAGCAGGCGCCGAAACCGAGCGACAGGACCGGATGCAGGGCACCGCCGTGCTCGGCCACCAGGTCCGCGCCGGTCAGCCCAAGTTCGACCAGGCCGTCGGCAACGTACTCGGAGATATCGTCGGTCCGAACGAAGAGCAGCTCGATGTCGGCATTGCGAACGCCGGCGCTCAGCCTGCGCTCGGAGAGCTCGAACTCGAGTCCGGCGTTGCGCAGCAGCTCGACAGACGGCTCCGCCAGGCGCCCTTTGCTCGGGATCGCCAGGCGCAACGGCGCGGTCATCGGCGCCGGCGGCGAGAACGCGCCTGTCGGTCGAGCACGAGCCGGTAGCCGTCGCGTCCATACCGCAGCCACTGGTTGACCCGGCTGATCGTCGCGCTCGATGCACCGGTCCGCTCGCTGATGTCGTGGTAGCTGGTCCCGTCGTCGAGGAGCCGTGCGACCTTCCAACGCGCCGCGAACTCGCGTAGCTCGTTCACGGTGCACAGGTCGCGCAGAAATCGAAGTGCCTCGTCGCCATCGTGCAGCGTGGCGATCGCGGAGGCGAGCTCGCGTGTCGCATCGCTCATCCAGCGGTCCTCGCCGGTGGGAGGCGCAGCAACCCGGTCTTGTGTCATCGCTTTAGCACGCTAAAGCATCACGTCACCGATGTCAAGGGAGGCGCCCGGGCTTTGAACCGACGGTGGGCAATCTCGATCCATCGCCACGACAACGCCGGAGCCGGCTGGCGGGCGCGATTCCCGCGATCCATGACCGCTGGTTGAGCCTGAGCGGTGCCGGGCGGCGCAGCTCAGGCGCATCGGTCCTGCATGGACCGCGAGAATCGCGCCGCGGCACGGGCTTCGGCGCGCTGGCCTCGATGGATCGCGATCGACCACGGAGGCGAGGCGATCAGGCGGACGAACGTGGCCAGCGGAGTGCAAAGACTGCCGCGGGCATCTTCTCCTCGAGATGAACCGAGCCACCCATGGCCTCCATGGTCGCGCGAACGAGATAGAGGCCGAGGCCCAGTCCCCTGCCCGCCGCCACGCGATCTCTGAAGAGCCGCCGAGCTACATCGTCGGC
>JBQTHZ010000128.1:0-2319 GCA_052388515.1 Chloroflexota bacterium | reverse complement strand
AGCGGTTGATCGACTGGTTGGTGTAGATCGTGCTGCCGTTGACGATCACCTCGACGCCCTTGAGGCGCCAGCCTCCGGCGATACCGTCTGGTGACTTGTGGATCCGGACGGAGGCGATGGCTGAGCGATACAGTCCGATGCCCGGGTCCAGGTCGAAGGTGTCGGTCCTGCCACGCTCGAAGTCGTCGCGATCGGGGTTGTCGAGGTCCCACGAGCGGCCGGCGAGCGTGCGCTTCACGTCCTGGCGGCGGACGTCCGGCGCCCAGATGGCGTACCCCTCGGTGGTGTTGCGCTCGCGGTCGTCGTGATCGGCCGTGTCGAGCTCGAAGGCGCGGTCGCCGATGTCGACCCAGTCTTCCTGCCGATGCGAGGGATGAGGGTCAGATGGTAGGCGCGTCACGCTCAGCGAATGACGACGACCGAAGGTCCATGCTCGAGATGGCTCCACGCGGCGTCCGCCGTCGCAACCGCATGGCCCGACCGCAGCCCGAGCGCCAGACAGAGCCGATCGGCGAGCGAGAGCCGGCTCCCCTCGCGCCAGAGCGTTGCGGCGATCTCGGCGTCCTCGGCCGTCACGGGCCCGACGCGCAGTCCGAACGATGTCAGCAGGCGCGCGACGATGCCAATCCGCGCCCCGTGCTGGCGCGTCTTCTGCAGGACCTCGGACCAGTTCGCCGCGCCGATGAGCCCCTCCATCAGCATCGGCTCCGCGTCGACCGCCCCCGGCTCGTCCTGCAGCCATGCGAGGACGACCGAGGCGTCAACGACCGTCGTCACACGCCCCGGCTCGATTCGCGCGCCGCCTCCAGCCGTCGCTCGGCGATGAGCTCCTCGCGCATGCTCGTGCTGGCGTCGGCGAAGAGCGAGCGCAGGCGCGACCTGATTGCCGACCGCGGCACGAGCACCACCGCCTCGCCCTCTGCGAGCGCCACGAGCTCGGTCCCCTCCACGATGCCCAGCTCGCGTCTGATTCCGGCCGGGATGACGACGCGGCCCTTGGGTCCCACCGATACGACACTGGTGTCACTCATCGTACAATTGTGCCACCGCCGTCAAGCTCGCGCCCATCAGACTCGCGCCATCGTGGAATGTGGCCGCTCTCCAGATCGGTGAGCCCGCGCGCTGTTCAGTGATTATGTCGTTCGTGATATATCCGCTGACGGACGCACATGGCGGTCTGGAAGAGGAAGATGGCCTGAGCAATCGTGACCTCGTGATAGGTGGCGCGTGATAGCGTCTGACTCGCGATGAGCAGCACGAGTGGGGACGAGTCACGCGAGGGCGTGCCGCTGACGAACCTCGACCAGGCCCTGTTCGAGGGAGCGGACGCGACGAAACGGGACCTGGTGGACTATCTCGACGGCGTCCGTGATCGGATCATCCCCGTGCTCGAGGACCGGCCGCTGTCGGTCATCCGCGTCCATCGCGGCCAGGAAGCCTTCATGCAGAAGAACGTGCCGAAGTACACGCCGCCCTGGGTGCGCACCGTGCGGTGGTGGGCGGAGTCGTCGAAGCGGGATGTGTCGTACGCGCTGTGCAACGACCGGCGGACGCTGCTGTGGTTCGCCAACCAGCGCGCGATCGAGTATCACCCCGCCCTGGTGCGCTTCGATCGGCCCGACCGCATCACGCACCTGGTGCTGGACCTCGACCCGCCCGAAGCCGATGCGTTCGCCATGGCGGTTCGGGCCGCCCACGCGGTGCGACAGGCGCTGGCCGATGTCGGACTCGCCGGGGCGGTGAAGACGAGCGGCGCCAAGGGCCTCCACGTGTTCGTCCCGATCGACGACCAGGCATCGCTCGAGGACTCGGCCGCCGCGACCCGGGCCATCGCCGTGCGGGCGGAGCGACTCGATCCCGACATCGCCACCACGGCGTTCGTCAAGGCGGACCGCGGCGGCAAGGTGTTCGTGGACTCGACGAGGGTCGGCGGCGCCACGGTGATCGCGGCCTACAGCCCACGCGTCCGACCGGGCGTCCCCGTCTCCTTCCCCGTCGCCTGGGAGGAGCTCGACGACATCACCCCGTCCGACTTCACCGTGCACACCGCGCCGAAGCTGCTCGGAAGGCGCGACCCATGGCGAGACCACATGCCCGACTCGCAGCGACTGCCCGCTGACCTCATCGCGGAGGGCCATGCCGTCCCGGTCGCCCGCGTCCAGGCCATGCACGAGGGCAAGCGCCGCGCGCGGGCCGCTCGCGACGGAGCCAAGGGCTAACGGAAGATCCAGAAGCCGATCAGCTCGACGCCCTGACGAATGCGGCGTAACGCTCCTCCAGACGAACTCGATCCGGCTGTAGCGTGACTTCTCGCGGGAC
>JBQTHZ010000127.1:0-12744 GCA_052388515.1 Chloroflexota bacterium | reverse complement strand
TGAGCGAGGCCGACCGGCACAACCTGCGCGGCGAGCGGATCAGCGTCGACACGATCCCGCTGGTCGGCGAGGAGAACCTCGCGGCCGCGGTGCGCGCGGTGGCCGACCTGCCGCGCGCGCGCTGTCTGGTGCTGGCGGGCTCGATTATAGGCGGCGAGATCACCGCCGCCGTCCGGGAGCTGCGCGAGCATGGTGTGCCTGTCATCGCGCTCAATACGGTCGGGTCGGTCACCGACGCTGCTGACCTCGTCGTCTCCGATCCGGTTCAGGCCGGCAGGATGGCGGTCATGGCCGTCGCCGATACCGCCCAGTTCGACCTCGCCCGCCTCTGGGGGCGCCGCTACCAGCGTCGGGCAGGTCCACGTCTGGGATCAGCCACCCGCCATGGCGGGGAGGAGGATCACCACGTCCTCCTTGCCCACCGGCGTGGCGATCCCGTCGAGCAGGCGGATGTCCTTGCCGTTGATGTAGACGTTCACGAAGGCCGAGAGGCGACCCGCGTCGTCAGATAACCGATTTCCAAGCTGCGGATGGATGGCGAACAGATCGGTGAGGATCTCCGACACCGTGACGCCGCGTGCCGGAAGCTCGCGTGATCCATTGACCGTGTCGCGCAATACCGGCGGGATCCGAACGCGTCCCATGCGTGCCTCCTTTCAGATGTTGCCTGCTGACGGAGCCGTGGACTGGCCTCGCTGACCCATGAGCGAACCGGTCGGGCCGCGAGGGACGAATCGGCTCATGCGGCCGCCTCGCGTGACGACCACCACGCCTCGAACGCGTCGAAGGTTGGCGCAATCGGCTCGTCGGCCGTCGGCGTCACACCGGCCACGAGCGCATCGAGCGTCTTCAGCCCATTGCCGGAGATCACGAGCACCACCTCGTCGTCGCGGCCCACGATGCCCCGCTCGATCGCCTGCTGGAGTGCGCCGACCGTCACGCCGCCGGCTGTCTCGGTCAGGATCCCCTCCGTCTCGGCCAGCAGCCGTACGGCGGCCACGACCGCCTGGTCCTCGACGCCCTCGATGCTCCCGCCGCTCCCGCGCGCCAGCTCGAGCGCCGGAACGGCGTCGGCCGGGGTGCCGATGGCCAGCGACTTCACGATCGTGCGGGGGCGATCGACCGGCTCGATGACATCCGTCCCGGCCGCGAATGCGGCGGCCACGGGTCCGCAGCCGGCGGCCTGGCCACCGATGAAGCGTGTCGGCCGCGCCTCGATCAGCCCGACGGTCGCGAGCTCGGCGAGACCGCGGGCGATCTTGGTGTACATCGAGCCAGATGCGATCGGCGCCACCACCGCATCCGGGGCGCGCCAGCCGAGCTGCTCCGCGATCTCGAAGCCGATCGTCTTGGAGCCCTCGGCGTAGTAGGGACGCAGGTTGACGTTGACGACGGCCCAGCCGTCGAGCTCATCGGTCAGCTCCAGGCAGAGGCGGTTGACCGCGTCGTAAGGGCCGTCGACGCGCACCACGGTCGCGCCCAGGGCGGCGGCCTGGGCGATCTTCGCCGGCTCGAGATCGGCAGGCACGAGCACCACCGCGCGCAGGCCCAGGGCTGCAGCCGTCGCGGCCACCGAAGCGGCCAGGTTGCCCGTCGAGGCGCAGGCCAGGGTGTGGAAGCCGAAGGCCTGCGCGCGCGCGGCGGCGACGGCGACCACCCGGTCCTTGAAGGAGAGGGTCGGGTTGCGCGAGTCGTCCTTGACCCACACGCGGCGCAGGCCGAGGCGCTCGGCCAGCCTCGGAGCGGCCACCAGGGGGGAGGAACCGACGGCCAGGCCGCGCCCGGCCGGCTCGTCGACCGGGAGGAGCTCGGCGTAGCGCCAGATGGTCGTCGGGCGAGACGCGATGGCCTCGCGGGTGAGATGTGCGGCGACACGCGCGTAGTCGTAGGTGGCGCCCAGCGGTCCGAAGCAGCTGGTGCACACGAACCGCGGGCCGGTCGGCGCACCGGTGCCGCAATGCCGACAGCGGATGCCATCGAAGCCGGGGACGAAGTCAGGAGCCGTTGCGGCGGGAGCAGGAATGGCGAGGTTCATGGCGAGGTCCTCTCGAATGAGCGCGGGAGGGGTGATCGCGACCTCGCGGACAGCGCGAGGGCCGCGGTGTGGATCCGCGGCCCCTCCGGAACGAACCTCGCCTTGGCGGCGCTTGCGCGTGCGACCTCCTAGGCAGGGCCCTCGTTCGAGCGGGGCCGCCCGGGCATCGCCATGGTGGTCACATGCGGAATCGCCATCGGTGTGGACCGTACCAGCCGTGTCAACCGGGTGGGTTGACAGCCCTGCTACGGTCCGAGCATGCGACACCTGCACGCGTCGACCATGTGTATGCGCTGGCGGCCCCGCCGCGAGGTAGAAGGGGCCTGACCCCGGCACACACCTAGTCGCGTGCCGGGATCGGGCCGATCCCGGGGCCGCAGTCCATCGAAGGGCTGCGGCGTTTTGTTGCCTCCGACGGATCTCGCGCCGCCGATCCTCACGCGCGGTGCGCCTCCCGGTGCGTGCTGCGCACTCCGCCACGCAGTACGCACACGAGGTCAGATCCATGGCGCTCTTTCTCATCGAGTCCCCGCATCCCGATCCCGACGGCTCGCGGCCGTTGCTCGAATCCATTGCGGATGCCGTCCAGGCCGCCGGCGGCGAGGTCATCGAGGCGCAGCTTGGCAGCGGCACCGGCCTCGCCTACACGATCGCCGAGCACGAGGATGGAGCGATCCTGGAGCGGGGCCTCACCCATGCCGGCCTCGCCTTCCACGGCGTGGCCGAGGTGCGCCTGGTGGGTCCCAGCCTTGACGAGCTGAAGGCGTCCCGGTCTGGCGCGCGGTACCTCGTGGAGTGGGATCTGCCCAGCGGTCTCACGCTGGACGCCTACCTCGAGCGCAAGCGGGCCAAGGCACCCGGCTACGCCGCGGTGCCGGAGACGACCTTCCTGCGCACCTACGTGTGCCTCGACATGTCGAAATGCCTGTGCCTGTACGACGCGCCCGATGAGGCTGCCGTGCTCCGCGCGCGAGCGGCCGTCGATACCCCGGTGGACCGGCTGACGCCGCTCGAGGAGGGACCGATCCGTGTCCGTGCTTGAGCCGCCACCCTCCGCGCTGGATGCCGAGCTGGCCGCCTTCTTCGAGGCCCGCGCCGCCGACGTCGACGCCGGCCGGGCCACCGTTCGCGACTCCGTCGCCTTCGTCGCGCGTCACGTCCTGCTCGATGGCGACCACGCAGACCTGGAGGCGACGGTCGGCCTGATCGCCGGGATCGCCTGGTCCGACCTGAGCTCGGCGTTCTCGCTGTGGTGCCACCGCATGGCGATCGCGTACCTCGAGACGCTGCCGCCGTCCGCGCCCCTGCGGAGCCAGGTGTTGCCCCGCCTGCTGGAGGGCGACCTGCTCGGCTCGACCGCCCTCGCCGGCGCCACGGCGCACTACCTGAGCGGGGCGCCGCTGCCACTGACCTTCGAGCGCGACGGAGGCGAGATCGTCATCAACGGGCGGCTGCCGTGGGCGTCGAACCTGCTGCCGGCGTTCGTCTCGGTCACCGCTGCGGCGGATGCGCGCGACCCCAGTCGCCGCCTGATCGTCGCTTTTGGAGACGACACGCCGGGCGTGGAGGTGGATCCGTACCCACCGCTGCTCGCGCTCGAGGCGACCGGGAGCTCCTCGCTGAGCTTCCATGACGCGCGCATCGATGCGGGGTGGATCGTATCCGACGACCTCGACGGGTTCGTCCGGCGCGTCCTCCCCACCTTCCTGCTGCTGCAGTCGGCGTTCTGCGTCGGGCTCGCGAGGCGCGCGCTCGAGGAGGCCGGCGGCGCGCTGAGCGGCCAGCGCGAGGTCCTGCGTGACGACGTCGGAGCGCTGCAATCGAGGCTCGATGCCGCCGAGGTGGAGCTGCGCACCCACGCTCGGCGCGACGACCGCACCGCCATCCCGCTGCGCGAGCTGCTGGCCGTGCGGCTCGAGCTGGCGGACGTGGCCGGGACGGCGGTCCAGCTCGAGCTCAAGGCCGCCGGCGGCCGCGGCTACCTGCGTACCAGCGGCACGGCGCGGCGGCTGCGCGAGGCGGCCTTCCTCCCGATCCAGGCACCCACGGAGGTCCAGCTGCGATGGGCGCTGTCGCACTTCGCGTAGCCGGCGGCTACAAGACCTACCACCGCGGTCCGCGCGAGTTCGCGGTGCTCCGCGATCTCAACCTGGAGGTGCGCGACGGCGAGGTCCTGGCGCTGCTGGGGCCGAGCGGCTGCGGCAAGTCGACGCTGCTGCGGGTGATCGCCGGGCTCGAGCCGCTGCGCGCGGGGTCCGTCACCGTCAACGGCGGCAACGCGCACGGCCCCCAGCCGGTCGGGATCGCCTTCCAGCAGCCGAACCTGTATCCCTGGCTCACCGTCGCGGAGAACGTCGGCCTCGGCCTGCGCTTCAGGGCCAACGCCGCGGCCCGCGCGGGCCAGCCGGTCGATGGCCTGCTGGACGAGTTCGGCCTCACCGCCATCGCGGACGCCTTCCCCTCAGAGCTCTCCGGCGGCCAGGCCCAGCGGGTCAGCCTGGCGCGTACCGTGGTCACCCGCCCACGCGTGCTCCTGCTCGACGAGCCGTTCGCCGCCCTCGACCCGCGGACGCGGGCGTCGCTCACCGACTGGCTGCTTGAGGTCCAGCGCGCCCACCGCCTCACGGTGGTGATGGTGACGCACGACGTAGCCGAGGCGCTGGCGGTGGGCGACCGCGTGGCGCTGATGTCGGGCGCGCCCGGTTCGATCACCGACACCTGGGAGGTGCCACCCGACGTGCGGCTCGACCGAGAGTCGGCGGCGGCTCGCGCGCTGCGCCTCGAGATCGTGGGCCGCTACGCCTCCGACACCGGACAGACAGCAGCCTGACCGATGCAACCCACGCCCGAACCACCGAAAGGACGACCGATGACGCCGCGAGTGCACACCCGCAGGGACTTCCTGCGCCTGGCCGGCCTGGCCGGGCTCGGAGCCAGCCTGACACCGGGACTGCTCGCGGCGTGTGCGGCGCCGGGCATCACCACGACGCCGCGCCCGACCGGCGTCAGCGGCACGGATCTCGGGACCCTGCGGATCGGCTACCTGCCGATCACCGATGCCGCCCCGCTGCTGCTCGCGCATGCGCGCGGCCTGTACGCCGAGCAGGGCCTGGGCGCCGATCGGCCCACCCTGTTCCGCGGCTGGTCGCAGCTGGCCGAGGCCTTCCAGGCCAGGCAAGTCGACGCGGTCCACATCCTGATGCCGATGGCGATCTGGCTCCGCTTCTCGCAGGGCTTTCCGCTCAGGCTGGTGGCCTGGGACCATACCGGTGGATCGGCGCTGACTGTCGCGGACGAGGTGGATCGGATCGAGGACCTGGTGGGCCAGACGGTGGCCGTGCCGTTCTGGTACTCGATCCATAACGTCGTGCTCCAGCTCCTCTTCCGCGAGGCGGGCATCACGCCGCTGACCGATGGTGAGCCGTCGGTGGACGACCGTAGCGTGAAGCTGGTCGTCATGGCACCGCCGGACATGCCGCCGGCGCTGTCGAACGGGTCGATCGCCGGCTACATCGTGGCCGACCCGTTCAACGCGGTGGCCGAGGTGAACGGGATCGGCAAGGTGCTGCGCTTCACCGGCGACGTGTGGCGCGATCACGCCTGCTGCGTGGTGGTCATGCACGCCGACGATGTGCGCGAGCGCCCCGAGTACGCACAGGCGGTGGTCAGCGCCATCGCGAGCGCACAGCTGTGGGCGGCCGACAACCGGACGGAGGCGGCGGCCCTGCTCTCGGCCGACGGGGAGGGCTACCTGCCGCAGCCGGTTCCCGCCATCGAGCGCGCGCTGACCCACTACGACCACGGTGAGTACGTCGGCTCCGGCGCCATCAGCCATCCCGAGTGGGAGACGGAACGCATCGGCTTCCAGCCCTTCCCGTTCCCGACCTACACCGAGGAGCTGGTGCGGCTGCTCAAGGAGACGACGGTCGAGGGCGAGACGGCCTTTCTCGACGAGCTGGATCCGGCATCGGTGCATGCGGAGCTGGTCGAGGAGCGCTTTGCGCGCCAGGCGATCGACGAGCTGGGTGGCGCGGCCGCATTCGGGCTCGCCGACGGGCTGAGCCGCACCGAGCAGATCGAGGCGTAAGCGATGGGGGCCGAGCCGAGGACCGTGCGGCGGCTGGTGCTCGAGGCGGGCCTGGGCGTGCTGGGCCTGGCCGGCTTCGTGGGGCTGTGGTGGGCGGCGATCGCCCTGCTCGTCCCGGCCGACAGCTTCCTGGCGCGCTTCGCGCCGTTCGACGCGTTCGCCAGCGTGGGCGGCCTGCTGTCGTCGGGACAGCTGGTCGAGCACATCGTCGCCAGCCTGCGGCGGATCGTGGTCGGGCTGGCGCTGGCCGCGGCCATCGGCATTCCGCTCGGTCTGGCGGTCGGGAGCATCCGGGCGCTGGGCCTCGCCACCGGGCCGGTCTTCGGCTTGGTGCGCATGATCTCGCCGCTGGCCTGGACGCCGCTGGCGATCATCCTCTTCGGGGTCGGCGACGCGCCGGTCTACTTCCTCATCGCCATCGGAGCCACGTGGCCGATCGTGCTGAACACCTCGTCGGGCGTCGCCGGGCTCGAGCGCGGCTGGCTGCTGGTGGCCCACAGCCTGGGCGGCACTCGTCGCGAGATCCTGCGGCACGTCGTGTGGCCAGGCGTGCGGGGCCAGGTGCTCACCGGCCTGCGCCTGGCCACCGGCCTGGCGTGGATCATCCTCGTGCCGGCGGAGATGCTCGGTGTCGACTCCGGGCTCGGCTACTTCATCCTCGACGCGCGCGACCGATTCGCCTACGACCAGCTCGTGGCAGCGATGCTCGTCATCGGGGCGCTGGGCATCGCGATCGACGTTCTGGCACGACGGCTCTTCGCCGTCCGCCGCCGCGTCCGCAAGCGCGAGAGCACGAAGGCGGCAGCCGACGCCGAACCGAGAGCACGACGAGCCGCCGATCGGCTCCACCAGCACTCATGAGCCTACCGGCGGAGCGCCATGCGGCGGTCGAGGCTGGCACGACGGTGGACGTGCACGTCGCGCTGCGTGAAGAGCCTGACAGCGTCGGCCAGATCGCGACCGCGATCACCCGGGCGGGCGGGCGCCTGCATCGGCTTTCCACCGTCCGCACCCTGCCGGAGGTCCACGTGGTCGAGCTCGAGCTGTCCGTCGGGCAGCTCGAGGAGGCATCGGTCATGCGTGCCCTCACCTCGGTGCGCGGCGTGTTCCGGGTCGCGTGCACGTCGGCCGCCGCGGGGGCCGAGCGACGCAGCTTCATCGGCCGTGTGCTCAGCCTGCCGGCACGGCGACGGGAGCCGTAGGCCAGGCGGGCAGCCGCTGGCCGGCGAGGAGCTCGTCGGGTGCGACACGCCGCCGGATGAGCTCGGCCCGTCCGCCGCGGATGGCCACCTCGGCCGGCGTGGGATGCGACAGGAAGAGCGGCATCGATTCCGTGAAGCCGTAGGCGCCGAGGTCGCAGACCGCGACCAGGTCGCCGGGCTCCGGCACCCGCTCCAGCCCGCCGGGAAACAGGTCGAGCCCGGTACACAGCGGCCCGCCCACGACGACGGGCGGATCGGCGGCCGGCCGATCCGCGGCGAGCAGCCGTAGCCGGTGCCCGCCGCCGACGAGGATTGGGCGCAGCCCGTGGTGGATGCCGCCATCGAGCACGGCGACCGCCCGTCCGCCGACGCGCTTGAGGTCGACGACGCGAGCCAGCAGCACCCCGCACGGCGCGGTGAGGTAGCGGCCGGGCTCGAGGAGCACCGGCAGCTCGGCCAGCGCGGCGTCGGCCGCCCAGGCGGCGGCCAGCACGGCCAGCCGCCGGCCGAGGCGGGTGAGGTCGAGCGCCGGCTCGCCGTCGCCATACGGCACCCCCAGCCCGCCGCCGACGTCGACGAGCCGCAGCCGGAGGCCGGTCGCCCGGGCGAGAGCGGCCGCCGCCTCGACGGTGCGGGCCACGTGGGCCGCGATGGCCTCGGCATCGGTGACGTTCGAGGCGCCGAAGGCGTGCAGCCCGATCAGGTCGAGCAAGGGCGACGCCTGGGCTCGGCGGGCGACGCAGGACAGCTCATCGGGGTCGATGCCGAACTTGCGCCAGCCCCTTGCGAGGATGGGGGTCGTCTCGTCGGCGCCGCGGATGGCCAGCCGCAGCAGGATCGGGACGACGCTGCCGGCCGCCGCCGCAGCGCGCTCGAGCCGAGCCAGCTCGCCGGCCGACTCGACGGTCACCGCCCGCAGCCCGGCCTCGGCCGCCTGGTGCAGCTCGGCGTCGGTCTTGCCGGGACCGGTGAACACGATCCGCTCCGGACCGATCCCCGCCCGCCGGGCCGCGAGCAGCTCGCCACCCGAGGCGACGTCGAGCCCCAGCCCGGCATCGCCCATCGCGGCCAGCACGGCCAGGGCCGGATTGGCCTTGGCCGCATAGGCCAGCTCGAAGCTCGGCGGCAGCGCCGCGCGCAGGGCCGCCACCCGCTCGTCGACGGCGTCGAGGTCGTACACGTACAGCGGCGTGCCGAACTCGGCGGCCAGGGCCTCGGCCCCGATGCCGGCGACCGTGGTCCCGTCGAGCAGCGGGGCGCTCATCGCAGCGCCTCCTCGAGCGCCACGCGGGCGGCGGTGCCGGCATCGCGGCGCTTGACGATGATCGCCGTCGCCAAGCCCAACCCGTGGCGTGTCGCGAACGACCCCGGCAGGCGGCGCGTGCCGGGCACGACCACCGCGCCGGGCGGCACGCTCAGCGGCGCCGCCGGCGACCCGGCGAGGACGCGCTCTTCGACCAGGTCGTACAGGCGGCTCGTCCCGGTGAGGACCACCCCGGCGCCGATGACGGCCTCGTGCCCGACGAGCACCCCGTCGAGCAGGCAGGCGCCGGCGCCGACGAAGGCGCCCTCCTCGACGATGACCGGCCTGGCGCCCGGCGGCTCGAGCACCCCGCCCACCTGCACCCCAGCGGCGAGGTGGACCCGCGCCCCGATCTGAGCGCAGGACCCGACGAGCACGTGGGAATCGATCATCGTCTCGGCGCCGATCCAGGCTCCGACGTTGACGTACGAGGGCGGCATGATCACCACCCCGGGGGCCAGGTGGGCGCCGGCCCGCACGCTCGTGCCGCCGGGCACGACCCGCACCCCGTCGGTGAGCGCGGCACGCGTCGGCAGCGCCGCGCGGTCGCGGAAGCGCAGCAGCCCGGCCACCTCCCAGTCGACGTGCTCGCTCACAGCGAAGAGCGCCAGGATCGCCTCCTTCACGCTGGCATCGACGCGCCAGCCGCCGGGCGCGGCGGGGTCGGGCGCCGCCGCGCGGCGGACCCCGGCCTCGAGTTCGCCGAGCAGGGCGGCGCCGCTCACGCCGTTGCCCCGGCCGCGGCCGGCTGCGGGGCGGCGGCCGCGGACACCAGGCCGGCGGCGCGCAGCACGGCCTCGAGACCGGCACGCTCGGCGGCGTCGAGCGCCAGGAGCGGGCGGCGGACCATGTCGGACGCCAGGCCCATGAGGCACAGTGCCGCCTTCACCGGCACCGGGTTCGGGGCGCCGGCGAAGTTCGCCCGGAACAGTGGCAGCCAGCGGTGCTGGACCGCGCGGGCCGCGCCCCAGTCGCCCGCCAGCGCGGTCGCGCACAGCGCCTGCATCTCGGCCGGGATCTCGTTGCTCGCCACCGACACCACGCCGTCGCCGCCGAGTGCGATGACCGGCAGCGTCCAGACGTCGTCGCCGGCCAGGACGGCGAAGCCCGCCGGGCGCTCGCGGCAGATGAGCGCGATCTGGTCGAGGCTGTTCGAGGCCTCCTTGACGCCCACGATGCGCGGGTGCTCGGCCAGGCGCAGCAGCGTGGCGGCCTCGACGTTGCTCGCCGTCCGCGACGGGACGTTGTAGACGACGATCGGCAGGTCGCCCTCGTCGGCCACGCCGCGGTAGTGGGCCTCGAGCATCGCCTGGTTGGGGCGGTTGTAGTAGGGCGCCACCACCAGCGCCAGATCGGCGCCGAGCTGGGCCGCGCGCCGCGTGGCGTCGATCGTGGCGCGGGTATCGTTCGTGCCGGTGCCGGCCACCACGGTCGGCCGCGACCCGCGGCCGGCGGCCGCGGCGACCTCGACCGTCGTCGCGATCAGCCGCTCGCGCTCGGCGCGCGACAGCGTCGGCGACTCGCCGGTCGTCCCGCACGGCACGAGGCCGGAGATGCCGGCGGCGACCTGGCGCGCGAGGAGGCGACGGAAGGCATCCTCGTCGAGCTCGCCGTCCGGGGTGAAGGGTGAGACGAGGGCGGTGAATGCGCCGGTGAGGCGGGTGCCTCCGGGGGTCAGCGGAAGGCGCGGAGCGTCGGTCGTCATCTGAATCGGTTCTCCTCGTGTCCGGCTCAGGCCGAGCCGGCAGTCAGCGGTTGGGTGAGGTCGTCAAGCACCGCGTCGAAGGAATGGACGCCCGGTGTGCGCGGCGAGCGCACGAGCCACTCGGCGGCCGCGATGGCGCCCGCGGCGTACGCCGAGCGGTCGCGCGCGGTGAGCCGCAGCTCGAGCGTCTCGCCGGCGGCGTCGAAGCCGACAAGGTGCATGCCCGGCGAGGCGCCGGCCCGCACGCTGACCACCTCGAGCTCGTCCTCGGGCGTCGGCCCGTCGCGGTGTGGATCGCGCACGCGCGCCTTCCTGGGGTGCGCCGCGAGGACGCGACGCACGAGCTCCCGTGCCGTGCCCGACGGGCGATCGAGCTTGGTCGCGCGATGCCACTCCACGACGAACGGCTCGTATCCGACGAGCGGTGCGAATCGCCGCGTCGCCTCGCCGACGAGCTGGCTGAAGAGGGCCACGCCGGGTGAGAAGTTCGCGGCGGCAACGGCCGCGACGCCATGCGCCAGGAGCAGCTCATGGACCGATGCCCGGGCGTCGGCCCAGCCGGTGGCGCCGATCACCAGCCGCCGCAGGCCACCGGCAGCGGCCTGCTCGGCGTTGGTCGGGACCGCGGCACCGACCGAGAAGTCGAAAACGACGTCGGCGCCCTCGAATGCCTGCGGCGCACGCGCGCCGACCGGGCGTCCGAGTGACTCGACCGTGTGGCCGGCGTTCAGCAGCGCATCGGCCAGCGCGCGGCCCATGGGCCCTCTGCCAAGGATGATCGTCTGCATCGGTTTCCCTCTCTGCGCTTCAGAAAAGGGGCCGGCAATGAGGCTCGTCGAGCACGAAAAAGCCGCGGCACCGTCCGGTGTCGCGGCCCTCGGAAGCCTCCGCGCCTGGAGGCCCCGTCGAAGCCAATGTGGTGCGACGCGCGGCCTCTAGGCCCGTGCCTCCCGGCAGGGCCGCCATAGCTTGGACTTCAGCCGCAGCTCAAGGGCGCCTCGCATGCATGGACCCTAGCAAGCCTGTCAAGCGCAGCCGCGGGGGCGAGGGGTCAGGATCGCGCCGATCCGCCTATTGACGATCGGCAGCGCGACGAGCGCGCCTGGCAGCTCGTGGCCGGCGGGAGCGTGTCACCATTCGCCTCCAGCCCGATCCCGACCGCCAGGGCTCTGTCGTCTTCGGGAAGCTGGGCGGCCAGCCATCGCGCGCCCGAGTGTGACCTCGCTTACGGTCCGCGCGATCCCTGGTTGCCAGACTCCGGCGCAGGGTATTCAGAAGCGCTGCCAGGCTGCCGAGGAGGAGTCCCATGCTCGCTGATCGGTCCTACTCACGCCGCGCATTCATGCGCGTCTTCGGACTCGGTGCCGGGGGCGCCATCCTGGCGGCCTGTACGCCCGGAGGCAGTCGGCTTCTGTCACCGACGGCCGCGCCCAGCGCGACCGGCACGGTGACCTCACCCGTCCCGACCGGCAACGACCAGGCCACGATCATTGTCGGCGACGTCCTCGACTTCGAGCTGCGCGGACCGTTCGAGTGGAACGGCGGCTCGGTGACGATGCGGCTGCACGAGGCGCTCGCCAACAGCGAGCCGGCCTACTTCGTGCGCACCGACGCCAGCGACGCCACCTTCGCCGAGGCCGAGCAGCTCGTCTTCGTGCCGCTGCTGGCGGCCGCGGCCAGCATCGATGGCGGGATTGGCGACATCTACCTCTTCGACGAGGGAGCGGCCGACCAGCGGCCGGTCCTCAGCTGGACGCCGGCCGACGACGGCTTCACGCCCCTGTTCCGGGTGCACCGTGTGCGGGCTTCCGACGGGGTCCTCGACTCGGTCGATGCCATCCGAACCGCTGCCGATGCCGGCAGCATCGAGGTCGAGGACACCGACGTCGTCGTCAACTACCCGCTCGTGAAGTGGCCCGGCGGCGAGCTGGCGGTGGATCCGGAGGTGAGCCTGGCATTGGCCAACGGCCCGCTCCTGGCGGCGCCCGACCTCGACGCCATGACGGTGGCTTTCAAGCTCCATCAGTGCTTCCCGGAGAGCCGCTACATCCTGACCGACACCTCGGCGGTGCCGATGGCGCCGATGATGAGCATCGTCGGCTCGCCGGGCACCGAGGGCCTGATCGAGGCCGGCGCCACCAGCAAGATCACCGTCTTCGGCAACGGCATCCCCGGTCCCGGCGCGATGGGCTTCCAGCCGGCCATCTTCGGGGCCAAGGCCGGCGACCCGGCCTGGAGCCCGATGTGGGACCACTGGACGGCGGTCTGGAACGACGAGGCCGATGCGACCCTGCTCACCTCGCAGGCCGAGATCGATGCCGCTGAAGCCGACGGGTTGCTCACACTCCACCATGGCACGCCCGACACCGGCGGCATGGGGTTCGTGGTGAACTGCCCGAGCCCGATCGTGGC
>JBQTHZ010000126.1:0-9149 GCA_052388515.1 Chloroflexota bacterium | reverse complement strand
TGGCGAACGGTTGGTCGAGGGTGAGCAGGATCCCTTCGCTGCCCGGGTCGATGAGGGGTGCCCCGTCGCCGTCCTGGCGACCGCCGAACTCGGCAAGGACGGTGTCGCCGTTGCGATCGCTGTAGTGCACGAATGCTCGTCCGTCGGCGGGCCAGTCAGGGTGGAGGGCCAGGCCCAGCAGGCCACGTTCGCCATCGCCGAGCACGCGGTCGCGGATGTCGAGGCTGATTGCTCGTTCATCCCGCTCCGGGTGGATCGCCACGACCTGCCCAGCCCGCTCGTTGACGAGCAGCCACCCGCCCGGCGCCGACGCGATTCCGATTGGCGCCGCCAGCCCGTCGGCGACCGTCTCGAGCGCCAGCCGGGGCGGGTCGTCGGAAATCCCCTCCGCGGTCGGGCTGGCCGAGGCGCTCGCGGCGCTCGATCCCGCCGGACTGGGTGTCGGGGCAGGAGTGGGAGCCGATGATGACGGGGCTCCAGATGAGGGCGCCGGTCGCGGATCGGAGCTGGGTGGCGTGCCGCATGCAGCCGCCAGCGCGGAGACCAGCAGCAGAGGTAGACAGTGACGGAGCAGCCGCATCGGTTGGATTGTCGCCGGAATCGGGCGGCGCTGCCGAGCGCCTCACCGATCGGGTAGGGTTCCCTGCATCCATGACCACGACGAGAGCAAGCCCGAGGCGGGCGATCGCCACGGTCGTCGACGCCGCCGAGCCGGACGCCACCGCGATCGGCAGCCGGCGCAGCATCATCATCGAGCGCATCGCGCCCGAGCTCGACGGCGGCCGCTACCCGGTCAAGCGCGTGGTCGGCGACCAGCTGCTGGTGACCGCCGACATCTTCGCCGACGGCCATGACCTGCTCGACGCGGCGCTCCTGCTCCGCGCCGACGACGAGACGGCCTGGCGTCGTGCGCCGATGCGGCCGATCGACAACGACCGCTGGTCGGGGCACGCGGAGCTTGTCCGCAACCGACGCCACGTCTACGCGATCGAGGCCTGGCGGGACGCGTTCGGCTCGTGGCGCGACGGCTTTCGCAAGAAGGTCGACGCGGGCGTCGCCGTGCCGAACGAGATCGAGGAGGGCAGGCTCCTGCTCGAGGCCGCCCTCCGACGAGCCGAGGAGGCGGAGGCGGGCGACGACGCGCTCCGTATCCGGGAAGCGCTGTCCGGTCTGAAGCGGGCGCGCTCCGCGCTGACGCGAACCGCAGCACTCGCCGGCGAGGACCTGGTTGCCGCCATGCGGCGCCACCCGGACCGTCGCTCTGCATCTCGCTCGCCCGAGCTGCCGCTCGTCGTGGATCGCGAGCGGGCAAGGTTCGGCGCCTGGTACGAGCTCTTCCCGCGTTCGCAGAGCCGGAGTCCGACCCAGCCCGCCGCCACGACATTCACGGAGGCGGAGTGGCGCCTGCCCGACATCGCCGCCATGGGCTTCGACGTCGTCTACCTGCCGCCCATCCATCCCATCGGACGCACCAACCGCAAGGGCCGCAACAACACCCTCGACGCCGCTCCGGACGACGTGGGGTCGCCGTACGCCATCGGCTCTGCAGATGGAGGACATGACGCCGTCGCGCCCGAGCTCGGTGGGCTCCGCGAGTTCCTGCATTTCCGCACGTCGGTCGAGGCGCACGGCATGGAGCTCGCCATCGACCTGGCCATCCAGGCCTCGCCGGATCACCCGTACGTCACCACGCATCCGGGTTGGTTCCGCCACTCGCCTGACGGCAGCATCAAGTACGCCGAGAACCCGCCGAAGAAGTACCAGGACATCTACCCCGTCGACTTCGGCGGCGATGATGCGACCGAGCGGGAGGCGCTCTGGCTGGAGTGGAAGCGCGTCTTCGAGCTCTGGATCGAACGAGGCGTCAAGATCTTCCGGGTCGACAACCCACATACCAAGCCCATCCCGTTCTGGGCCTGGCTGATCGCCGCGATCCAGCGCGATCACCCCGAGACGATCTTTTTGTCCGAGGCATTCACGAAGCCGAAGATGATGCGGCAGCTGGCCAAGGTCGGATTCACGCAGAGCTACACCTACTTCACCTGGCGTGAGTCGGCAGCCGATCTGCGGGACTACCTCACCGAGCTCACCCAGAGCGAGATGGTCGAGTATTTCCGCGGCAACCTGTTCGCCAACACGCCCGATATCAACCCGCACCATCTCGACCATGGGCGGCCGGCGTTCGTCATTCGATCGGTCCTCGCCGCGACGCTCTCGAGCTCCTACGGGATCTACTCCGGCTGGGAGCTGTGCGAGTCGGCTCGGCTGGGCGAGCGCGAGGAGTACCTGGATTCGGAGAAGTTCGAGATCCGGGCGCGGAGCTGGGACGCGAAGGGACACATCAAGCTGCTGATCGGCGAGCTGAACCGCCTCCGTCATCAGCGTCCCGCGCTGAAGCGCTACGAGAATCTCCGTTTCGAGAGCGTGACCGGCGAGCGGACGCTCTTCTACCGCAAGGCGCTGCCGCACGGAAAGGTTGATCCCCTGACGGGCCACCCAAACCGATGGCGCGACCCGGTCTACGTGGCGGTGAACTGCGACCCGGCGGCGCCTGAGCGTGCCATCCTGCATCCGGACCTCCCGGCGGTCGGGATCGGGTGGGAGGAGCCGTACCAGCTCACCGACCTGCTCACCGGGCGCACGTCACAGGAACGCGGCGCCGACCTGCCGGTCGACCTGGATCCCGCGCGGGAGGCATTCCGCATCTTCACCCTCACTCCTCTCGATCGGGGCTGACGAGGGCCTCCATGACCACGCACAACCAAGAGAGGCTTCCTCGCCGATGACCGCCACCGATGCCGCTCGCCATCCCGAGTTCGCCGCGCCGCACCTGCTGCGCGACGATCCGCATTGGTACAAGGACGCGATCATCTACCAGCTCCACGTCAAGGCCTTCAACGACTCGACGAACGACGGCGTGGGCGACTTCGCGGGCCTCGCCGAGAAGCTCGACTACATCGCCGACCTTGGCGTGACGGCCATCTGGCTGCTTCCCTTCTATCCCTCGCCGCTGCGCGATGACGGCTACGACATCGCCGCATTCACCGAGGTGCATCCCGACTACGGATCGCTGCGCGAGTTCCGCGGGTTCGTTCGCGAGGCGCATCGGCGCGGGCTGCGGGTCATCACCGAGCTCGTCGTCAACCACACCAGCGACCAGCACCCGTGGTTCGTCGAGTCGCGCTCGAGCCGCACCAACCCCAAGCGCGACTGGTACGTGTGGAGCGACACCGACCAGAAGTATCTCGACGCGCGCATCATCTTCACCGACACCGAGTCCAGCAACTGGACCTGGGACCAGGAGTCGCAGCAGTATTTCTGGCATCGATTCTTCTCGCATCAGCCGGACCTGAACTACGACAACCCCCAGGTCGTGCGAGCGGTGCTGCGCGTCATGCGCTTCTGGCTCGATCTCGGCGTCGACGGGCTGCGCCTGGATGCCGTGCCCTATCTCGTCGAGCGCGAGGGCACGAACGGCGAGAACCTCCCCGAGACGCACGCCGTTCTGAAGCAGCTGCGCGCGGGGATGGACGCGCGCTACGAGGGCCGCATGCTCCTGGCCGAGGCGAACCAGTGGCCGCCGGACGTGCTGCCCTACTTCGGTGACGGCGACGGGCCCGAATGCCACATGGCGTTCCACTTCCCGCTCATGCCTCGCATCTGGATCTCGCTGCGACGGGAGGACCGCTACCCGATCGTCGAGATCATGGACCAGACGCCGCAGATTCCCGACGAGGCGCAGTGGGCGCTCTTCCTGCGGAACCACGACGAGCTCACCCTCGAGATGGTGACCGATGAGGAGCGCGACTTCATGTACACCGAGTACGCGAAGGACACGCGGATGCGGATCAACGTCGGCATCCGACGCCGCCTGGCACCGCTGGTCGACAACAGCCGGCGCCGCATCGAGCTCCTGAACTCGCTCCTCTTCTCGATGCACGGGACACCGGTCATCTACTACGGCGACGAGATCGGGATGGGCGACAACGTGTATCTCGGCGACCGCAACGGCGTGCGAACGCCGATGCAATGGACCGGCGACCGCAATGCCGGCTTCAGCCGCGCCGATGTCCACGCCCTCTACGCGCCGCTCGTCGCCGATCCGGTCTACGGCTACCAGGCGGTCAACGTGGAGGCCCAGGATCGCGTCCCCGGCTCGCTGCTCAACTGGATGAAGCGCCTCATCCGAATCCGGCGCGCCCACCCGGTCTTCGGCCGTGGCACGATCGAGTTCCTGCACCCGGAGAACCGGCGCGTGCTCGCCTACCTGCGCGAGCACGAGGGTGTCTCGATCCTGTGCGTCGCCAACCTGTCGCGTTTCGCACAGTACGTGGAGCTCGACCTGTCGCGCTTCGGCGGCCGCGTGCCGGTCGAGCTCATCGGTCGGGTGCACTTCCCGCCGATCGGCGAGCTTCCCTACCTCCTGACCCTGGGTCCCCACGACTTCTTCTGGTTCGAGATGACCGATGGAGGTGCCTGACGCCGATTGGCTCGCCAGCCAGCGCTGGTTTCGCGCCAAGCAGCGGCCGATCGCCACCGTGACGCAGCTCGAGAGGGTCTTCCTGGGCCCGGGCGAGCTCGGCATCCTCGAGGTCGCCTACGCTGATGGCGGAACCGCCGACCGCTACCTGGTACCCACCGTCGACGGCCACGAGCCGGTTGACGGCGAGGGTGCCTGGAGCGCGCTCGTGCGCGCGATGGCCGACGGCGCCGAGATCCAGGGGCAGCGCGGCCGCTTCACCTGCTCGCGGACCGATGCGCTCGATGAGCTCCTGCCATCGGCCCATGAAGCCGCGGTGGCATTGGGCGAGCGGCGCCTGCGGGTCGAGCAGTCGAATACCTCGGTCGTGCTCGGCGAGCGGCTGATCCTCAAGCTGTACCGGCTCCTGGAGCCGGGCGACAGCCCGGACCTGGAGGTGAGCGCCTTCCTGACCGATGCGGGCTTCGCCCATACGCCGGCTGTCGCCGGCGCCATGACCTACACGCCCGAGGGCGGTGAGCCTGCCGCGGCGGCGATGCTCCAGTCCTTCGTCCCCTCGAACGGTGACGCATGGGCCGCCATGCTTCGCGCGCTCGCCGGCGACCCGGACCGAGGCCTCGAGATCGTTGCCAGCATCGGTGACGTGACCGCCATGATGCATGCCGCGCTGGCGTCGCGACCCGAGGACCCGGGATTCCCGGCGCGCGCGGCGACGATGATCGAGACGGCCGCCTGGCGCGCGTCGGCCGAGCGCCAGCTGTCACAGGCCGTGACCGCCGTCAGCGGGGAGCCCCACGATCGGCTGGTGGCGCTTGCGCCGGCCGTCACCGCCCGTTTCGCGGATACGTTCGGATCCGCGACCGGCGAGGCGCGGGTGAGCCGCATCCACGGCGACTACCACCTCGGCCAGCTCCTGGCGCGAACCGATGGGGGTTTCAGCGTCATCGACTTCGAGGGAGAGCCGGCCCGACCGCTGGCCGAGCGGCGCCAGCCCGGATCGCCCCTGCGCGACGTTGCGGGCATGTTGCGCAGCCTGGACTACGCCGCCCGCAGCGCGCAGCGCGCGACGCAGACGTTCGATGCTGAACAATGGGTCCGCGAGGCTCGCGACTCCTTCATCGGTGCCTACGGCGCCATCGGTCCATCCGAGGCGAGCCTGCTCGAGGCGTTCGAGCTCGAGAAAGCGTGCTACGAGGTCCGCTACGAGGCGAACAACCGCCCCGAGTGGCTCTGGCTGCCACTCGGGGCCATCGACCGGCTGGCACGATACGCATCATGATGCTGCCATGGTAGACATCATCATCGACCGGGACTTCGCACCATTCGAGGGCCTGAATCTCCGGAATCCGCTGATGTCGAAATACGCCCGGTGAGCCTGCGAGTCTGGCGCGGGAAGCCGTACCCGCTTGGCGCGACCTGGGATGGCTCCGGCGTCAACTTCGCGATCTTCAGCGAGAACGCGGAACAGGTCGACCTGTGCCTGTACGACGCCAATGGCAGCAACGAGCAGCTCATCCGGCTGAACGAGCAGACCGACCTTGTCTGGCACTGCTACCTGCCGGATGTTCGGCCAGGGCAGCGCTACGGATACCGGATGCATGGCGCCTATGACCCCTCGGCCGGGCATCGGTTCAACTCCGCCAAGCTGCTGATCGACCCGTACGCGAAACGGATCGACGGGGCGGTGACATGGGACGACGCGCTGTTCGGCTACCGCATCGGCGCTGACGCGGACGAGGCCGACGACCGTGACAGCGCACCGTTCGTGCCGAAGAGCGTGGTGGTCAATCACGCCTTCGTGTGGGGCGGCGACACCCAGCTGCGCACACCGCTCGACCGGACGCTGATCTACGAGGTCCACGTCAAGGGATTCACGCAGCAGCACCCGGAGGTCCCCGAGGAGCTGCGGGGGACGTACGCCGGACTCGGATCGGCGCCGGCGATCGATTACCTGACCCACCTGGGCATCAGCGCCGTCGAGCTGCTGCCGGTGCACCAGCACGTGACCGACCGGCACCTGGTGGAGCGCGGCCTCGTCAACTACTGGGGCTACAACACGATCGGCTTCTTCGCCCCGGACATCCGCTACTCGGCCACCGGCGAGCCGGTGAGCGAGTTCAAGACGATGGTGAAGCGCCTGCATGACGCGGGCATCGAGGTCATCCTCGATGTCGTCTACAACCACACCGGCGAGGGGAACCACCTCGGCCCGACGCTGAGCTTCCGGGGCATCGACAACGCGGCCTACTACCGGCTCAGCGCGGAGAACCAGGCGCAGTACGTCGACTACACCGGGACCGGCAACACGCTGGACGCCACCAGCCCGAAGGTGCTCCAGCTCATCATGGACTCGCTGCGCTACTGGGTCACGGAGATGCACGTCGATGGGTTCCGTTTCGACCTTGCATCGGCGCTGGCACGGGAGCTCCACGACGTCGACAAGCTGGGCAGCTTCTTCGACATCATTCACCAGGATCCGATCATCAACCAGGTCAAGCTGATCGCCGAGCCGTGGGATGTCGGGCCCGGCGGCTACCAGGTCGGGAACTTCCCGGTCGGCTGGGCCGAGTGGAACGGCAAGTACCGGGACACCGTGCGCCGCTTCTGGAAGGGCGTCGGCGGCCAGGCAGCGGAGCTGGCGTATCGGCTCAGTGGAAGCTCCGATCTCTATGCGAGCTCGGGCCGGCGTCCGCACGCCAGCATCAACTTCGTGACCGCCCACGATGGCTTCACGCTCAACGACCTCGTCAGCTACACCTCGAAGCACAACGAGGCGAACGGGGAGAGCAACACCGACGGGGACGACAACAACGAGAGCATGAACTTCGGCGTCGAGGGCGAGTCCGATGAAGAGGCCATCATCGAGATTCGCGAGCGCCAGAAGCGCAATTATCTCGCCACCCTCTTCCTCAGCCAGGGGGTGCCGATGCTGCTCGGCGGCGACGAGATCGGCCGCACACAGCGGGGCAACAACAACGGCTACGCCCAGGACAACGAGGTGAGCTGGTTCAGCTGGGACCTCCAGCGCCGCGATCGCTCACTGCTCAGCTTTACGCGGTCGCTCATCAGGCTCTTCAAGGGCCATCCGGTGCTCCGCCGCCGCCGCTTCTTCCAGGGACGCCAGATTCGCGGATCGCGCGTGAAGGACCTGACCTGGTTCGCGCCTGACGGGACCGAGATGACCGACGCGCAGTGGCAGGCGCCGGGCGTCAAGACGCTGGCTGTGCAGTTCGCCGGCGACGCGATCGACGACCGCGGTCCGCGCGGCGAGCGGATCATCGATGACACCCTGCTCGTCATCTTCAACGCCGCCGACCACCCCGTTGCCTTCACGCTGCCGAACCACGAGGCCGCCCGGCGCTGGGAGACGGTCTTCGACACCGTCCATCGGACGTTCACGGCTGCGCACGGCGAGCATGACGGGGGCGCCGCCTACCGCGTCACCGAGCGCTCGGTGGTCTGCCTGCGACGCCTGCCGCGGGTCCGCCGCGTCAGCGGCGACTGACGGCTCGTGCCGCGGGCGACGTATCGGGTCCAGATGCATGCCGGATTCACGCTCGACGATGCGGCGTCGATCGTCCCGTACCTCGCGGCGCTCGGCATCAGCCACCTCTATACCTCGCCGCTGCTCCAGGCCGTTCACGGCTCGACGCATGGGTATGACGTGGCCGATCCCGGGCGGGTCAACGACGAGCTCGGCGGTGCCGATGCCTTTGATCGCTTGACCGATGCGCTGCGAGCGCACGGGCTGGGCCTGGTCCTCGACGTCGTGCCGAATCACATGGCCATCGCCAGCGAGCTGAACCGATGGTGGTGGGACGTGCTCGAGCTGGGGCCGGCCAGTCGCTACGCGACCTGGTTCGATGTCGACTGGACCGCGGGGCACGTCCTCCTGCCCGTGCTGGGCGGTCATGGCGGTGACGCCATCCGCCTCGTGCGTGCTGGAGCGCGGGTCGTGGTCGAGCACGCCGACCGTCGCTACCCCCTTGCGCCCGGCACGCTCACGCCTGACCCACCAGACGAAGAGATTGCCGCGATCAACGCCGACACCGATCGCCTCGACGCCCTCCTCGTCCGCCAGCACTACCGCTTGATCCCCTGGCGAGCGTCACGCGATCGGCTGAACTATCGGCGCTTCTTCGACATCAACGATTTGATCGGGATGCGCGTGGAAGACCGCGACGTCTTCGCCGCGACGCACCGGCTCATTCTGCGCTGGGTGCGCGACGGGCTCGTGGATGGTCTGCGCATCGATCATCCCGACGGGCTGCGCGACCCGGCCGGCTACCTCGCGGAGCTCCGGACGGCGGCGCCCCGCGCGTGGATCGTCGTCGAGAAGATTCTCGGTGCCGGGGAGCGACTTCCCCGTGACTGGCCGGTCGACGGCACGACCGGCTATGGGTTCGCCAACCTGGCGACCGGCATCCTGGTTGACGCCGCCGGAGAGGCGGGCATGAGCGTCATCTGGGCGTCGGTGGCGGAGGGGGATCCAGCGTGGAATGCGGTGGTGGCAGAGGCGCGCCTCGAGACGCTCTCGTCGGTGCTCGGCAGTGACGTGAACCGGCTGACCGAGCTGTTCGCGGCGGTCTGCCCACCGATGGGTGATCGGAGTGACGACGACCTTCGTGATGTGCTGCGCGAGGTCGCCGCGCGGCTGCCGGTGTACCGG
>JBQTHZ010000125.1:0-13610 GCA_052388515.1 Chloroflexota bacterium | reverse complement strand
GGCATCGAATCGACAGCTTGTGCGGCCCCTGCGCAAGGCCGGCGGTACTCAAGGTCAGCGTCCCGCCCAGCGGCCGGCAGTCGTAGATGATCGTCCCGTCGGATCCATGGTGGAAGTTCGGGTCGATGTGGACGATCGTCCGCGAGACCCCCGGCGAGCCGGAATCTCCGTTGAGCGAGCACTTCACGTCGATTGCGAAGGAGCCGGAGACCGCACCCATCGGCATGCCGCCGACCGTCGGGCCGATGTAGCCCCAATCGCGGATCGGCCTGGCGACCCGGTACCAGTTGAGGAATCGCACGTCGAGCGCGCTGCCCGATACGCCTGCATCGGTCTTGCCGTTCTCGACGTCCAGCGGCCACGAGGAGCGAGCCGTCTGGGTGTTGCCATTGGTGTGCTCGACATCGGCATACCAGCGGAACTGGCGCATCCCGTCGGGCATGTTGCGAGTGTCGACCTGCACGTTGAACCAGTAGACGCGCTCTCCGCCATCGGGCGGGGTGATGTTCGGCTTGAGGAGGACGTGCTCGGTACTCCCGTCGTCCTGCATCTTGACGCGGCTCAGCGTGCCCTTGTTCTCGAAGAGGAGCACCCGAACGTCGAACTCGACGATGCCACCAACCGTCTGGCCCAGCGGGAAACAGGTGCCGACGTGGACGTGCCCGAGCGTGCCCAGCTCAGGGATCGGGCTCCAGTGGTCCTGGCTCTCGAGGAAGATGCGCGGCTGCGGGTAGCCGGCGCACGTGACCCGTGGATCACCGGTCGCCGGCGCGGGTGCGGCGTGGCTCGGGCTCGGGCCTAGGACAGGGACCGACTCAGGAGTCGGCGTTGGCGTCGGCGTGGGGGCGTGCCCGGTGGGCGTCGGGGCCGGGGTGGGCGTGACGACCACCGTGGGCGCCGGTGTCGGCGTGGTGATGGGTGGTGGCGCCGTGGTGGGAGCGGGGGCGAGTGGAGTGACGCCGGCGATCGTCACGGTGACCTGGGCGATGACCTCGGGTCGGGCGGCAGAGTTCTTGCCGCTCCGCTTCAAGCGCGCCTCTATCAGGTGAGGTCCGGGCGCGACCTGTGCCGGGAGGATGGCCGAGACGGCGAGCGCACCGGAGCGGTCCGTCTTCGTCACCGGCAACCAGCCGACCGGCTGGCCATCCCACGACAGCTCGACGTATTCGCGCTTGTCGAACCCGGTGCCGGCCACCACCACGGTCCCTGCCGGCTGCAACGTTCCCGCGACGCTGAGCGTCGGGCCGCTGGCGGCGATCACGAGCAGCGGAACCAGCAGCACCGGCAACAGGACGAGCATTGGCAGGGTGAGGATCCAGTCCAGGATCCGCGGGGTGGTGGCCGGCGTGGAGCGCGAGGTTGCGGCGACCGGGGTGCGCCGCTGGGCTCCACGCGACGCGATCGGGATGGCCTTGGGGCGCATATGGATGGTCCTCCGGTGCGAGGCTGGTGTCAGGTCGCGACACCCTAAGCCCGGCCGGGACCTCCGGAACATGGCCAACTCGTCCCACCATGCCGGCGGGAGGGCAGGAGCGATTGCACCTTCCGCCGCCCATCAGCCCACCGGAGTGCACCGCACCCCACGCGGAGGCGGTCCGTCCGTACTAGGGTTCAGGCGGGAATGGGTACCTGCGGGAACGCCTACCAGGCGATGCCGTGGTACTCGTCGTCGGCTGGGCGCTCGCCGCTGATGCGCACGAGGTCGATGACATGCTGGCCCGGCCGGCGCTCGGCCACCGCCGCGGCGAAGGCCGGATCGCCGTTGCCGATGATGAGGACGTCGGCGTGTCCGACCAGGTCCTCGATCGAGTCGGTCATGATCGAGACGACGTGCGGGATCTCGCGCTCGATATACGCACGGTTCATCCCGTGCAGATTGGCGAGCGACACGTTGCGGTCATAGACCTTGACCTCGTACCCGCGCCCGATCAGCCGCTCGACCAGGGTGACGAGCGGGCTCTCGCGCAGATCGTCGGTGCCCGCCTTGAAGCTCAGGCCCAGCACGCCGACGCGTCGCTTCCCGATGCCCTGGATCATCTCGAAGGTCCGCTCCACGTGGCGCTGATTGCTCGGGAGAATCGCCTCCAGGACCGGAGTCTGGACATCCAACCGGCGCGCATCGTGGACGAGGGCGCGGAGGTCCTTGGGGAGGCACGATCCGCCGAAGGCGAATCCCGGCCGCAGGTAGGCCGGTGAGACGTTGAGCTTCCGGTCCTGGACGAAGATATCCATCACCTGGTGGCTATCGATATCGTGCGCCTGCGCCAGCACGCCGATCTCGTTGGCGAACGCGACCTTGAGGGCGTGATACGCGTTGCTCACGTACTTGACCATCTCCGCCACGCGAATGGGGACGGGAAACGTCTCGCCCTCGACACCCGCGTAGAGCTCGGCCACGCGACCGACCGTCTCGGTCGAGTCGGCACCGATGATGGTGAACGGCGGATGGTAGAAGTCGCGGATCGATGTCCCTTCGCGCAGGAACTCCGGGTTGTAGCTCACCTCGAAGTCGACCCCCGCCCGCTTGCCCGATGATCGTTCCAATGCCGGGATGACTCGCTCCTCGGTGCTGCCCGGCAGCATCGTGCTGCGCACGACGACGATGTGGCGTCCGTCCTTCGTGGCGAGCGCCTCACCGATGCTCTCGGCGACGCGCTCGACCGCGCTCAGGTCGAGGCTGCCATTCGCGTGGCTCGGCGTTCCGACGCAGATGAACGAGAGGTCACTGTCGCGGATCGCGGAGGCGGCATCGTCGGTGGCGCGGATGCGGCCCTGTCCGACGCCGGCGGCCCTGAGCTCGTCGAGACCCTCCTCGACGATCGGGCTCCTGCCCGAGCTGATGATGTCGCGCTTGATCTGGCTGACGTCGACGCCGATGACGTCGATGCCCTGTGCTGCAAGGCATGCGGCCGAGACCGAACCGACGTAGCCCAACCCAAAGATGCTGACCGTGGTCATTCCAATCCTCCCCGGCGTCGAATCGCCTCCGGCCGTGCCGGTGCGGCGATGAGATCAATCATGGCGGCACGCCGCGTGTGCCACTCGTGGATGCGCTCGTTGCGCAGTTCGGCGATGGCCGCGGCGTACGCAGCATAGTGCGTCATCAGCCGCCGGATGCCATCCCGTATGCCAGCGGCAGTGTTGTCCACGTGCACCGTCCCGCGCGAGAAGTAGCTGCGGAGGAGTCCCCAGTCGCTGGTGACGATGGGGCGACCCATCGACAGTGCCTCGCACGCGCCGCGCTGCATCGTGTGGTCGCGCGTGGTGAGGCACACGACGGCGTCGACCGAGGCCATGAGCCGAGCATACTGGTCGTCGGGAAGGAAGTCGGTGAATCGCACATTGGCCGGCAGCCGACCGAGGGCATCGAAGCGAGCGTCGCGCCGTCCCGTGACGTGGAAGGTGGCGTCTGCCAGATCGGCGGCTGCATCCAGGATGGCCCGGAGTGGCTCGTCCGAGCTCCACGTGTTCACCACGAGGAGATGGAACCCCTCGCCCAGCTCGTCGCGGTCCGTACCGACGCCCTCGGCAGCGGGACTGGGAATGTCCGGTACGACGATGGCCACGGCGCCATCGGCGGTGATCCGGGCGGCCCAGTGCGGATCGGTCACGAGGGTCGCGGTGGCGCGTCGGGCGACGAATCGGTTCAGCCAGCGAGGCCGCGTCCAGCGCGCACGCTGGAAGGCGTCGCTGTGCGCGTCGATCACGAAGCGGGTGCCGCTCACGGCGGCGTACGCCGCCACCGCCCAGACCGCCAGGGTCGGCGGGCTCTGCACGAGCACGACTCGCGGCCGCCGGCGCGTGAGCAGGCGCAGGGTGCGCCACGCGAGCCGTGGATACTTGAATGGATCGCGCGCCAGCCCCGGCTGCCAGTCATCGGCGAGGTAGGCGACCTCGTCCAGGCCGAGATCGGTCCCCAGGACCAGGCTGCGCCTTCCCTTGGGCGGCGGGCCCCAGATGATGAAGACGCCGCGCCGAATGGCCTCCCGGCTGGCCGTCTCAGGCACGGTGGTTGATCGCATCGAGAAGCCGCTCAGCGTTTCGGTGCACGTCGAACGCGTCGATCACGAAGGCCCGCCCGCCCCGTCCGAGTGCCCTGCCCAGCTCCTCGTCACGCACCAGCCGCTCGATCGCATCGGCGAGGGCGGTCGAGTCGGCCGGTGGGACCAGCAGGCCGGTCGTCTCGTGCTGAATGACCTCGGGAATGCCGGAGATCGGTGTCGAGACGACCGACAGACCGCTCGCCATCCCCTCGAGGATGGCATTCGGAATTCCGTCCCGGTCTCCGTCCTCGGCAACCACGCACGGCAGCGCGAAGATGTTCGCTGTCGCGTAATGGCCGATGACCTCGTCGTGCGGCAAAGCTCCGAGCAGCATGATCCGGTCCTGGAGGCCGTGCTGCTCGATGAGGGTTGCGAGGTCGGCACGGAGCGGTCCCTCGCCGATGATGCGGCATTCCACGTCGAGCCCTCGCTGACGGAGCAACGCGACCGCCTCCACCAGGTATCGAAGGCCCTTCTTCTCCTTGAGCTGACCGACCGAGACGATCGTCGGCGTCTCGGACCCTCCCCCGTTCAGCTGGGCATAGCTGCCGAGCTCGAGGCCGTGATAGATGCGCTGGACGCGCCGAGCTGCGCCGGGGGCAAGCACGCTGCGAAGATGAGCGAGGTTGTACTCGGTGCAGGTGGCCGTGAAGCGCGAGTTCCCGATCTTCATGGGTAGCAGGTTCGGGTTGAGGTAGATGTCGTTGGCGTGCGCGGTCAGGCTGTAGCCGGTCCCGAGCAGGCGCCCGGCGACGTACGCCACGGTCGCCGCTCGATCGGCGAAATGCGCGTGCAGGTAACCGTTCGCCCGGTGGCGCAGCCGGCTGGCAACCTCGGCGCCCATGACGAAGTGCGCGGCGGTCCGCAGCCGCGAGCCATGCTCGTGGCGACGCGTCAGCAGGTAGGCGAGCGCGTGCAGGTACGTGAACGGGCGCCGCGCGAGCCACCGCAGCTGCGAAGCCGCAAGGCGGAGCGGGTTCGGCGGCAGCACGTACTCCGTCCGCTGAGCCAGCGCACGTTGCGCGTCCGACGGCTCGGTGCGCGGGCGTCGCATCGAAACGATCCGGACGTCGACACCGAGGTCGATGAGGGCATTGATCTCGCGGTCGATGAAGGTGGTCGTCAGCGCGGGATAGGTGCCGATCACGTAGCTGACGCGCGCGCGGTTGTCGTTCACGCGACCGCGCCCGGCCGCTCGCGCCGCAGGCAGGCCCGGTACAGGTCCAGGTGCCGCTCTGCCTGGCGATCGACGCTGAATTCGGCACGAACATGGTCTCGCCCGGCCCCGCCCAGCCGGGCACGCAGCCGTGGGTCTCCCGCAAGGCGTCCCATCGCGCTGGCGAGGGCGGCGCTGTCGCCGGGTGCGACCAGGATGCCCGTGCGACCGTCTTCGACCACCTGGCGGGTTCCCGAGACGGACGTTGCGATGACCGGCAGCCCGGCGGCCATGGCCTCGAGCAGCGCCATCGGCAGGCCTTCCCAGAGCGATGGCAGGATGAACGCATCAGCCGCCCTCAGCAGGCGCGGAACGTCCGAGCGCGTGCCCAGGAAGTGGATCCTGGCCGCCACGCCGGCGGCGTGTGCGCGACCCTCGATCTCGTCACGCAGCGGTCCGTCGCCCAGCAGGACGGCGTGCATCGGCTCCCGGTCGTCATCCGTCGCGGCCAGCGCATCGACGAGGTACCGATGCCCCTTCTGCTCGAGCATCTTGGCCACGCAGATGAACATCGGTGCCGCCTCGGGCACGCCGATCTGGCGCCGTACCGCTCGATCAGGTTCGATGGCGTAGCGCTCGACCTCCACCCCGTTGGGGATGGTCACCAGCCGCCCGGCCGCCGGTCGGAGCTCTGCGTCGATGGTTCGGGCGACATCATCGGAGACCGCGATCAGTGCTCCGGCGACCCGCGATGCACGGCGGTACAGGCTGCGATACCCGGCGCGCTTGGGGCGAAGCAGCCAGCGGCGCCCGGGGAGCTGGTCGGCGCGCAGGTCGAGGCGCGCGTTGTGGAAAGTCCAGATGACCGATGTCCGCGATGGGCGGCGGCGCAGCGCGAGGGCGAGAAAGTCGAGGCTCCGCATGAGGTGAGTCTGCACGACATCGCTGCCATGATCGTCGACGACGTGCGCGAGATCGCGGTACAGGCGTCGCAGCTCGGGGAGCGCGCGTGGATCCCCCGCCAGGGAGCGTGATCGGCCGGGGATGACGGTCACCGGAATGCCCGCCTCTTCCAACGGCTCCCTCAACGGGCCGTCGCGGAGCGTCGCGACGGCGGCATCGGCGCCTGCACGGCGAAGTGCCGGCAGAAGGCTTCTCACGACTTCCTGCGCTCCTCCCACCTCGAGATTGCTGATCACGTGGAGCGCGCGAAGCGCCGGCTCGCCATCCGATGCGCCGCTCATCGAGTGATCTGCGTGGCGTGGGCGCAACGGAGCCGAGCGACCCACCGCTGGCGATCGCGGCACGGTGATATAGTCCTGAGCCGTCCCTCGCGACAGCCGTTCCGTGCGGAGGGACGGAGGATTGGGGTTGCCGTGTGATCATCAGCCATCAGCATCGTTTTCTCTTCGTGGAGCTTCCGCGAACCGGTTCGACCGCGATCCGGCGCGAGCTCCGCGAACTGTATGACGGCAGCCCGATTCTCCACAAGCACGCCACCTATCTCGAGTTTGCGCGGCAGGCTTCCGCCGACGAGCGCACGTATTTCGTCTTCTCCGGCATCAGGAACCCTCTCGACGATGCGGTGAGCCGCTACTTCAAGCTGAAGACCGATCACAAGCAACGCTTCTCCGATCCGGACCAGCACCAGCGGCGCCGCAGTCCGTTGAACAGCCTGCTCGATCGTCGCATGTTCGAGTACCTGAAGCGCACGGACGCCGACTTCTCAACCTTCTTCCTCCACTTCTACGTCCTGCCCTATGACACCTGGGCAAGCCTGTCGCACGAGCAGTTCGACCACCTGATCCGGTTCGAGAACCTGTCCGAGGACTTCGATACCGCGCTGCGCCGAATCGGGATCGATCCCGTGCGCCGGCTGCCGCACGTCAATCCGACCGGGCAGCGCGCTCGAAGCTTCGCCGACTATTACTCGCCGGCGGCGATCCGTCGCGCCCGGCGCGTGATGGGCCCGTACATGGAGCGATGGGGGTACGACTTCCCGGAGAGCTGGCACGTGCCCCGGCCGACGCGCCTGCATCGGCTCGGCTACCAGGGGTTCAGCCGGGTCGCGCAGGTCTACTGGCGGGCGTTGAGACCGCGCGCATGAGCGGCGACCCGACCCCGATGGAGAATCGGTACATCTTCCTGGCGTCGAGTGCCTATTCGGGCTCCACGCTGCTGTCATTCCTCCTGGGAGCGCACCCGCAGATCGGCACGGTGAGCGACGTCTCCGGCCGGCGACGAGAGCGGAAGATGTCGACCTTCGCGTGCTCCTGCGGGCTCCTGATGGAGTCCTGCCCATTCTGGCGCTCGCTGGCCGATGAGCTCAACCGCACGGGCGTCGACTTCTCGCTCGCGAACTTTCGGCTCGGCTTCGACGAGCGCGAGCCCGGCTGGCTGGGACGCGCACGGGTTCGAAGCCTCGGCGGGCACATTGCCGAGGCCACGCGGGACCGACTCTTCCGGCTCCTTCCGGGTGACGAGCGTCACATGCGCCAGCTGGGTCGCCGGAATTCGGCCTTCGCGGCGTCCGTGCTTGCCGTCACCGGCGGCGACGTGTTCGTCGATGCCTCGAAGGAGCGACTGCGCGCCCGCTACCTCCAGCGCTACGTCGATCCCGGTTTGCGGGTCATCCACCTCGTTCGCGACGTCCGCGGCGTGGTCGAGTCGACGCTGCGCCGCGGCAAGCTCGGCATCTCGGCCACCGAGGCCGCGCGCCGGTGGGCCCATACCAACGAGGCGATCATGCGCAGCATCGCTGCCGTCAGCCCGGACCGGCAACTCCTCGTGCGCTACGAGGAGTTGTGCACCGATCTCGTGGGCACCATGCGGCGCCTGTTCTCCTTCAGCGGGGTCGAGCCGGACGTGGACGTCGGTCGATTCGTGGCCGACGAGCAGCACCTGATCGGCAACAGGATGCGGCTCAGCGGGGTCGATGAGGTCCGCCTCGACGAACGCTGGCGCACCTCGATCGCGCCGGCCGAGATCGAAGAGATCATCAGGAGCGCGGGCGACGTGCACGCGGCGTTCTATGACAGCGCCGCTCCAACCGGCCCCACGGAGCCTGCGACCCATGGCTGAGCGCGCGTTCGGCAATCCCCAGGCCCGGGACTGGACACTGCTCGGTGCGCTCGCGGGTATCGTGGCCGTCGCCATCGTCCTGGCACTCGCCGTGGGAGGCGCCGCCGGACTCGGCCAGTGGGAAGCGAGCGTGGCCATTGCCCTGTCCGTGCCGATGGCCATCGTGGTCATCAACTACCCCTGGGCCGCCGTGATGATCTGGTTGGGCCTGATGCCATTCCTCGTCACAGACGCTTCCTCGTCGGTATCCCCGGGCGTGTGGGCAACCCATCGGCTCATGATCGCGGCGACCATGGTCATCGTCCTCACGTATCGCATGCTGGGCCTGTCCCGCAGTCGCTTCCGGCTGAGCATGGTGGACGTGTTCGTGGTCGGTTTCGTGGTGCTCGGCGTGGCCAACATCCTGCTCCTCAGCGGCAACCCGATCCGGATGCTGGTCGCCTTCTTCGACACCCTCTTCGTTCCGATCACGCTCTTCTGGCTGATCCGGCTGGTCGACCCCGGCTCGGCCGAGATTCGGCGCCTCGTGCCGGTGCTGGCCATGGTCCTCCTGGTGCAGATCGGGATCGGGATCCTCAGCTGGGTCGCGCCCGGCGTCCTGCCCGGTGCGTGGCTGGGACGCGCGGGCGAGCGCACCATCGGGACCCTGGGCGGTCCGGGTCCGTATACCGTCACGCTCGTCTTCGGCGCGCTCATCATGCTCCATGCGGGATCGGGCTCCCGCCTCAGCTGGCTGCGCTGGGCGATGATGCTGCTGGCGGCGGCCGCCTTCGTTGGTGTTCTGCTCTCCCTGTCTCGCGGCAGCTGGCTGGGCGCCGGCGTTGCCGCGGTCGGGCTCTTTTTCGTCTTCCCGCGATCGATCCTTCCCACGCTCGGCGTGGGGGCGGTGGTCGCGCTCGCGCTCGCGATCGGCCCGTTCAGCAACCAGTTCAGCGTCCTTGACGAGCGCGTCGGTGACGTCGATACCGCTGAGTCGCGCCTCGTCACGAACAACGCGGCGGTCCGGATGATCGCGACGGAGCCGGCCCTCGGCTTCGGATACGGGAACTTCGAGCGCTTCGACGAGTCATTCAAGGAGCGCGTCGGTGACATCGCGGTCAAGCCGGGAAGTGCCCATCACGCCTACCTCGCGCTCGCCGCCGAGAACGGCCTGCCCGCGCTCGTCCTGTACCTCCTCCCCGCGGCCTGGCTGCTCATGCGCAGCATCCAGTTGCGGCGCTTCATGCCGACCGAGCAGTTCCTCAACGGAACCCTGCTCGCGGTCCTCTGGCTGGCAATCCTCGATCAGTTCATCGTGTCCAACTTCATGGACATGCTGCATTCCTCGGCCTGGGGGGTCGGGCTGTGGTGGATCTGTCTCGGGCTCATCCATGCGCTCGTGTCACGGGCGGCCGCCACGAAGCGCGAGTTCGAGCACCGTGGATCCTCCGAGCTGCTGACCGGCACCACATGATCGATCGGCCCGTCTTCATTGCCGGTCTGGATCGCACCGGCAAGACGCAGATGCGGATGGCCATCGAGCGAAGCGTGTCGATCGCGCTGGCCCGCCGAGCGGAGCTCTGGACGCATCACAACGCCCGCTATGGGGATCTCGCCGACGACGCCGTGGTCCGCCGCGCCGTGGCCGAGCTTCTGCGCGACCGGCACGTGGCCGGCCAGGTGCATGACCCAGGTCGCCTGGAGCGGGATGTTCTCGCCGGACCCAGGACGTATGCGCATCTGTTCGCGCTGATCGGCCGTCAGCACGCGGAACAGGCCGGTCGCGAGCGATGGGGCGATCAGACGGCGCTGATCGAGCGGCACGCACCGGAGATCCTGGACGCCTTCCCCGAGGCGCGCCTCATCCACATGATTCGCGACCCGCGCGACCGGTTCGCGGCCTCGCTTGCCGAGGGCGGGATCGGACGCGGCGGCCTGTCGGCGGCATGCGAGTCGTGGCTGGAATCGGCGCGGTTGGCCGAGCGCCACAGCATGGCCCACCCTGACCGATACACGATCGTGCGGTTCGAGGACCTGGCCGCCAGGCCACGACCCACGCTCGATCGGGTCCTCGCGTTCATGGGCGAGCCGCCCCTGGCACTCGATGCAGCCATCCCCGTCGCGGCCGAGCTCGCCGCGGGCGCGGGACTGCGCCATGGCATCCTGTCAGCGCGAGCGGTGGCGCTGATCGAGTCTCGCTGTGGATCGGTCATGCGTCGTCACAACTACGTGCCTGACGCGCCCTCCCTCGAACCGATCGATCGCGTGAGGCTGGCGCTCCTGGATCGGCCCCTGGCGACGGCGACGCTTCTTGCCGTCCGAGCACGAGCGGGGAGGGCGCGGCGCGCCTCCCGGGCACCACGAGGGAGTGTGTGATGGCACGCGGCCCGATCTTCGTCGGCGGGCTGGAGCGCACGGGTACCAGCCTCCTCTATGCCCTTCTCGCGTCGCACCCGGGCGTGGCCATGACGCGCCGCACGAACTGGTGGACCTACTTCGACGGCCGATTCGGCGACCTGGCCGAGGACGCGAACTTCGAGCGCTGCCTGGCAGCCATGATGCGCTACCGACGGCATCGGAAGCTCGAGCCCGATGCCGATCGCCTGCGAACCGAGTTCCGCGCCGGCGAGCGATCGTACTGTCGGCTCTTCGCGCTCCTGGAGGAGCACCATGCCGAACGCGTCGGCAAGCCGCGCTGGGGCGACAAGTCGCTGCATACCGAGCGCTATGCCGAACGCGTGTTCGCGTGCTTTCCCGATGCCCGGATCCTGCACATGGTGCGCGATCCCCGCGATCGCTATGCATCCGCGCTCAAGCGGTGGAAGTCGAATCGTGGCGGCGTCGGGTCGGCGACGGCAGCCTGGATCGCGTCGGTCCGGCTCGGAGAGAGAAACCAGGTGCGCTACCCGGACCGGTTCCGGATCGTCAGGTACGAGACGCTGGCGAATGATCCCGAGGCCACCCTGCGCGACCTGTGCGCGTTCGTCGAGGAGCCGTACGACCCCGCCATGCTGGCGATGGGCGGTGCCAGCGACTTTCGCGAGGCAGGAGGCAACAGCTCGTTCGGGCGGTTCGCCACCGGGCACATCTCCACCGCGTCGATCGGCCGGTATCGCAATGTCCTGAGCGAGTCCCAGGTTGCCTTCATGCAGGCGCTCGCCGGTGACGCGATGGCAACGCACGGCTACGAAGCCTCCCCCATCGCCCTGTCGGGATCCGGCGCACTCCGCTATCGGCTGCTCGATCGACCGACCAATGTCGCGCTCATGGGCGCATGGCGACTCCGGGAGACCTGGTTCGATCTGACCGGGAGAAGTCCGTCCGGGCACACGATGGGCGAGAGCACCTAGGCGCCCGTCGCTCAGGCTTCGAAGTCATACCCCTCCAGGAAGTCGAACTCGCTGATGCGCGCCTGCACGAGGGCACGTCGCTCCGCGGTCCACGTCACCTTCTCTCGGCTCCGCGATGGTGACGCGTACAGGATCGAGGCACACGCTTCGAGGTAGTCCCGTGGTGCGTCGACACCCAGGAAGGTGCAGGCACGCGTCAGTGACGAACGGGGGTCAAGAATGACGTCCTCATGGCGCAGGCGGAGCACGTGCTCGGCCCCGATCCGCTCCGCGAGGACGACGAGCGCCTCGCAGTTCGCGAAGTAGCGCTCGAACGCGCTCTCGAAGGTGCGCCCCCCGCGCAGCATCATCGTCGAGATGTTGTCGTACGGGTTGCGCGAGACGTGAATGAAGCGAAGGTCGATGCGGCCGACCCGACGCCGCAGCCGGCCGAGCAGCGAGGGATCGCGCGCGAGCCGCTGGACGCTCCAGCCCGCCTGGCTGTCACCGACGACACGCAGCTCTTCGTGGCGCCCCTGCCATTGGCCCGGCACGTGATACGAGTACACGGTACCCCCCTGCCCGGCCTTCCGACGCTCGTTCTGCGCCTGGCGCCGTGCGACGGCCGTCGACAGGTAGAGAACCTGGCGCGCGCTGAAGCCGATGTCGACGTAGCGCAGCGCATCCAGCTCGTCGGAGATGACGATCTGAGGATGCGCGTCGAGGAGCGCCCCGACGATCGAGTGCCCTGATCGGGCGTGACCAAGGAAGACGCAGAACGTCCGGACGCCGCCGAGTATCGTCCGCGCGCGCCGGGCACCCACCGCTGAGCTGACATACCGCCAGGCGGTGTGGAGCGGCGTGCGGCGCAGCCACGCGCGCACACGGGCCAAACGGGAGGACGCTCGCATCAGGCCCGATACCCGAAACGGCTCAACCGCTGGCCGAGGGCGAGGGCGAACCAGGAGCGGGCGACCGGATGGACCTCGTCGCGCCAGCGCTCCGCCGCGCCCGGATCGAAGCCGGCCGCAGCGTGCCGGTCGTCAGCGAAGCTCGACCCGATCACGTCCACGCCCTCGAGCAGCTTGCGGTCGAAATCGATACCGATGAACTCACAGATTGCTCGGACCTCCACCTCGGGGGAGGTGACCAGGTCCTCGAACCGGACCAGGCGGTAGCGGTCACCGAGCAGGGCCGCATAGGTCCGGTGAAGGCGGGAGGCATGATGCCACGCGCGCAGGGTGCTCACCGCCTCTGCGGGCGCAAGGATCGGGTCGATCAAACGCGGAGGGAGCCACGGTAGGCGGGCCTTCGGCCCCCATCGGCCCTGCCGCAGCCTGCGCAGCTCGGAGGCGTAGATCCCACGCGGGTCGCGGAAGGTGTGGATGAAGCGTGCATTCGGAAACCAGGCGTTGAGGCGGGGCACGTCGCGCAGGTGTGCCGGCGTCTTCTCGCCCAAGATCCCCTCGCCGGGTGCCAGGCTCCCGCGACGCTCCCCATAGAGCTCGAGGAGTGCCGCAAAGACGGCCCGCTCGGTGAGATCGGTCTCGATCAGGCGGCTGACCAGCTCCTCGGGCGTGGCGTTGCGACGCAGCCAGATCCAGAAGTCGGGCTCGAAGAAGCGGGGGGCGAGCCGCGCGAGCGCAACCCGCCGGTCGGCAGAGCGGCGCACCATCCGCAGCCGGTCGGCGAGCCGGTGGCGGCGGGACCACGCCATGAAGTGGGTCTCGGAGGCGATCGAGACGAGGGGCGATCGATTCAGGACGTGGCGAAGCAGCGTCGAGCCGGTACGAGCGCAGCCGACCATGAAGAGGGGCCCTCGCGGGGGCCCCTCGTGGCGCGGCTGCGGCTCGACCCTCGTGGGCGGCCGCGTCACCGGATCCGGGTCACGGGGCCAGTCCGAAGACGAAGTCGTCAACGTAGATCGTGCCGTTCAGGCTTGCCGGCACCATCTGGATACGGGCCGACGTGGCACCCGCGGGTGCCCCCAGGCTGGCGCCCGTCCCGGTCTCCCAAGCGCCC
>JBQTHZ010000124.1:0-46360 GCA_052388515.1 Chloroflexota bacterium | reverse complement strand
TCGCCGCACCTGGTCGTTGAGCGCCATCAGGGATGAACGAGAGCGCCGACATCGGCCCATCGGGAGATCGCAACCACCGCCGCACCGAGCGACCGTCCCCGAGGAACGCGATCCGCAGGACGTCGGCGTGCTCGGCCACGCGGCGTCGATTCGTCCTGGTATCGCGAAGCGCGGCCCACACACCGACCGAGCGCACATGCCATCCGCGTTGCCGCGCGACCCGCGGAGCAAGCCGGCGGTAGCGATCGACGGCGGTCAGCAGCTGCTGGACGTCGACGAGATCGGTCTTGAGCTCGATGATCAGGAGCGCTCCGGTCTGCGGATGGAACGCAAGGATGTCGATGACCCCTCGCTCTCCGTAGACGGCGAACGTGGTCTCCGGCGCAAGCAGCCACGGCGTCCCAGCAAACGTTCGCGCAACCCGCTGGTGAAGGGCGGCATGCCCCGCATTCAGCATCCGATCCAGGTCTCCACCGCGCCACCGCGGCAGGAGATCGATCCGGATCTCGAGCGCGTCTGCAACCTGCATGAGCGCCGTGAGGCTGACGCCGCGCAGCCTTCCACGCTCGATGCGCGAGATCATCGCCTGCGAGACGTTCGCCACCAGGGCAACGTCGACCTGGCGCCAACCCTTGCGGATTCGAATGGCCCGGAAGACCGATCCAAGCCTGATAACGTCCATTGGCACAGTGTGCGATCAGGCCGATTACCTGCCACGTACCAGCCGATTATTCATGCCATGACTGCTATCTCAGCCGATGGGCCTGGCCAGCGTCAGCTATTCATGTGGCGACTGATGGGCCTGGATTTCGAGCCAACCCAGGCCCGCGATCGTCCGATCCACGCTCACTGCAGGCCCGGTGGGCCCCAAGCAGCAGCCAATTCACGGCCTAGCACTCACCGCAGGAATATCTGGCAGGAGTCGGCGGGCCACCGGGACGGCGCCGCTACAGCGCCGGCGCCTCGGACTCCCCGGAACCCCGCGACCCGCGCCGCTGCTCCGCCCGGCGTCGCAACGGGAAGACGATGTCGCGCAGCACGACGTCCGCCACGGCCACCAGCGGGATGGCGATGATGCCGCCCACGATGCCGGCAATCGAGGTTCCAGCCACGACGCCGAGCAGTACCGCGATGGCGGACAGACTCACCACGCGTCCCTGGATGTAGGGCGTGATCACCGAGCCCTCGAGCTGTTGCAGGACGATCAGCCAGAGCGCCATGAGCAGCGCCGTTCCCGGTGAGACCGTCAACGCCACCAGCACGATCGGTCCACCCGCGATGAACGCGCCGGCCAGCGGAATGGCGGCGGTGATGAACGAGAGCGTCCCAAGGGGCACAGCGAACGGCACGTTGAGAACGAACATCCCGAGCGCCGAGCCGCCACCGATGATGGCCATCACGAGGAGCTGCCCGCGCACGTAGGCGCCCAGGCGCAGCAGCGCGTTGCGGGCGACGCCCAACACGGCTTCCCGGTCCGCCTCGTCGACGAACTCGAGGCCCCAGCCGCGAACCCGGTCGCGCTCGATGAGCATCAGCGCCGACAGGAAGACGACGACGAGCGCGTTGGTGAGGATGCCGACGAGCGTCAGCGGCACGCTCAGCAGCGAGCCGACCTCCGGCAGCGAACCGCGGGCGCCGGAAGTCAGGCTGTCAACCAGCTCCTCCCCGGTGCCGGCGCCGGCGATGCCGTCGATCAGCGAGATGGCACCGGCGCGAAGGTCGCCGGCGATGCGTGGGGCGTCATCGGCGAACTGGACCGCCTCGCGCACGAGCGGCGGGAAGATGAGAAAGACGACGAGCGAGAACGCGCCGATCAGCAGGACATACGTCAACAGCACTGCGACCACCCGCGGCGCGACCCGCTCGAAGAAGCGCGCGCCACCGTGCAGTCCCGCCGCCAGGAGGATGGCGAGAAAGACGAGGATGAGGAGCAGTCGGAGCTGGTAGAGCAGGTAGGCGGCGAGGACAACCGCCACGACGACCAGGCTCGCCCGGAACGTGATCCCCGCCACGCTCCGCGGCTCGACGGGCTCGACGGGCTCGACCCGCGTGCCGGCTTCGGACGGCCGCGACATGAAGCGACCGACCGTCCCGCGCCAGATGGCGCCGGGCAGTCGCGCCAGGCTGGAGACGATGCGGCCGATCATGGGTGACCCATTGTGCCCGTTCGGCGTGTGGCAGAGTGGACCGACATGCTCACCGTGTCACGACTCTCGATTGCGCCGGTCCGTGGCCTGCGCCTCCACCACCCGACCCGGATCTGGCTCGACGACCACGGCGTCGCGGACGACCGGCGCTATGTCATCGTCGCTGCCGATGGACGCCTCTTCGACGGGACGAAGCTCGGCACATTGGTCCAGATCCGGGCCGATCTCGAGCACGACCCGGAGCACCTGACCCTGACCTTTCCCGATGGCATCATCGTCGCCGATGAGGTCGCCCTGCATGAGCCGATGACGATCACCGCCTACGGGCGCGACTTCGCCGCCAGGCGTGTCATGGGTCCATGGGGGGATGCTCTCTCCGCGTATGCCGAACGGGAGCTCCAGCTGGTTCGCGTCGAGCGACTGGATGAGGCGAGGGATCGGCACCCGGTCTCGATCGTCTCGAGCGCATCGGTCGAGGAGCTCGCGCGTCACGTCGACCCGCCGCGACCCGTCGATGCGAGGCGCTTCCGCATGCTCGTGGAGGTGGGCGGCGGACAGCCGCACCAGGAGGACGAGTGGCTGGGCCGCGACGTCCGCATCGGCGAGGCGGTCGTCCGCATCTCGAAGCTCGATGCGCGCTGCATCATCACGACCCAGGACCCGGACACCGGCATCCGTGACATTCCGACGCTCCATGTCATCAAGGCCTATCGCGGTCTCAGGGACGGACGCCATCTCGACTTCGGCGTCTACGCGGACGTGATCGAGGCGGGCAGCGTCCGGATCGACGACGAGGTCAGTCCCGCCGGCTGACCCCGTAGACCTCGGAGCGTGGTAGGCGCGCGGCCTCGTCCTTCGCGCGGACGTGGTCGCTGGCAGGTTGCAGCGCGGTCGGCGTGTCAGCAGGCGACCCGCCCTCGCGGTCGATCAGCCAGCGAAGGCCGATCGCGGTCAGCGTCGCTCCGCCGGCCGTGCCGGGCTCGATGAACGGGGCGACGACCATCCGACGGCGGGCCAGCGCCTCGACGGCGAGCTGGATGCGAGCGGGCTCGACCCCGAGCTCCTCCGCAAGCGGTCCGAGATCGACGGTCAGGTTCGGGAAGCGGCGCAGGAAACGGAGGATGGCCGCATCCAGCTGGGCGACATCGATGGGAGCCTCGCTGGCGGCCGGGACGGTGGCGGCGGCGGCTGCATCGGCGGCGACCGGCTGGACGGTGGATGCCGGATCGCCCTGCTCGGCCGGCTTCTTCCTGGCACGTTTCGTGATCACGGGCGACAGGATAGCAAGCGAGGCGGCGTAGACTTCGACCGCCATGGCCGAGCTCGACCCCTACGCCGTCCTGGGCGTGCCCCGCAGCGCGTCGCGCGAGGTCATCGCGCGCGCGTATCGGCAATTGGCCAAGCAGCATCATCCCGATGCAGGCGCCTCCGCCCCCACGACGCCGATGTCGCGGATCAACGAGGCGTGGCACATACTCTCGGAGCCGAACCGTCGAGCTCGCTGGGACCGCCTGCACACCGTCGTGCCGCCAGCCGCGCACTGGGCTCCGGCGACAGCCCAGCCGATCAGGCGCCCGGCTCCGATGCCCCAGGCACCCCCGTCACGCATGGACTCGGGCTGGGTGGCGTTCGGTGTCGTGGCGGCAGTGAGCCTGCTGGTCGGTGTGCTCATGATCGGCGTGTCGGTGGCCTCGCAGGCGGTCGACGAGCGGCTGAGATTCGCGAGCAATGAGCTCGAGTTCGCCTACCCTCCCGACTGGATCGTGGCGCCCGGACCTGACGATGAGCCGGCAGAGCACCGGGTTGTCGCACACCTCGTGACGTTCGGCGTGGAGCCGGCGGATCTGTGCACGAGCTTCGCCGAACCATGCGACGTGACCGGTCCTGACATCCCACCGGGTGAGGCCTCGATCGTGATCACCGCCTGGCAGGGCGGGACGCCGCCCGTGCCCGATCCCGTGGTGGCGCGACCGTTCGGGCTCGACGCGGACGACATCATCGGCGGCGAACCGGCCGCTCGCGAGATTCGCGGGAGCGAAGACGATGCGTCCATCGTCTGGTGGCAGCTCAGCCCGCCTGGCTTTCCTGATCGCTGGATCGAGATCCGCGCCGAGATCGCCGGCCAGCACCTGGAGCAGGCCACCATGCTGGACGAGATCCAGGCCGTGCTCGACACCATTCAATTCGCCGATTGAGCACGACGCTCGCTGCGTGTGCGGTGTACGCGACCACGCCGACGAGTTGGAACAATGTCCGGCATGGCGCACATTGCACGGCCGATGGGCCCTCTTCGCCGTATCGGTCACGCTCAGATCGCGGGACCGATGCTCCTCTCGAGGCGGGCAATGCTCACCGACGCGTGCATTGGTCACGTCGCGTCGGTTCGGAGCTACGCGAGCCGCTCTTCGGCCCCCGAGCGCAGCTCCACGGCCACGGGGACACCGGCAGCCCGTCGCAGCACGTCACCGAGGCGCTCGTCCCACGCCACGTGATCGGGCAGCCGCACCTGGCGCGTGGCGCCGGCCACCGCCACGCTGAGCATCACCGGCAACGGCCCCGGCCGCGCTGCGAGCGCCGACTTCACGGACTCGATGGCCCCCAGCAGCAGGTCCATCGACACGTCGGCGCCGAAAGAGACGCTGACGGTGGCGGCCACGCCGAGCGGCGACGACTGGATCGGCACCGCATCGACCGGGGCGACGGTGTCCTCTGCCGGCTCCGGCGCGCCGATGGCGGCCGCGACGACCTCGGGCTCCGCCACGGCCACTGCGGTCGCCGACGGCGGTTGGACGGAGATCGGCTGGCGATCCCCTCCGCTCCAGACGCCCTGCGTGCGATCGGCCGGCTTCTCCCATCGGCGTCCGCCGCCACGCGCGGCCAGCAGGCGATCCCGCTCGGCCCCGAACGCGACCGCCCCACCACGCACCGCGTCGTCCCACTGATGCACCGCCTCGCACAGGATCTGCGGCGTCTCGTCGCGTCGGTCGATCCGCCCGGTGACGAGGACGATCGAGTCGTCGGCCCACGACTGGGCCGTCTGCTCGAACACCTTGGGGAACACGACCACCTCGACCGATCCCTGGAGGTCCTCCAGCGTGGCGACCAGCATGGTCGAGCCGGCCCGGGTCACGACGCGGCGCGAGGAGATGAGGATCCCGCCCAGCGTGACCTTCGCCGCCTCCGCTTCCTCGGAGAGATCACCGGTATAGGCGGTCACGTACTCGGGCAGCTGATCCGCGATGTCACCCAGCGGATGCTCCGACAGGTAGAGACCGATGAGCTCCTTCTCCCAGCGCAGGCGCTCCCGGCGCGGGATCTCGGCCCCGCCATCGAGGAACTGGGCCGATCCGTCACCCGCGGCGGGCGCGAAGAGGTCGAACAGGGTCGACTGGCCGGCGGCGACATCGCGCTGATGTCGCTGCCCGTTCTCGAGCGCCCCGTCGAGCGCGTCGAGCAATGCGCCGGCAGTCCCGAGGGAAGCGACCGCGTTCGCCTTGATGAGCGACTCCATGACGCGCTTGTTCACCGTCCGCAGGTCGACGCGACGGCACAGGTCGTCGAGTGACACGAACGGCCCCGGCTCCGCTCCGCCGTCCCGGACACCCACGATCGCCTCGATCGCGCCCTCGCCCACGTTCTTGATGGCGGCCAGGCCGAAGCGAATCGCCTCCGGCCGCCCTTCAGCATCGGTCTCGACGGTGAAGAGGGCCGACGACTTCTGCACGTCAGGTGGCCGGACCTCGATCCCCAGGCGCCGGCACTCGGCGATCACGGCGGCCACCTTCTCCGCCCGCTCGCGGAAGCCGTTCATCACCGCGGTCATGAACTCGATCGGGTAGTTCGCCTTGAGGTAGGCGGTCTGGTAGGCGATCAGCCCGTAGCAGGTGGCGTGCGCCTTGTTGAAGCCGTAGCGAGCGAAGGGCTCGAACTCGGCAAAGACCTTGTCGACGATGGCCGGCGAGATCCCCTTCTTGCGCGCGCCGGCCTTGAACTTCGCCTCGTGCTGGCGGAGGACGTCCTCCTTCTTCTTGCGGATGGCGTAGCAGAGGTTGTCGGCCTCGGGACCGGTGTAGTCCGCCATGGCGATGGCGGCGGTCATGATGTCCTCCTGGTACACGAAGATCCCGTACGTGTCTCGCAGCGCGGGCTCGAGCGCCTCGTGGAGGTAAGTGACCGGCTCCTCGCCGTGCTTGCGGCGGATGTAGGCGGGGATGTTCGCCATCGGTCCGGGCCGGAAGAGGGCGACCATGGCGGCCAGGTCGCGCACCTCGGTCGGCTTGAGCTCCTTGACGTATCGGCGCATGCCGGAGCCCTCGAGCTGGAAGACGCCGGTCGTCTCGCCCGTGGAGAGCAGGTCGAACGTCTTCCTGTCATCCAGCGGCAGCTTGTCGACGTCCAGGTCAATGGACCGATGCGTCCGCACCAGGTCCACGGCATCGGCCAGGATGGTGAGGTTGATGAGGCCCAGGAAGTCGAACTTCAGGAGGCCGAGCGCCTCGCAGGCGTGCATCTCGAACTGGGTCATGGTGGTCTTGCCGTCGGTCGCGCGCTGGAGGGGCATGATCTCGGTCAGCGGCTCGCGTGAGATGACGATCCCGGCGGCATGGGTGGAGGCGTGTCTGGACACCCCTTCCAGCTGCTTCGCGATGCCGATGAGCCTGTCGACCCGATCGTCCCCCGCCATCAGCTCGCGCAGCGCGGGGCTCGTCTCCACGGCGCGCGCCAGGGAGATGTTCAGCTCGTTCGGGACCGCCTTGGCCACCCGATCGGCCTCGGCGTACGTGAGGCTCATGGCCCTGCCCACGTCGCGGATGGCCGCCTTCGCGCCGAGCGTGCCGAACGTGATGATCTGCGCCACCCGGTCGTCGCCGTACTTGGCCGTGACGTACTGGATGACCTCGTCCCGGCGTGAGTCCTGGAAGTCGATGTCGATGTCCGGCATCGTCACCCGATCGGGGTTCAGGAAGCGCTCGAACGGCAGGCCGTACTCGAGCGGGTCGACCGGGGTGATCTTCAGCGAGTAGGTGACGATGGATCCGGGGGCGCTGCCTCGGCAGGTGATCATGATCCCCTGCTCCCGGGCGAATCGCGTGAAGTCGGCGACGATGAGGAAGTAGGCGCTGTACCCCATCCGATCGATGATTCCCAATTCGTAATCGAGTCGGTTACGAATGGCATCGGTGACCGTGCCGTATCGGTCCAGGAGGCCGCGCTCGCACTCCTTGCGCAGCCAGCTCGCCTCGGTTTCGGCGGCAGGCACCTCGAAGTGCGGCAGGCGGAGCCCGGTGAAGTCGAGGTTGACCTCGCATTGCTCGGCGATGAGCAGCGTGTTGTCCATGGCGTCCGGCAGCTCGCCGTTGAAGAGGCGGCGCATCTGGGCCGGCGACTTCAGGTAAAACTCGTTGCTCTCGAAGCGCATCCGCCCCGGCGTGTCGAGGTTCGACGCGGTCTGGATGCAGACGAGGAGGTCGTGCGCCTCGTACTGGTCCGGGCTGGTGTAGTGCGTGTCGTTCGTCGCGACGAGCGGGATGTTCTGTCTTCGTGCCAGCTCCACCAGTTGCGGGTGGAGCCGCTTCTGGTCGTCGATCCCGTGCTCCTGGACCTCGATGAAGAAGTTGCCGTCGCCCAGGATGGACCGATACTCATCGGCTGCTTGCCCGGCGGCTCGTTCGTCGCCCTGGCCCAGGCGCTTGAGGACCTCTCCACCCAGGCAGGCGGATGTACCGATAAGGCCGTCGGCGTGCCTGGCCAGCAGCTCCTTGTCGATCCGAGGCTTGTAGTAGTAGCCCTCGAGGTGCGAGGCCGTCGTCAGGGCCAACAGGTTCCGGTAGCCGACGTCGTCCTTCGCCAGCAGGATCATGTGGTGGTAGTCGGCGTCGGCCTTGCCCTCCTTGTCGGTCATGCCGCGGGGAGCGACGTACGCCTCGATGCCGATGATCGGCTTGATGCCGGCCTTCTTCGCGGTGGCGTAGAACGGGATGACGCCATACATGCTGCCGTGATCCGTCAGGGCCAGCGCCGGCATCCCCTGGTCGGCCACGCGCTGCGTCATCTCGCCGATGCGGCTCAGGCCGTCGAGCAGGCTGAACTCGGAGTGGACGTGGAGGTGGACGAAGTCGCCGTTCCGGCTCGGGTCAGAGTCTCGCTGGGTCACCGGTCGATGTTGCCAGAAGCGGTGGGCTGGAGTCGCGCAAGCCGACACCGCGGCTGGCCACGATCAGCCTGGAACTCGGAGCTTCAGGCCGCGAATCCCTCGAAGTCTTTCACGTTGCGCGTGACGAGCGTGAGCCGATGTTCGAGCGCTGTCGCCGCGATGAGCGCATCCGGCAACCTGCGGGGGTGCCGCGCCGAAGCCTACCGGCACGCTCGGCGATCGCCGCGTCCACCGGCACGTCGGTCATCGGCTCGAGAGGCGCCGAATCCGACGTTCCTCGGCCCCTCGACCGGAGGACAGCTCGGCGCGGGTGACAGCCGAAACGTGCAGTAGGTCCGTGCTGGCGGCGAACCGCCGATGGCCGCGCAGGTGATCGACGAGCCGACGACGGCCTGCAGCTTTAGTTGAGCGGCTGGGCCACTCCGACGATGATGCCCTCCGGGCCACGCACATAGCAGAGCCGATAGGCGTCCTCGTACTGCACGACCTCGCCGACGAGCTCGGCGCCGTGAGTGCGCAGACGGGCGACGACGTCGTCGATGTCGTCGACGGCGAACATGATCCGGCGGAGACCGAGCACGTTGACCGGGGCGTCCTCGGGTCCAAGTCTGACCGCGGCTGGTGTGTGGAATTTCGTCAGCTCGACCTTGCCGTGGCCGTCCGGGGTCCGCAGCACAGCGACCTCCGATCGCGCGTCGTCGAGCCCGATGACGCGGTCGACCCACCGCCCCTCGATCTGCGCCCGGCCCTCCACCTCCATCCCGAGCTCGGTGAAGAAGGCAATCGCGCGGTCGAGGTCCTCCACGACGATGAGGACGTTGTCCATCCGCAGGATGGCCATCAGCGCACGCTCCGATACTTGAGGTGGATGACGCCGGGTGCCTCCACGACGCGGATGAGCTCGAGCTTGACCTCAGGCCCGACGCCCTGGAAGAGGCGGGCGCCGCCGCCCAGGATGATCGGGACGACGTGCAGCTCCAGCTCGTCGACCAGGCCGGCGGCCACGTACTGGTTGATGACGTCGGCGCCACCCCCGATGAAGACGTCCCTGTCGCCGGCTGCCTCCCTGGCACGCTCGAGAGCGGACTCGATGCCATCGGTCACGAAGGTGAAGGTCGTGTCCGAGAGGGTCAGCGGCTCCCGCGCGTGGTGGGTGAGGACGAAGACCGGCTTGTGGAAGGGCGGATCGTCACCCCACCAGCCACGCCATGCATCGTCGCCCCAGGGGCCGCGGCTCGGCGGCCCGAACTTGCCCCGGCCCATGATCTCGGCACCGACGTTCGCGTTCTCCTCGGCGACGACGGCATTGCTGACGTTCTCCTCACCGCCCTCCATGCCCTGGAGCTCACGCCACGACTTCAGCGCCACGGCCCAGTCGTGAAGCGACTCGCCGCCCTCGCCGAGCGGGTTCTCCATGCTCTCGTTCGGCCCCGCGACGTAGCCGTCCAGCGAGACCGAGATGTGCGCTCGTACCTTGCTCATGTCTCTAGGACCGGTCTACTTCGGAAAGCTCATCGGTCGAGGTGTTGGCCCTGCACACGCCCTGAATGAAGCCGATGACCGCCTCGTTGAATTCCGACGGGCCTCCATGTTCACGCAGTGGCCCGCAAGCACTCGAGGCCGATGCGAGCGCCAGGATGCGCTGCGGGCATGCGTCATGGCTCGGCTCGGCCCTTTCGCCGGTACGCGACCACGCACCACTCGCGGGTCCCGCCCTCGTGGACGCGCTCGTATCCGGCGACCGCCATGGCGCCCTCGATTTGCGCGCGTCGATGGACGAAGTAGCGTGCGGGAATCCGCCGAACCGCCTGGACGGCGTTGTAGAGCCGCATGAAGGCGCGCATCCACCAGACGTCGCGGGGGTATGTGATCCCGACGAGCCGTGGACGGGATCGCGATGCTGCGGCGAGCAGCGGCTCCAGATATGGATAGCAGCAGATCACCGAGTCGAGGGTGACGATGTCCGCGGGCGGCAGCTCGCCGTTCAGCTCGACGACGTCGCCGTAGCGGTACTCGACGCGGCCGTGCAGCCCCCGGCGCTCGGCTTCCGCGCGCGCCACCGCGAGGTACTCCCGGGATGCGTCCACGTCGACGGCGTCCGCCGCGCCGGCTTCGAGCAGCGACAGGTGGACCGCGCCGACCCCTGCGCCGATGTCGAGGAGATGCGCTCCGGCGACGCCTTCGTCCCGCACCACCTCGATGAGCTCGCGCGTCGCCCCGTGGAGCTTTCCCTCCCGCCAGCGTGCGAGGTCGGCGTCGGCGTTCAGGCCGTCGTAGCCGAGGAACGCCATCTCCTCGTCGCAACAAAACCGACGTCGCGGCCGCGTTGTCACACTCCGATGGTGCCCCGCGCGTCAACCTCGTCGAGGTCGGTCGGCGTCAAGCGCCCCCGGCTCGGCTACGCCTGGAACGGGACCGGCAGCATCTCGTAGACCTCGACCGCGTAATTTCCCTTCCCGTCGCTCAGGAACGGGTGACTTTCGGCCAGCTTTCGTACGCCTACCTCACCGATGCGACCCTGTGGAAGCGCTGGCAGGGCGCGGACGCCACGCTCGACCCGCGGGTCGGCGGCGTCTTCTCGGTCCTCATGGCGAACGGCATGAACGCCCGCGGCGAGTTCGTCGAGCTGGTGCCGGATCGCCGCGTCGTGTTCACTTGGGGCTGGATCGGCTACGAGAACCTGCCACCGGGCTCCTCGACCGTCGAGATCGACCTCCGAGCCGAGGGCGACGCCACCGTCCTCGTCCTCACGCACCGATCCATCCCGAACGACGAGCTGCCTCCGCAGCGACAAGGCTGGACGTACTACCTGCCTCGGCTCGCGCTGGCCGCCGCTGGGAAAGACCCGGGCGACGATCCATAGGTCCTACGCGGGGTCCCGAAGCTGGAGCTCGCGGATGCCGCCTCAGGCGGCTGCGCGGTCCCGTACCTGCTGTGACGTGGCCTTCTCGGCCAGGAACTCCTCCCATGTCCGGCGGCCAACCGCGCGGTCCGGGGCGAGGTTGACGCCGCTCTTCTGGGCGCTCGCTGCGGCTCCGAAGATCGGCATGCCGAAGATCGGCTTGCTGCGACCGGTGGCTTCCAGGTAGCTGCGCGCCAGGTCGTCCATCTTGTAGACCCGCGGTCCACCGATGGCCGGGACGAGACCGGCGGGCTCGTTCAGCGTCAGATCGACGAGGCGGTCAGCCACCTCGCCGGAGTCGACCGGCTGGAACGACATGCCTCCGAAGACCGGCATGATCGGCGCCTTGGCCAACTGCTCGAGCGTCTTGAAGGTCAGGTCGTGGAACTGCGTCGCGCGGAGGGTGGTCCACGGGATGCCCGACTCGGCGATGATCCGCTCTGCGGCGTGCTTCGCTCCGAAATAGCCGAACATCGCGCGGTCGATCGGTCCGTTGATCGGCGTTTCATCGGCGCCGACCACCGAGATGTAGACGAGGTGTCGGACGCCCGAGCGCTTCGCCGCCTCGACCAGGGTTCGCGCCTTGACGTCGTCGCCCTTCGCGCTGCCGGCACAGTGGACGACGACGTCGACGCCGGCCAGGGCCTCGTCGACTCCCTCACCGGTCGCGAGGTCTGCGAGCACGAGCTCGGCCCCGCCCTCCACCTCGGCAGCGTGGCGGCCGAGGATGCGGACCGGATGGCCGGAGGAGCGAAGGCGGGCGACGACCTGCCGCCCGAGGGTGCCTGTTCCGCCGGTCACCAGGATCGGCGGCTGGTTGGTGTTCTTCTTGCGGGATTCCACCGTGAATGTCTCCTTGTCACGTTTCTCGTGTCGTTCGGTTCTATGGGTGTGACACCGCCCGCTGCATATATGTGACCGGATGAGCCAGGACGAACCGCTGACCACCCACTTTGAAGAGCACCGCGACCACCTGCGAGGCGTCGCCTACCGGATGCTCGGCTCGCTCTCCGAAGCCGATGACGCCCTCCAGGAGGCATGGATCCGCGTCAGCCGCGCCGATACCGACGAGGTGGAGAACATGCGTGGATGGCTGACCACCGTCGTGGCGCGGGTGTGCCTGAACATGCTCCGGTCCCGCACCCGCCGCCGCGAGGAGTCGCTCGAGGCTGGTGCCCTGCCGGATCCGGTGATCAGCCCGAGCACCGAGCTCCAGCCGGAGGACGAGGTCCTGCTTGCCGACTCCGTCGGGCTCGCGCTGTTCGTCGTGCTCGACACGCTCACTCCGGCCGAGCGCCTGGCGTTCGTCCTCCACGACACCTTCGGGTTGCCGTTCGACGAGATCGCGCCGATGGTCGGCCGCTCTTCGGAAGCGGCACGCCAGCTCGCCAGCCGTGCGCGCCGCCGGGTGCGGAGCGCGGACGTGCCGGGGCCGGACGCCGACGTGGCAGCACAGCGCCGCGTCGTCGACGCCTTCTTCCGGGCCGCGCGCGAGGGCGACTTCGAGGGGCTGCTGCGATGCCTCGACCCGAACGTCGTCCTTCGCTCCGACTTCGGCCCGCGCCGGCGGCTCGTGCCGCCCGTCGTGAACGGAGCCGAAGCCGTGGCCCGCAACGCGCGCGCCATCCCGGGCGCCGAGCTGCGGCCCGCCCTCGTCAACGGCACGGCCGGGGTCGTGGTCGTCGTGAAGGGCCGTCCCTTCTCGATCATGGGCTTCACCGTCCGCGACGGCCGCATCATCGAGATCGACGCAATCGCCGATCCGGAGCGAGTCCGGCGGCTCGCCGCTTCGGTCCTGGGGTAGAGCCTATCTGCGGCGGTCATTCAGCCAGAGGTCGGCGCGCCAACCGCCGGTCGAGCGTCACGTCTCAGAGACGTTGATGATGACCTTGCCCCTCGCGTGGCCGTCCTCCACCCATCGAAGCGCCTCGACGACCTCGTTCAGCCGATACCTCCGATCGATGTGCGGCCTGAGCTTTCCGGCGGCGATCAGGTCCTTCAGGGTGTCGACGTCGGGCCGATGCATCGGCTTCCACCACAGCATCATGCCGGACCACTTGTCGCCGAGCCGCGACATGAACAGGCTGCCGCCCATCGCCGCGAGGATGGTGCCGGTGTCGCCGCCCATCGTGACGTAGACGCCGTTCGGCTTCAGGGCGCGCCGCACGGCGCGGATCGGGTGGTGCGCGTCCACCGCAACGATCCAGTCGTACCGCTCCCCCGCCTTTGTGTAATTGACGCGCTCGTAGTCGATCGCGTGGTCGGCACCGAGCGAGCGGACGAAGTCCAGCTTGTCGCCACGGGCGACGCCGGTCACCTCGGCGCCCATGGCCTTCGCGATCTGGACGGCGAACGGACCGACGTTGCCCGATGCGCCGTCGATCAGCACCTTGTCCCCGGGCTTGAACGTCCGGCCGCTGCGCAGGCGCATCCCCTGGAGCGCCAGGACAGCAGAATGCGGCAGGGTGGCCGCCTCCTCGAACGACATGCCGGGTGGGATCGGCTCGAAGGCCTTCTCGCGCGCGCACACGTACTCTGCGAAGGCCGCGGATCGCCCTGCCGCGAACATGTCGGTCATGAGCTGGTCACCGGGCTGGAAGCGGGTCACGTCGGGACCGACCGCCTCGACGACACCGGCCGCATCGGTGCCCATCTCTTGGCTCCTGGGCGCGCGGACGCCCATGAACAGGCGCAGGAACCCCGGCTTCGGCTTCAGGCCATCGAGGTCGGCACGATTGACCGATGCGGCCCGCACCCGCACGAGCACCTCGTCGCCGGTCGGCGTCGGTCGCTCCACCTCCCTGATCCCGACCACGTCGGGCGGGCCGTACCGGTCAGCGTATGCCGCCTTCATGCGTTTGCTCGCCTGGGTTCGCGGGTGCCAGCCTTGACCATACCGCGGATGCTACCGCGCTGCGCCGCGGTGGTCGGTTCGGCGGCGTCGCCCCGCGGCGCTGGTGAAGTAGCCGGGCTCGCGTGGACCCGAGGGACCGCTGGCCGCCTCTGCGGCCGCATCGCGGGCGTTCACCTCGCGACGAGGAGCTGGTACGGGATGCCCGCCTCCGGCGCCTGCCGTTGCATCAGCGGGTATATCACTAGCGATATCTTCCGCGACAGCGGCAGAACGGTCGGCGGCCTCCGGCACGGTCCCCATACCTCGGCTTCGGGTTGCCTCATCGCATTCTCTCGCTGGCAGCGCCGGCTGCGGATCAGCCGACCCAACGCACCGTGATCGGACCAGAGATCCCCGGCAGCGGCTACGTGGCCGCCTCTGCCTCGATCTCGCGGTGCTCGGAAGCCTAAACCGCGAGCGAGTGCACGCCGGACGCGGTCATCGCCTCCTCGACCAGTGCCGAGTCGGGCGCTTCGAGCCGCGGCTCCCGTCCGGCACGTGCCGGCGCCGGGGCGGCTTGGTATCGTGATCTCGTGGACCGCAGTGATCTGATTCGCCTGCGGCGCGCGAAGGACCAGATGGATCGCGAGCACGCGAGCCCGCTTTCCAGGAGCCGATGGACAGGGCTATGGCCGCGACTGCGCACTCCGCGATCCGGCCGGCAACATGATCCGAATCATCCAGAGCCCTCGCTGAGGCTCAAGGAGGAACCGAAGGATGGCCGATACGAAGAAGACCGCCACGCGCGACACCTCTTCGGAGGAATGGACCAAGGAAGAGCGCGCTGCGATGAAGGAGCACGCCGCGGAACTGAAGAAGGCCAGGGGCCGCGGCAAGGCGAGCAAGGCCGACGGCGAGGCCGACGTTCTCGAGAAGATCGCCGAGATGCCGGAGTCCGATCGGAGCATGGCCGAGCGGATTCACAGCATCGTCAAGGAGAGTGGACCGGACCTCGTGCCGCGCACCTGGTACGGGATGCCCGCCTATTCGAAGGATGGCAAGGTCCTCTGCTACTTCCAGAGCGCGGACAAGTTCAAGGCCCGATACGCGACGTTCGGCTTCGACCAGGCTGCAAACCTGGACAAGGGGTCGATGTGGCCGACCTCCTGGGCTTTGACGAAGCTGACCGCTGCCGACGAGAAGCAGCTCGCCGAGCTCGTGAAGAAGGCGGTGAGCTGAGGACGTTGCGCGATTGCGGACCCAGATCCGCCCTCGGCCAGGTCGTTACGCTCATTCCGGTTTCGTGGGCTCGGTGATCGGGGTCGGAAGAGTGCCGTGAATGGAATCAGCCGAGGTCGAGCCCGCGGAGCTTGTCCGGGTCGGCGATGATGTCGATCGCGAGGATGCGCCCGTTGGCGACCGTGAACGCCGCGACGATCGACCGCGCCGGGAACCTGACCATCAGTCCGGCCGCTCCGTTGACGACCACCGGCTCGGCCCGATCGGCGCCGCCCCGGAACTGGGATGCTCCGCGCGCCACTGCCTCTGCCCCGACGAGCGGTGGCCGTGCGAGCGATCGCGGCGGATTGGGGCCGGCGTCGACCCGGAGGACCACGTCGGGGTCGAGCACGCGCAGGAGTCCCTCGAAGTCGCCGTCGCGTGCCGCGGCCAGGAAGGCGTCCACCGCCTGGCGCTGGACGGCGAGGTCGGCGTCCGGCTCCGCTGCCTGATCCCGCACGCGCCGGCGTGCGCGGCTCGCGAGCTGGCGCGCCGCGGCCGGCGATCGCTCCACCACCGGTGCGATCTCGTCGAACGGCACGCCGAACACGTCGTGCAGCACGAACGAGAGCCGTTCCGCCGGGGTCAGCGACTCGAGCACCACGAGCAGCGCCAGGCCGACGGAGTCGGCCATCACCGCGTCGCGCTCCGGCCCGGCGTCGTTCGCCATGCGGACGATCGGCTCCGGAAGCCAGGAACCGGCGAGCTGTTCATTGCGTGACTTGCGTCGGCGCAGTGCGTCGAGGCAGATCCGGCCGACCACCACCGTCAGCCAGCCACGCAGGTCATCGGTCCCGCCCGGGTCGCTGCGGTCGAGGCGCAGCCAGGCCTCCTGCACGGCGTCGTCGGCCTCGCTGACCGATCCGAGCATGCGGTAGCCAACCGCACGCAGGTGGCCGCGGTGCCGCTCGAACTCCTCGGCCAGCCAGTCCCGTCGCGTCACGTCGTCCTGCGGGGTTGTCATGAGAGGAACACGGATCCGGTGCTGTGGGTGTGACATCGTCGCAGATCGACCCCGGGCGGTCACATTCGGTCGCATCGGTTCGTGCTCAGTGTGACAACGAAACCAACGACGGAAGGCCGACACCATGCCAATGAACACCACACCGAGGATCCTCCTGACCGGGGTGATCCTCGAGCTCACCTTTGCCACGGCGATCATCCATCTCAGCCTGGGCGGCACGCTGTTCCTGCTCAACGCCGCGGGTTACCTCGCGCTCGGCGCCGCGTACCTCGTCGGAGCTGCCGTGCCGATGCCGGCCGTCCGCCGGTTCAGCTGGCTCCCCCGCGCGGGGCTGGCGGCGTTCGCATCGGTCACGATCATCGCCTATCTCGCGATCGGTCCCTACTTCACGCTCGGCTGGGTGACGAAGGGGATCGAGGTCGCGATCGTCCTGTTGCTGATCGCCGACCAGCTCATCGGGGCCGATCCGGGCCGCGCCTCGCGGCGGCCGCCGCGGAGTGCCTGAGATGGCAGCCACAACGTTCGATCCGTACGCCACGCTGGGCATCCCGGCGGGTGCGAGCCGCGACGAGGCGGCCCGCGCGCATCGCCGCCTGGCAAAGCAATTCCATCCCGACGTCAACCCCGGACCTGCGGCCGCCGAGCGAATGCGGCGCATCAACGATGCGTGGCGGATCCTGTCGAACCCGGCCCGGCGCTCGCGGTATGACGCTCAACGCCGGACCGCCACCTGGTCGGGGCCCGGCTACAGCACCGGATCCAGCGCCGCCTCGTGGGCCGGCTCCGGCTACGGCCCGCGGACGAGCACAGCGACGTGGACCACCTGGCCGGAATCGCGCCGCTCCGCGACGCCCCGCACCCGCCGCTCCCCGCGCCCCGACCCCGTCGAGCCTTCGTTCGGTGATCGGCGCGCGGTGGTCGTGGCCGTCTGGGTGGTCCTGATGCTGCTGTTCTTCGTCGGGACCTGGCTCGGAAGTGTCACTCCGTGACCTGACCGCTCAGTCGCGGCGACCAAGCGTCGCGATGTCGGCCCGGCTGGTGCGATACCGTATCGATCGGAGGAGACATGAGCGAGCAGGGCTGGCAGGGATTCCTCGCCGCTGAGGGCGTCGACGACTGGGTGGTGCTGCACGGCGGAGCGACGGCGGTGTTCCGCGTCAGTTCGGCCCGCGAGGCGGCGCAGTTGGCCGAGGCCGTCGCATCGGTCCCCGCTCTGGAAGGCTCGGGGGCGCTGCTGACGATCGCGGATGGCCGCCTCACCGTGCGCCTGAGCCGCGACCTGTGGCAGCTCGAGCCACCGCACATCGAGATGGCGCGTGCCGTGTCGGTGGTCGCGCGGGAGCACGGCGCCGTCGCCGATCGTTCAGCCGTCCAGGAGGTGCAGTTTGCGATCGCGGCGCAGCCCGACGCGATCGACGTGGACTTCTGGCGTGCCGTGCTGGGCTATGCGCCGATGGCCGACGACAACGCTATCGACCCGCTCGGGCACGGATCCACGGTATGGATGCAGGAGCTCGATGGGGCCAAGCCGCTGCGGCATGCGATGCACATCGACGTATCCGTCGCGCGCGAACAGGTCGAGGAGCGGCTCGAGGCGGCGCTGGCCGCAGGCGGCCGCATCGTCGACGAGTCGGAGGCTCCCTCGCACTGGACGCTCTCGGACCGTGCCGGCAATCGCGTGTGCATCTGCGCATGGCCCGACGGATCCACCCAGCGCCAACCCACCTGATGAATGAAGGGGGCCGGTCGCTCCTGCGATGAGTTCGGGAGCAGGCTCATTTCTGCGGATCGCTGACCGGTTCGGCACTCTGGGTCGGGAAGAGTGCCGTGAATCGAGCCTGTTCGCGCGTGATTGCCGCGAACGTGTAGGCGAACAGGGCGGCAAGGACGATCACCCCGCCTACCACCCCGATCCAGATCGACGAGGCACCGCCGATGCCGATGAGCATCGCGACGACGGTGGTCAGCACGCCGCCGACCATGGCCACGATGAGGCCGATCATGCCGTTCGAGGTGCTCAGACCATAGACGAACTGCCCGACCATCCGATCCGAGATGGGGCCATAGACCGTCGTCACGGCATCGATGTCGTCATGGGTGGGCGTGGTGAAGTACGGCGTCACGATCGGTGTGATCTGTGTGTACGCATGGCGGATTCGCGCCATCCCGTGGTTCGCACGCAGGTCGTCGAGGTTCGCTCCGTTCATGCGCAGGAACGTCGTCAGGCCGATGACCAGGTCGAACGCCAGCACGAGCGCGGTGACGGCAAGGAATCCCTCGCCGAAGGACATCGCCTGGGCAACCAGGGCGAGGGCAACGAACGACGTCGACAGGAACGTGAGGAACATGCCAGCGCGCACGAACGCCTCGTTGTAGGCGAGCGACCGGGCCCCCAGGAGGCTCCAGTGCTCGGTGGCCAGAATCTGGATCGTTCGCGGGTCGTCGATCGACGCGATCGGCATGACGGGGGTCGGCGGCTGCGGGCGCTCGGGGGACATCGGCCTTCTACCTCGGCTGCTCGGGTGACGCGCCGACCATCGGGCGCGCATGGACCGATCATCCTCGTCAGCGCAAGAGGCTCTGAGATGCCCAACCGACTGTCGGATGCCTTCGAGCCGACGGTTCCGTCAGGTGGCACTGTCAGTGCCATTCGCCACGATCGAGCTCCGTGCCGCGGCCTCTGAGCGTCCAACCAGAGCGTGGAGCAAGCTCGTGAGTCCGCGTCTCGCGCCATTCCACCTGGCTTACGGCACCACCAGTGCCATATGACGGAGCCAGGTCATCCCGACTCGGCGCGGTACCCCATCGGCCGAGCTGGCCGCTCCGACCAGATGGTGCGCCGTCCTCGCTGGTCGCTCGGGCGATGCGGCTTACGAGTGCGATCCCGCGCGCTGAGAGGGCGACGCCACCCGGGCGGCGTCCGGAGACGCTCGCGAGGCAGTTGACGGCGCCCTTATACAACCGTATGGTTGTATCTATGCAGATCGCTCCACCCGATTTCGACCGCATGTTCGGCGCATTGGCCGATGCCACGCGGCGCGACATCGTCCGCCGCGCGATCGACTCCGAGGAGGGCGTTGCGGAGCTGGCGGATCACTACGCCATGAGCTTCGCGGCGGTGCAGAAGCACGTCGCGGTGCTCGAGCGGGCCGGCTTGGTCACCAAGGAGCGCATCGGGCGACGCAAGGTCGTCCGCACCAATCTGGCGGGGCTGCTCGCGGCGCGCAACCTGCTGGACCAGTACGAGGAGCTGTGGCGCGGACGGATCGACCGCATGACCGCGCTCGTCACCCACAACAAGGAGACCGATCGATGACCGTCACCGCCGTCCGCAAGGATCCCGAGACCCTGACCATGACCCTGGAAGCCGAGTTCGACGCCTCGCCGGAGCGGGTGTGGCAGCTCTGGGCCGATCCGCGTCAGCTCGAGCGCTGGTGGGGCCCACCGACCTACCCCGCCACCTTCACGAAGCACGACCTCGCACCCGGCAGCCGCGTCGAGTACCACATGACCGGTCCCGAGGGCGACCAGCCGAAGGGCTACTGGGACGTCCTCGAGGCCGATGCGCCGCATCGGCTCGTCTTCCGCGACGGCTTCGCCAACGACGACGGCACGCCGAACGACGCCCTGCCGCGCAACGAGGGCCGCGTGACGATCGAGGCGGTCGGCGGCGATCGGACCCGCATGTCGATCGAGAGCATCTTCCCCAGTACCGAGGCGATGGAGCAGGTCCTCGCCATGGGCATGGAGGAAGGCCTCACGCAGGCGGTCGGCCAGATCGACGCGATCCTTGCCGAAGACGCCGTCGGCCAGGCATCCCCGACGGGCCGCTGAGCCGTGGCCGACTCGCCACTCTTGCCTCTGATCGGGACGTGGGAGTTCGAGGCCAGCTCTGGAGCGCGGTTCCTGGGTCGCGGCCGCGCGACATTCGAATGGATCGAGGACGGCGCGTTCGTCCGCGAGCACGCGGTCGATCAGCCGAGCCCGGATGCCGACCCCGATTGGGTGACGCACTCGCCGATGCCGGTGACGTCGATCCTCGGGTTCGACGACTCCACCCTCGAGCACGTGATGCTGTACTCCGACGCGCGCGGCGTGTTCCGGATCTACCGCATGAGCCTGGACAACGACGCGTGGCAGGTCTGGAGGGCGGCCCCCGACTTCCACCAGCGATACATCGGGGCCATTCGAGACGAGGGCCGAACCATCCAAGGCCGATGGGAGTCCTCGCCGGACGGCTCCACCTGGGAGCCGGACTTCGACCTGACGTACCGGAAGGTCCTGACGCACCGATGAGATCCCGGGCCGGCGCCAGTCTACTCACGTGACGACCCACGTCACCCAACCGCATCGGAGCCATCATGATCCTGACCGAGGCCACCACCCGTACGCTGGACGTCCCCGGCGCGACCCTGACCTACGACGTGCGGAGGGGCACGAGCGATGCCCCGCCCCTGTTCCTTGTCGGCCTGCCGATGGCCGCGCCCGGGTTCGCGACGCTGGGGAGCCACTTCACCGACCGCACGGTGATGACGTACGACCCGCGCGGCTCCGAACGAAGTACGAAGTCCGATCCGACGAGCCCTGCCACGCCCGACGACCATGCCGACGATCTGCATCGGATCATCCAGGCCTTCGACGCCGGGCCGGTCGACCTGTTCGGCAGCAGTGGCGGCGCGATCACCGCGCTGGCCCTGGTCGCGAAGCACCCCGAGGACGTCCGGCTGCTGGTGGCGCACGAGCCGCCGCTCGCCTCGGTCCTGCCCGACCGCGAGAACGCGATGGCCGTCACGCGCGCGGTCGGCGAGACCTACCAGGCGATGGGGTTCGGCGCAGGGATGGCCCACTTCATCGCTGCGGTGAGCCACAAGGGAGAGTTTCCTGACGGCTTCGCGCAGCAGCCCGCCCCGGACCCGGCGATGTTCGGCATGCCGGCCGAGGACGATGGCTCCCGCACCGATGGGCTGCTGGGCTCGAACAACATGGTCAACACGACGCATTACGAGCCCGACTTCGATGCCCTTGGCGCAGCCTCCACGCGGATCGTCATCGCCGCCGGCGAGGAGTCCGAGGGCGAGATGGCGCACCGTGGCGCGCTCGGGGTCGCCGAGCGGCTCGGCCGGCAGCCGGTGATCTTCCCGGGTGACCATGGTGGGTTCTTCGGCGGCGAGTACGGCCAGACCGGCAAGCCGGACGAGTTCGCGGCCAAGCTTCGCCAGGTGCTCGAGAAGGGCTGACCGATGCAGCTGACGTCCACGATGTTCCTGTCGGTCGACGGGGTCTACCAGGGCCCCGGCGGCCCGACCGAGGATCGGAGCGGTGGCTTCGACCGCGGCGGCTGGCTGGTCCCCCACTTCGACGAGGCGACCGGCGCGTTCATGGACTCGGTCTTCGGGCGGGTCGATGCCTTCCTCATCGGACGGCGTACGTACGACATCTTCGCGGCGTCGTGGCCGAACGCCTCGGATCCCGACGACCCGGTGGCGACCAAGCTCAACACGCTTCCGAAGTACGTCGCATCGACGACGCTGAAGGACCCGGAGTGGGCCAACACGAGCGTGCTCGAGGGCGATCTGGCCACGGCCGTGCGGGAGCTCAAGGACCGCGACGGGCGCGAGCTGCAGGTGCACGGCAGCGGCCAGCTCGTCCAGTTCCTGCTCGACAACGACCTCGTCGACCGCCTGAACCTGCTGGTGTTCCCGGTCATCGTCGGTGCGGGACGTCGGCTCTTCCCGGACAGCGGCATCGCCACCGGCCTGGCGTTGGACGAGTCGCAGACGACGCCATCGGGGGTGGCGATCTCGGTCTATCGGCCAACCGGCCGGCCGGAGTTCGGCGAGGTCGAGGTCAGCTGAAGGCATGGGAAAGCTGATCTACAGCCTGAACGTCTCGCTGGACGGGTACTCCGCCGCGCCGGACGGCGGGCTCGAGTGGGCACTCGTCGACGACGAGCTGCACGCCTGGTTCAACGACATGGTTCGCTCTCTGGATGCCTCCCTCTACGGGCGGCGCATGTACGAGGTGATGGCTGCGTACTGGCCGACCGGCGAGGAGGATCCATCGGCAACCGAGTCGATGCGCGAGTTCTCGCGCATCTGGAAGCCGATGCCGAAGATCGTCTTCTCGTCGAGCCTCGAGCACGTCGAGCACAACAGCCGCCTGGTGCGCGGCGATGTCGGAGCGGTGCTCGACGGCCTGCGCCGAGAGTTCGACGGAGACATCGACGTCGGTGGACCGAACCTGGCCGGCCAGTTCGTGCGCCGTGGGCTGGTGGACGAGTACCGGCTCGTCATCCATCCCGTGGTCCTCGGGGCGGGTACACCGTTCTGGCCGGAGGTTGACCCACCGCTGCGCCTGCGGCTCTCGGATACCAGCACCCTCGCATCGGGCGCCGAGATCAGGTCCTACATTCCGGCGTAGGGGTCACGCTCATCGACCTCAGTCGGGGCGCCAGAGGTCGATCTGCGGCAGGCCGTGGATCCCGAGCGTCTGCGACAGCTCGCCGCAGTGATAGGCCTCATGGCTGAAGAGCCGTTGCAGAATCGAGCCTCGCGTGTGGACCTGGTCGGTGCCGCGGTAGTCACGGTGGATCAGGTCCCCCAACGACTCGGGCGTCCATCGGTCCAGGCAGCCCTCGATGATGCTGAACGTCGACTCCAGGGCCTCCACAAGCTCGTTCGCGCCTCGCGGATGTTCGAGATCGTCCTCCCAGCCGGACGTCGCGACATCCGTGAACGGCGTCGTCTCGGCGCCGGGCTCACCCACGATGTCGCAGAGCCAGTACACCCGCATTCCGGCGGTGTGGCCCACGGTCGCCCAGATCGGAGATCCATCTGCGGCGGGGCGGATCGCGAGCTGTTCGTCCGACATGACGCCGATGACCTCGCGCAGGCGCCGGTTGTATTGGGGCCACATGTCGTAGGCCGGTCGAATCGTCGGGTTGCTCATGCTGTCCACGGTACTCCGATTCCCGGCGCGTCCTGCCAGCACGTGCTCTACTCGACCGACGGTCCTCGCGACCGGTGCCATCCATTCGCGGGGTGACTGGGAGCGCACCGATCCGGCTCGATTCGGCTTCGGGACCTGGGTCATTCTATGTCGCACGCCCTCGACCGTGGTCGACTGTCAGCCTGACAGTTACCCGGTGACTATCCGGGTAACAACCTGCGCCGGTTGGCAGCGGCAAGGGCTTCGACGAGCGAGTGGCCGCCCGGTACGACCGGACCTGCGACGACCGAGGCGAGGCTCGCCGCGACGGTGGCAGTCCCGGCGACTTGACAGGTAACCGTTTGGTTCCCTATCTTGGCTGTGTGGAGACCGTGTTTCGAGCCCTCGCCGATCCGACTCGCCGAGCGCTCCTCGATGCGCTGTTCGATCGGGACGGCCAGACGTTGGTGTCACTGACCGCGCGCCACGGGATGACAAGGATCGCGGTGGCGAAGCACCTGCGGCTGCTCGAAGATGCCGGGCTCGTCGTGAGCCGGCGCCGAGGTCGCGAGAAGCTGCACTTCCTCAACACGGTCCCGATCCGTCTCGTCCATGACCGGTGGGTGAGCAAGTACGCCGAGCGGTGGACCGCCGGTCTGGTCGGCCTGAAAGAGGAACTGGAGCAACCGATGGAGAAGGTGTTCGAGATCTACATCCGCACCAACCCGGAGCGGCTGTGGGAGGCGATCACGGACCCGGCGATCCGGGCGAAGTACCAGTTCGGCGCCGGCGTCGAGTCCGACTGGGCGGCGGGATCGCCGTATGCGCTGACGCACCCTGGCGTCGACCGTCCCCTCGCCGAGGGCGAGAACCTCGTCGTCGACCCGCCGCGACGGCTGGTGCAGTCGATGAACACGCTGTGGAGCGATGAGGCCGCGAGCCATGGAACCTCGCGGGTCACCTGGGAGATCGAGCCCGTCGGCGATTCGTGCCGCTTGACGGTGACCCACGACCAGCTCAGCGAAACGGCACCCGAAGAGCTGTACGGCGGCTGGCCGATGATCCTGTCCGGGCTGAAGACCTGGCTGGAGACCGGCGAGACCCTCACCACCCCCGGCTCGCTCATGTACGGCGAGCAATGAGCGACGGAAGGAGACACCCCATGCCCATCACGAGCATCACCGACGTACGCACGACGCGCGCGGACGGCGATACCGGCACGCTCGACAAGGCCTTCACCGCGACCCTGCAGAAGAGCTCCGCCGCCGGCGGCTGGACGTTCGTCGTGACGGATTGGACGGCCGAGTTCTTCGGCACCCGCGGCCTCGTCAAGGTCGCCGGCACGGTCGACGGGCGGCCCTTTCGCAGCTCGTTCATGGCTCTCGGCGACGGCACCCACAAGCTGCCGATCAAGGCGGACCTGCGCCGCATGATCGACAAGGGTGAGGGCGACACCGTCACCATCCACCTCACCGAACGACTGCCCGGCTGATCTCAATCTTACAGTCAGCGATTCATGCCACCCCGTGTCAGCTATCCGATCCTATGGTGAGCGCATGAATGTGATCCGTTGGCTTCTCGACTCCGATCCGGCCATCCACTGGCAGGTGATGCGTGACCTCACCGATGCTCCCTCGGACGAGGTCGCGGCCGAGCGCGCGAAGGTCGCCACCGAGGGCTGGGGCGCGCAGATTCTTGCGGCCCAGGACCCGGACGGGCGATGGAGCGGCGGCACCTTCTTTCCCGAGTGGATCTCCACGGAGGCCACGCTCACCCTGCTGTACCGATTCGGCCTCGATCCAACGAGCGAGGAGGCGCGGCGGGCGATCGCGCCGGTGCACGAGGCGGCTCGGTGGGACTACGACCCGAACCTCCGGTTCTTCGAGGGGGAGGTCGAGCCCTGCATCAACGGCCGGGCGGTCGCCATCGGTGCTTACTTCGGACAGGACGTGCGCGGCATCGTCGACCGCCTCCTGACCGAGCAGATGGCGGACGGCGGCTGGAACTGCGAGCAGGAGAACGGTTCGACGCGCGGCTCGTTCGATTCGACGCTCAACGTCCTCGAAGGTCTCCTGGAGTACGAGCGCTCCACGGGAGCTGACGGCGACGTCGAGGCGGCACGCGTCCGGGGCGAGGAGTACCTGCTCGAGCGGCGCCTGCTCCGTCGGATGTCCGATGGCGAGATCGGCCAGAAGCGATGGCTCTCCCTCGGGTTCCCGAACGCGTGGTTCTATGACGTCGCGCGCGTCCTCGACTACCTGCGGGGTGCCCGGCCCGCGCCGGACGAGCGGATGACAGACGCGCTCGACATCCTGGAGTCGAAGCGGGACGCCGGCGGCCGTTGGCCGCTGGACCACGCCTACCACGACAGGTTGCTGGTGGATCTCGGCGAGACCGAGGGTCAGCCGAGCCGATGGATCACCCTGCGCGCGCTGCGCGTGCTGCGCTGGGCGGGGCGCGACGGCGCAGCCGCGTCACCCGCGTCGAGCACGGCATCGGCATGACCGACGGCCTCAGGACCGTTCCGGGCAACCGGGCCAGCTGCGAGGACATGGAAGCCGTCTTCGGAACGCGGGGGACGGCTGCGGTCTGTTGGTGCCAGCGCTACAAGCTTGCCGCCGGGGAGGCGTTCTCGAAGTTCCCGGCCGAGGAGCGCGCCATTCGGCTCAGGATGCAGACGAGCTGCGGCGATCCTGCGGCACCAACGACGTCCGGTCTCGTCGCGTACCTCGATGGCGAGCCCGTTGGCTGGTGCGCCGTCGAGCCACGCACCGCGTACTCCGGCCTGCGGCGCGTCTTCCGTGTCCCGTGGGAAGGGAGGTCGGAGGACAAGGCCGACGACGGCGTGTGGGCGGTGACGTGTGTCTTCGTCCGCGCGGGGTACCGTCGCCGGAGAATTGCGTACGCGCTCGCGGAGGCAGCCGTCGATTTCGCGCGCGAGCGCGGTGCGCGCGCTCTCGAGGCGTACCCGATGATCACGCAGCCCGGGCAGGAGATCAGCTGGGACGAGATCCACGTCGGCACGCGCCGGGTCTTCGCGGCCGCCGGCCTGGCAGAGGTCCACCGGCCAACGATCCGGCGAGTCGTCATGCGGATCGACTTCTAGCGCGGGCCGGCCAGCAGGGCGGCGAGGACGGCAACGACGATCGCTCCAGCGACGAAGGGCAGAGCCACGAACACGGAGCGCCATTGCTTGCATCGGTCAGCTTTTCGAGCGCGATCGGCGTCTTCGCGAAGGAGCGTCAAGACCATATCGGCCTAATCTTGATCTGTGCGGCGGTCGTGGATGCTGCCACGGCCGCCGGCCATCGGAGGAGCACCTGAAGGAGCGACATGCCTGAGAACCGATCTACGTCCGCGCCGATCATCCTGGTTCCGGGGTTCTGGCTTGGTGCGTGGGCTTGGGACGACGTCGCCGGTGCGCTTCGTGCCGACGGCCACGACGTCACCGCGATCACGCTCCCCGGTCTCGACTCGGTCGACACCGATCGCTCCGCGATCACCTTCGCGGACCACGTCGAGGCGATCGTCGAGGCTGTCGAAGCGGCGGGCTCCCCCGCCGTCCTTGCCGTCCACAGCGCCTCTGGATTCTCCGGTTACGCCGCGAGTGACCGCGTGCCGGAGCGGATCGCGGCCATGGTGTACATCGACACGGCGCCCGGGATCGGGGCGCTGGACCCCGACTTCGTCGGTGCCGAGAAGCCGATGGCCTGGAAGGAGATCGAGGAGGAGGAGAACCTCGACGGGCTCAGCGAGGAGCAGAAGGAGACGTTCCGCCAGCGCGCGGTTCCGGTCCCAGGGAGCCTCTTGAGGGAAGGCATGGAGCTGACCAACGACGCGCGCCGGGACATCCCGAGCACGCTGATCTGCACCGGGTTCACCGCCGAGCAGTACCAGACGTACGCGAGGGAACATCCCGATTGGGCATTCCTCGCCGGCGTCCCCGAGCTGCGCAGCGCGACCTGGGTCGACCTTCCGACCAGCCACTGGCCGATGTGGTCGCGGCCGTCCGAGCTCGCGCAGATCATTGGCGACGTCGCGAAGGCGCACGGCACAGACCGATGACGACCCTGCTGGACGATGCCTTCGCCCATCACATCTGGGCTACCGAGCGCATCATTGACACCTGTGCCGAGCTCACCCGGGAGCAGCTGACGGCACCGGCGCCCGGCACCTACGGACCGATCATCGACACCCTCCGGCACCTCGTCAGCACGGATGCGTGGTACCTGACCTTCTTCCGCGACGAGCCGCAGCGGCTCAGCGAGGACACGCATCCGGACCTCGCGGAGCTGCGCACCGTCATCGGCGAGAACGGTCGGGACTGGGTGGAGATCCTGGCCCGCGACCTTGACGGCGAGACCGCAATGGTCGAGCACGGAGACGGCTGGGATTTCCACGCGCCGACCGGCCTCCGGCTCGCGCAGGTCGTCCAGCACGGCACGGATCACCGCAGCCAGATCTGCACCGCCATGACGAGCCATGGGGTGGAACCGCCCGGGATCGACCTCTGGGCCTATGGTGAAGCCACCGGCCGGACGCGACCGGAGGACCTGTGAGACCTGAGAGGGCTCGCACGGCCGATGAGTTTGCGGCTCGAGAGTGGTCTGACGAGCATGAGAACGACCGATGACACAAGGAGCAGGACCGTGACCACCGACTGGACGACCGAGGTCAAGGGCACCGGCGAGTATGCCGATGTCAACGGCATCAACCTCTACTACGAGACTCACGGGACCGGGCGGCCGATGATCCTGCTCCACGGCGGGCTCGGGTCGGGCGAGATGTTCGGGCCGATCCTCCCGACGCTCAGCGCGAACCACCGGGTCATCGCCGTCGACCTCCAGGGACACGGGCGGACCGCCGACATCGACCGGCCGATCGACATCCGGCTCATGGCCGACGACATCGCCGCGCTCATCGACCACCTCGGGCTGGACAAGCCGGACGTGGTGGGCTACTCGCTCGGCGGCGGCGTGGCGTTCATGACCGCCGGCAAGTACCCGGACAAAGTCGGAAAGCTGGTCACGGCATGCGTGTATCTCCGACCGGACGCGGTCGACCCGGCGCTCCGCGCCCAGCAGGTACAGGTGACTGCAGCCGCGGAGGAGTTCATGAAGGACACGCCGATGTATCAGCTCTACCAGAAAGTCGCGCCGCGACCGGAAGACTTCGGACGGCTGCTGGACAAGATCGGCGAGACCATGGGCGAGGGCTACGACTACACCGAGGACTTCCGAAAGCTTCGGGTGCCGACGCTCCTCGTCGCTAGCGACGCCGATCAAGCCCCGCCGAGCCACTACGCCGAGATGTTCAAGCTGCTCGACGGTGGGCTGCGCGATGGCGGCTGGACGGGCGAGAACCGGCCGAAGGGTGGGCACGCGCTCGCCATCCTGCCGGGTCTGACCCACTACAACACCTTCGCGTCTCCCCTCTTCGCCGCGGTCACGGTCGACTTCCTGGATAGCCAGACCAATGGATGACGCCACCGAGGTGCGGGCGCTGATCGAGCGCTGGGCGGATGCCGTCCACGTGGGTGACCTCGACACGGTGGTCGCCGACCACGCGGACGACATCGTGATGTTCGACGTGCCGCCGCCCGAGGATGGGGTTCGCGGCATCGAGAGCTACCGGAACACCTGGCCGCAGTTCTTCGAGTGGCAGGCCCAGGGCGCCTCGTTCGAGATCGTCGAGCTCGACGTCACGGCAGGGGACGGTGTCGCCTTCGCCTGGGCTCTGCTTCGATGCGGGACGCAGAAAGAGCTCGAGCGCGATCCTGGTAATCGCCTCCGACTCACCATCGGCCTCCGAAGGCACGACGGGCGCTGGACCGTCGCGCACGAGCATCATTCATTCCCCTCAACGGACTGAGCGCGAGGAGCCCGGGTGGCTGGGTAGCAAGCAGCCGAGAGCATTGAGAGGAGCCCCGGTCAGATGAGGTACCGAATCGAGGCGATCACCCTGCCGGTCAGCGATGTCGACCGCGCAAAGGCGTTCTACGAGCAGGCGGGCTGGCATCTTGACGTCGATACCGAGCCGGCGCCGGGGATTCGGGTGGTGCAGTTCACGCCTTTCGGATCAGACTGCTCGATCACGTTCGGCACCGGGATGCCGCAGTCCGAGCCGGGCTCGTACCGGAACACCTATCTCGTGGTTGCCGACATCGAGCCTGCGCATCGCGAGCTGGCGGAGCGCGGGATCCCGGTAGGCGACATCTTCCACTACGGGCCAGAGGGCCAGGCGGCGGACGTCGACCCGCAGCGAGCCGACTACGGCTCTTACGCCACCTTCGCCGATCCCGACGGCAACACCTGGCTCCTCCAGGACGTTCCCAGCCGCGCCGGCACCGAGTGAAGAAGACCCACGGTGACCTTCCCGACCGGCGACATGCCGCTCACCCATATCCTCGTGGTCGGCGACGTCGACCGATCGCGCCGCTGGTACGCCGACGTCCTCGGCGCGGAGCTGCACCGCGAGTACGGTGGGGACTCCGCAGTCCTCTCGTTCAATGGGTCGTGGCTCCTGCTCGTCACCGGCGGTGATCCGACTGATGACAAGCCAACGGTGAGGCTCGCCACGCCGAGCGATCCGGATCGCCTCGACCACCTGTTCACGATCCGCGTCCCCGACTGCCGCGCCGCGTACGAGACGCTGCGAAGTCGTGGGGCTGAGTTCCTGACGCCGCCCGTCGATCGTGGCGCCGAGATCCGGTGCTTCTTCCGAGATCCCGACGGCCACCTGTTCGAGATCAGCGAGTACCGGGCGTGAGAGCGGACGCGCGACCTCGACACAAGCGTTTCCGCAGCGTAGATGCGAGGACGTTGTACGCCTGCACCCAGTCCCCTTTGCCTGCGAGGCGGAGGCTCCCGAGGTCCTGCAAGGTGGCCAGGTCGCCGACGACCAGGGAGGTTGCCTCGTCGATCAGGATTTGGCCGGGACCTGCCGCCGCCTGGAGTCGAGAGGCGATGTTGACCGGCTCGCCGACCACGGCATAGTGCATTCGCCGCTCTGACCCAATGTTACCGGCGATGACCTCGCCGGTGGTGATGCCGATGCCGGTCTGCAGGCGGACACCGGGCATGGTCGGGATCTCGAGACGGCCAACCGCCGCCTGCATGGCGAGCGCTGCCCGCACCGCCCGCGACGGATCGTCGGCGTGCATGACCGGTGCGCCGAAGAACGCGAAGATACCGTCACCCAGGAGGTCGGCCACGGTGCCCCCTTCGTTCTCGACGGCATCGCTGACCACGGTCAGGTACCGATTGAGGAGGTCCAGCGTCACCTCCGGTGGCTGCTCCGCCACGAGCGCCGTGTAGCCACGCACGTCGGCGAACAGGGTGGTGGCGTACCGGCGATCTCCCCCCAAGGAGACGGCATACGGGTCACGGAGCGCTTCGGCCGCGACGCTCTCGCTGACGTACTGGCCGAGGAGGTCGGCGAGACGATCCTGCAGCGCCTTGGTCCGCAGCAGAGATCGGATCCGGGCCGAGAGCTCGACCTGGTCGAACGGCTTGGAGAGAAAATCGTTGGCTCCGGCCTCGAGACCTCGAGCCCGATCCTCCGGCCGATCCAGCGCCGTGAGCAACAGGATCGGCAGGCCGGTAAACCTCGGCTGGCGTCGGAGGCGCTGGCACACCTCGATGCCGTCGATGAGGGGCATCATCACGTCAAGGCAGACGAGATCGGGATCATGCTCTTCCACCGCGACGAGCGCGGCTGCCCCATCCTCCGCCTCGACCATGTCGTAGCCGTGGTGGCCCAGCAGCTTGCGAAGGAGGGCGCGGTTGGCCGGCTCGTCGTCGACGATGAGGATGAGCGGCTGCGACCTATTCACCGAGCAGCGCCTCAACGCTCTCGACGAAGGTGGCGAACTCGATCGGCTTGCTCAGATAGCCGTCGAACCCGTCCGCAAGGGCGCGCTCGCGGTCCCCGACCATGGCATGCGCGGTGAACGCGATCACCTTGAGCCGCGGGCCGTCGGGCAGGGTGCTGCGGATCGTGCGCATGGCCTCGCGCCCGCCAATGTCCGGCAGACCGAGGTCCATCAGCACGAGATCCGGCGACCGCTCCGCCACGAGCCTGATGCCGTCGGCGCCGTTGGTCGCGACGGCCACGTCGTGTCCGGCGGCAGCGAGGAGCTTGGTGGCAAGCGCCAGGTTGGCCGGCGTGTCCTCGACCACGACGATGACGGCCATCAGGCCAACCCCGTGGGCGAGGAGCCATGGTCGGCCAGCGCTCGAAGGAGCGCAGCCTTCCGGACAGGCTTGCCGAGGTGGGCGTCGGCGATGGCCGGCACGTCCCCCGCCTCGACCACCGAGAGCACGATGACCGGAATCGCCCGCGTCGCCGGATCCTCCTTGAGCTGTGCGAGCAGCACATCTCCCCGGATGTCGGGCATGAGGATGTCGAGAATGACGACCTCGGGCAGCATCCGCCGGGCGTCGGCCAGGGCGGTCCGGGCGCTGGATGAGACGACGTGATAACCCTGGTCCGCGAGCATCTTCCGCAGGAGCGGTGCCACCGACGGGTCGTCGTCCACGCTCATGACGAGACGTTCGCCGGTCGGCGGCTGGTCGACAACCGGATCGTCATCGGTCGTCGTCACCGCGCGGCAATCCAGCGGCAGCGTCAGGTGGAAGGTCGCCCCGTGCCCGACCTCGCTCTCGACGGCCACATCACCGCCCATGACGCGTGCGAGGCGCCGGCTGATCGCCAGCCCGAGCCCCGTGCCGGGCGCATCGCCCCCGACCTGACCGAACTCCTCGAAGATCGCGGTGTGCTGCTCTGGCGGGATGCCCGGACCCGTGTCGCGCACGGCGACGTGGAACCGACCCTCCACCGCCCCGCCGCTCGTCGCCGTCACCTCCCCCTGGTCCGTGAACTTGAGTGCATTCCCGAGCAGGTTGACGAGGATCTGGCGGACGCGCTGCCCATCGAGGGTCACCTGGGCCGGCGTGCCCACGTCCTCCCATCGCAGCCGGATGCCCTTCTGGGCGGCGAGTGAACGATGCTGCGCAATCACGGACTCGACAAGCTCACGAGGGTCGAACGGTTGAGGGTCGATTGTCAGCTTCCCGGCCTCGATCTTCGACAGGTCCAGGATCTCGTTGATGAGCCCGAGGAGGTCGCGCCCACCCCGTTGGACCCACCCCAACGACGTCGCCTGCTCCTTGCTGAGTGGTCCGTCGACGCCGGCGAGCAGCGCATCGGTGAATCCAAGAATGGCATTCATCGGCGTGCGGAGCTCGTGGCTGACACTGGCCAGGAACCTGGACTTGGCCCGGCTCGCACGCGCGAGCGACTCGTTCGTCGCAGTGAGGCGACCGGCAAGCGCGTGCTGGTCTTCGAACAGCTGAGACAGCCGGTCGCTGGTTGCGTTCACACCACGCGCCAGGCTTCCGAGCTCATCCCGGTTGGGCACATCGACGCGCTGAGTGAAGTCCTCTTCCTGAATGGCGGCCAGCGCTCCCTCCATCCTGCGCACCGGCAGGATGAACGCCCACGAGAGCGCAAAGCCGAGCGTCATGGCAACTGCGACGCTGGCGGCTGAGAACGCCACCACGATCACCGCGAGCAGCGTTCGGTCTCCGTCGAAGGCGGTTCGCGCCGCCGCCGCTTCTTCGATGGCGGTGTCGATGAGGTCGCGCATCTGAGCCTCGAGGTCATGCGAGGCCGTGTGCTCCTCATCGATGTGGAGCCTGGTGGCCGCCAGCACCTCGCCCGCCTCGTACAGTCGGAGGACCTCCTCGCTCGACGCGTTGAAACCGTCGTTCACCTCTCGGACCTCGGAGAAGAACGAAGCCTCGTCCGGATCCTGTTGCTCCAGGCCATTCACCAGGTCGGCGAAGGTCGCCTTCGCTTCCGCGATTCGGACATTCCACTCGTCGTTCCCGGTCAGGAGGGCCATCGCTCGGTAGTGGCTCTGCGCCGTAACGGAGTACAGCGCCTGCTGGGCGCGGCTCGACTGCCCGCGGAGACCATCGAGCTCCTGCATGCGACCATTCATGCGGTCGATCACGAGCAGGCTGAGCAACGCCATCCCGACCAGCAGCAGCGCGCCCGCCAGGAAACCGAAGAGCAGCTTGCGGTGAACGCTGGCGTCGATGCCGGCCACAGCGTCGACGATCGGACGAAGCCATCGGGTCAGGCGCGGCAGCTGCGGCTCCAGCATGCGCTTCGGGCGATCGCCGTCTGCTCGGAGAGGACCGTTCGGAGGTTCCGGCGGCAGGGATGTTTCAACGGCGCCAGGGTGCATGGCGCCCGGACCGTATCATCGGACGGACGACGTCCCAAGAGACATCTGTCGTAGGCAGGGACTGGCCTGATGGCTCGGCTCCATCCGATTCTCGTGCAGTCCGAGCGCCAGACGGAGGCACGTACCCGCTAGCCAGCGTCGACGACGCAGAAGCGGTTGCCCTCCGGATCGGCCAGGACGACGTAGTCAGCGTCGGGCGGCCGCTTGTTCCAGTGCACCTCGGTGGCGCCGAGCGCGATCAGGCGCTTGACCTCTGCCGCCTGGTCTGCCGCGTACAGATCGAGACGAATGCGTGGTGGCACCTGGACGGTGGAGCGGACCCTGTCGAGCCACAGGTTCGGGCCGACCCCGTCTCTCGGGCGCAGGAGCACGAAATCCTCGTCCGGCCCCTCGCGAGGGACATAGTCCAGGGCGGCGGTCCAGAATTCGGTCTGCCGCCGCAGATCATCGACGCGCACGACGATCGAGCCGATGCGAAGCATCGGTCGACTCTAGATCAACGCGTGGCGCCGAAACGAAACCGGTTGGCTACCCGCGATGAGAATTCGACTCGGCGTCCGTCTGATGGTCAGTGTTGGTAGGGCTTGCAGAGGTGAGAAATGGGGTTGTGGCCGCGGGGTATCGGTGCGATCACGTTGTTCGTCGAAGACCTGGACGCCACCAAGGTGTTCTATGGGAAGGTCTTCGGGCTGCCGGTGGCATTCGAAGATGACGATTCAGCCGCATTCAGGTTCGGGAACATGCTGATCAACGTTCTGAAGACCACAGCGGCACGCGAGCTCATCGAGCCCGCGGCCGTGGCCGATCGCGAGGCGGGATCCCGTATTCAGCTCACGATCGAGGTGGACGACGTGGATGCGATCTGCGCCGAGCTGGCCGCCCGCGGCGTCGAGCTGTTGAACGGTCCGATGGATCGGCCCTGGGGAGTGCGGACGGCCTCCTTCCGCGATCCCGGCGGCCACATCTGGGAGATCGCGAGATAGCCGCCACCGGCGTTGAGCGGTTGGCACAGGACCTCCTCGATGGCGCCGATGGGGACTCACTGGCCGATGAGCTTGTCGGGTGGCTGACCGGCTCCAGACGCTTCCGCGCGTTCGTTGAGGCGCATCGCGACAAGATCCGCAAGAAGCTGCGGGGCGCCACGGATGCGGAGGCGCAGCGGGACGTGCGAGCGGAGCTGCGCGTGGCTCATCTGCTGTTGGCGAATCGGCGGATCGAGCTCGCGTTCGAGGTTCTCGGTTCGACGAGGGGCGGGCCGGACTTCACCGTCACGTTCCGGGGCGACCGGAGCTTCAACCTGGAGGTGACGAGGCTGCGGTGGACGCCGGCGGGGGCGAACTACGGCGGCTCCCTGCTGACGAAGCTCCGGCAGCTGCCGGCGAGCGCGCCGAATGTCGTGCTCCTCGCCACCGAGGGCGACGATGCCGGCGCGACCGACGTCGCCGCTGCGGCCAGGGCGCTGCGCATCCGGGCTGACGCCAAGGACGAGGCGTTCTTCGCCGCCCGAGGGTTCGACGGGACGCGCGCGTTCTACAAGCGATATCTGCGGCTGAGCGCTGTGCTGACGTGGTGCGAAGGCGCGACGGGTGACGCGCGTGCGGCTCTGTGGACCAATCGCTCGGCGCGCATCGCGTTCTCGGAGCGAGCAGCACGGGCCTGCGTGCTCTGCCTCCGAGCTGGCTAGGACCCTGGCCGCCCCAGGGTTGGTATGGTCGATCCCGTGAAGGAGCAGATGGCACCCGACATCGTTCCGGCAACGGCCGACCGGTGGTCGGATGTGAGCGAGCTGCTCGACGCGGGCGCCGAACGAGGGTGCTGGTGCCAGGCGTGGCGCGGCACCGACGCCAAGGCGCTGGCGGGAGGCAGGTCGAGACCCGAGCTCCTGCGCGAGCAGATGAAGCACGGTCCCCCGCCGCCCGGCTATCTGGCCTACCTCGATGGCGTGCCGGTCGGCTGGGTCGGGATCGGCGTCAGGACCGAGACGCCACGCCTGATGCACTCCCGGACGATCCCCGCCATCGATGACCTCCCGGTCTGGTCGATCGGCTGCTTCCGCATCCGGCCGGGCTACCGCAGACGCGGCATCGCGACGGCGCTCCTGGCCGGCGTTGTCGAAGCAGCGCGCCGCGCCGGCGCACCCGGCATCGAGGCGTACCCGATCGAGCCGGCGGGGCACCGTGTCGACGCTGGATTCGCGTTCGTGGGCCTCGTCTCGATGTTCGACGCCGCCGGATTCCGGAGGGTGCGGGTCACCGATGCCCACAGTGCCGGGCTTCCGCGCCTGCTCGTCCGCCTCGATCTCGGTGGCGAGGCCTCCTAGGCGCTCGGACCCATCGGGCTCATGAGCTGGAAGTAATTGTCGTCCGGGTCGGCGAAGGTGGCGATCGATCCATCGGTCCCACCGCCGGGATCGTACGGCTCGCGGACGACCGTTGCGCCGGCTGTCCTGAAGCGCTCGAAATCGGCCTGCACGTCGGCGCTCTCGATGTTCCATATCAGCCTGCCCGGATGCGCGTTTCGGCCCTTGACCTCGTCATGCGGCCCGATCGTGATCCAGCCGCTGCCGATCGGCCATCCGCTGTAGCCGCCGTCCTCGAACGCGGGCTTGCCGAACAACCTTGTGTAATAGTCCACCAGGCGCTGCGGATCCTCGGACCCGATCAAGAGGCTGTTGAAGTTCATTGGTGTCTCCTTCGTGGACGAATCGGCTCAGTTCGCTGGTAGGACGGCTCTGGGTGGAGTACCTCATCGGTCAGGTGCCGCGCAAGACGGACCTCGCCGCATCGGCATACTCGATCGACCAGATCTGAGGAGATGACAACGGGGATTTCAAGCTCGAGCTCGTGGTGAACTGGAGATGAGCATGAAGACCAAGGTCGTTCGACCAGACGAGGCGGCCAGCATCCGCCTCAATGACACGGTGTTCAGGTATGGAGTCGGAACGGACGAGACGGACGGGCGGCTCTCCATGCTGGAGGTGACGATCCCCGCGCGCACCCTGATCAAGCCGCACCTGCACACCCACGAGGACGAGTTCTCGTTCGTCATCTCGGGGCCGATCGGTGTGCGTGCAGGTGACGAAACGACCGAGGAGGTCCCGACCGGCAGCTGGCTGATCAAGCCGCGCTCCGTGCCGCACGCGATGTGGAACCTGTCCGACGAGCCGGCGCGCGTGCTCGAGGTGGTCATGCCCGGCGGGATGGAGCACTACTTCGAGGAGATCGCGCCGGTCCTTCGCGAGCACGGACCCGAATGGACGAAGCGCTACACCGCCATCGCCCAGGCATACGGGCTCACGATCCTCGACGACTGGTCGGACGAGCTGAAGGCGAAGTACGGCATCACGCTCTGACACGAGTCGTGATCGAGATCTTCGGGTCACGTGCTCGCAGGGACCGGCTCCTGCCCCCGTTTGCGCCGAGCCGCGAGTCACTACGACCTCGGGGCTGATCTCGGCCTGGGTCTGCCGTGAGCCGCCAGCGATGGAGCTGAATGCGGCCACTGGGCGCCCTCCTTCGTCGATGCGTGCACCCGGCTGCGCGTGGGAGCGACGCTGAGGCATCGGTTCTGCAGGTTGGTTGAGCAGGTCTGGTTCATCGCCGGGCACCTGGTGGACGCAACGCTCGTGGAGGACTGACGATGGTGGAGCCCGCTTGGTAACGCAGCTGCGCGACTACCGGATCGCCGACGGAGGGCTCGAGCAGTTCGTCGAAGAGTGGCGAAACCAGCTCGTTCCGATTCGCTTCGGGCTGGGCTTCACCATCGACGGCGCCTGGACCGTCAAGGAGGACGTCCGCTTTCTGTGGTTGCTCACCTTCCCGGGTGACTGGGACGCGTTCGAGGAGGCCGATGCGCGCTACTTCGCCTCGCCCGAGCGCAAGGGCTTCGACCCCGATCCGGCACGCCTCATCCAGGGGCAGGCAAACGTCCGCCTGACCGAGGTCGAGCGACCCTAGTCCTCCTCCTCCGCGAAGACGACTTCGCGCCGCCGGCGGATGGCCGGGAGGACGGCGAGCGCGAGAGCGGCGACGGCGAGCGCCAGGAATATCGCCGAGACCGGCCGCTCGACGAAGATCGTCAGGTCACCGCGCGAGATGATGAGCGAGCGGCGCAGGTGATCCTCGAGCAGCGGCCCGAGGACGAACCCGAGGAGGAGCGGCGCCGGCTCGCAGCCGACCTTGATGAGCGCGTAGCCCAGCACGCCGAAGAAGGCGATCATGAACACGTCCCACGCGTTGAGCCCGAGCGAGAACGTGCCGATCGAGGCGAAGGCGATGATCGCCGGGAACAGGATCCTGTAGGGGATGGTCAGCATCCTGACCCAGATGCCGATCAGCGGCAGGTTGAGCACGAGCAGGAAGAGGTTGCCGATCCACATCGAGACGATCAGGCCCCAGAACAGCGCCGGCTGGGTGTCGATGACGGTGGGGCCTGGTTGGATGCCGTGGATGATGAAGGCACCAAACATGAGCGCCATGACCGGGTGCGCCGGTAGTCCCAGCGTCAGGAGCGGGATGAACGAGGTCTGGGCGGCCCCGTTGTTCGCCGACTCAGGCCCGGCCACCCCCTCGATCGCGCCATGCCCGAACTCTTGCTTGCGGCGCGACAGGCGCTTCTCGACCGAATACGAGCCGAACGACGCGAGCACATGACCGGCGCCCGGCAGGATGCCGAGCGCCGAGCCGAGCGCGGTGCCGCGGGCGATGGGAGCAGCCATGCGACGGAAGTCCTCGCGCGACGGCCACAGCCCGGCGACCTTGTGCGTGATGAGCCTGCGAGTCTTCTCGTCCTCGAGGTTGCGCAGGATCTCGGCGATCCCGAACATGCCGACCGCGACCGACACGAAGTTGATGCCGCTGTAGAGCTCGCGGACGCCGAAGACGAAGCGGGGCGTGGCGGTGTACGTGTCCTGTCCGACCGTCCCCAGCAGCAGGCCGAGGGCGATCATCGCGAGCGCCTTCACGGTCGAGCCCCGGGCAAGGGCGATCGAGGCGATCAGGCCCAGCACGACGAGCGCGAAGGTCTCGGGTGATCCGAAGGTGAGGGCCACCGCCGCCAGCGGCGGGGCGAAGAGCGCAATGAAGACCGTTGCCACCGAGCCGGCGATGAACGAGCCGATGGCCGCCGCGGCGAGCGCGGCGCCGGCTCGTCCCTTGCGGGCCATTTCGTGGCCGTCGATCGCCGTGACGGCAGCGGATGACTCTCCCGGCAGGTTGATGAGGATCGCGGTCGTCGAGCCGCCGTACTGCGCGCCGTAGTAGATCCCGGCAAGCATGATGAGCGCCGAGACCGGCTCGAAGTTGAAGGTGATCGGCAGCAGCAACGCGATCGTCGCCGTCGGACCGATGCCGGGAAGGACCCCGACCGCCGTCCCGAGCACGACGCCGATGAGGCAGTACAGCAGGTTCTCGAGGCGAAGCGCCGTCTCGATCCCGAGCCCGAGGTTGTCGAACAGCTCCATGTCCCGCGCCTACACCGGGATCCACGAGCCGATGAGTGGCAACCGCAGCCGAAGGGCGAAGATGAAGATCACGACCGACAACGCCGTGATGCCGGCCGCGATCACGAGCGCCTCCTTCCACGACGTCTGCGAACGGGCGAGGGACGCGAGCAGTGACGCACCGAACAGGGCACCAACCACGCCGAGGCCGCGCACCGTGATTCCGAAGAACAGGATCGCCGCGGTCACGAGGATCAGGGCGCGCCACTCCAGGCCACCGATCTCATCGCCCTCACCGGCGATGAAGCCCTTGACGATGACACCGGCCCCGAGGGCGGCGAGCAGGCCCCCAAGGACGAGCGGGACGTAGCCGGGTCCCATGCGCAGAGGCGTGCCGATGTCGTATGCCAACGCTCCCAGGGCAAAGGCAAGGCCGAGGGCAATGAAGATCCCCCCGGCCAGGATGTCCTTGAGCGCGCGGCTCGCTGCGGGCACCAGCACCTCCTCCGGTCATGAGCGACGGGGGCGACGATTCGCTCGCCACCCCCGTCGCGATTGCAGTCGACTAGCCGGCTGTCACCCCGGCCGCCTCGATGATCGGCCGCCACAGCTCGATCTGGGACTGGAGGTGCTCGGCGTGTGCGTCGGGCGTAGCGCGGTCCTGCTCGACCGGTGCCGTCCCCAGGTCAGCCAGCGACGAGACCACGTTCTCGTCCTGCAACGCAACCAGGAGTGCGCTGTTGAGCGCATCGACGATCTCCTGCGGCGTGCCACCCGGCACGTAGAGGCCGTGCCAGACGGTGACCGATACGTCGCCGATCCCGGCCTCCTCAGTGGTCGGCAGGTCGGGCAGCGCCTCGATGCGCTCGGGCGTCGTGACGGCGTAGGCCTTCACCGACTCCGCCAGGATGTTCTCCGTCGTGTTCGTGGTCTGGTCGCACATGAAGTCGACCTGGTCACCGAGGAGGTCGTCCAGCGCCGGAGCGGTGCCGTCATACGGAACCTCGGTGACGTCGAGCCCCGTGGCCGTCTCGAACAGGAGGCCACACAGCTGCGACGCGGCTCCGATGCCAGCATTCGCGTACGTCACCGTATCGAGGTTCTCCTCGACGTAGGCGAGGAGTTCGTCCATCGTGTTCGGCTCGAAGTTCGGGCTGCCGATGAAGGTCATCGGCACCTCGGTCACGAGGCCGATCGGCTCGAAGCCCTCGGTCGGGTCGTACGGAAGGTCGGGGTACAGCGTCGGAGCGGTCGACATGCCGATGTGGTGCATCAGCACCGTGTAGCCGTCGGGCTCCGCGTTCGCGACCTGTTCGGCCGCCACCGTTCCGCCTGCGCCCTCGACGTTCTGCACGACGATCTCGACGCCCAGCTCTGCCGCCATCGGCTCCGCGATCAGGCGCGTCACCGTGTCGGTCGGGCCGCCTGCCGAGAACGGCACGACGACCGTGATCGAGTCCTCGGGATAACCTCCGGCGTCTCCGCCGCCGTCACCGCTCGCACCGGCGCCTGACGAGTCGGAGTCGCCCGTGCACGCCGCCAACACGAGCGCTGCCGCGGCCAGGACTGCCCCCGCCCTGTATCTCCTCTGCCATCGACTGCCCCTCGGGCGTGCGCTGGCATCGATTGCGTGGCTCTGACCCATGGGTCGGACCTCCCCACTCATCGCGATTGGGCTCGGGATCGAGGGAAGCCTACCACCTTGGGTGTGTGACCGGTTACGGCCGGTTGATCGCCTCGATCACTTCGTCGAGTGAGTGTGTCACCGAAACCGATGCGCTGGGCGATCGTTGATCGGCGCGGCGAAGCACGAGCACGGCCGGCAGACCGGCGAGGGTCGCTCCCTCTGCGTCGTACGGGGAACCGGACACGAAAAGGGTCCGTTCGACGGCGGATCCAAGCCTGCGACACGCTTCGTGGTAGATGCGCGCGTCGGGCTTGAACCTGCCCGCGTCCTCGGCAGAGAGCGTGAACCGAGGGCTCAGCCCGGATCGGGCTGCGGCGACGCCGGCGAGTCCGCTCGAACAATTGGTGACGAACGCATACGGAAGCGATAATCGGGCAAGGGAGGCCGCATCGGGCCATGGCTGCATTGATGCCCACCGGCCGATGAGATCCGTGCGTGCGGACTCCGGCAGCCGGAGCTGGTGCGCTGCATCGGTCACCAGCCGCTCGTACGGAACGTATGCGTCGCTCGCGATCATTCTTGCCGTCACCGCGTCCCGCCACGCCAGCCCACGGTGGTCGTCCTGAGCGGCCTCCGACCAGGTCTGCACCGAGTTCATGACGGCCATGAGCAGATCGAAGAGCACCCCCTCAACCATGGCGTCTGCGGGGAGCGTCCTGTTGCGCATCGACCAAGTCTGCGCTCTCGTTCCTCTGCCGGCCCACGAAGCGTGACGCCTGGATGGGTGCGCAACAGCCATGAGCGATCGCTGGGAACGGTTTCGGCGACTCGGACGGCCCCGCGACGTGGACTTGCCTGGATTCCCCCGCCGAACACGGGAGCCGGGTCCGTCCAGTACTCACACCTGCCACATCTGACAAGGACCTCGCGGCTGTCAGACCGAGGGGACCACCTACAATCCTGGCCTGTGGATGCTCGTGAGCCAGGTCGCATGCCGCCCGAGACGCTGGAGCTGCGCGAGCTCAGGTATTTCCTGGCTGTCGCCGAGGAGCTGAGCTTCACGCGGGCTGCCGAGCGGCTGCACCTGGCGCAGCAGGCGCTGAGCAGCGCGATTCGCAACCTCGAAGCCGATCTTGGCGTGCAGCTCTTCATCCGGGACACCAGGCGGGTCGAGCTCACGAGCGCCGGTGCGACCCTCGTGACGGGCGCGCGTCATGCACTCGAGAGCGCGGCCGACGCGGTCGACGACGTGCAGCGCGTTGCGGCTGGCCGCAGCGGCAGGCTGATCGTGGGCTTCTCCACCGCGACCGGCTCGGTTCCGAAGGTGCGCGAGGTCATCCGCCGCTTCAGCGAAACCTCGCCGGACGTCGATCTGCGGCTGGTCGAGCACGACTTCAGCGATCCTGCCGCGGGACTCACGGCCGGTGTAACGCAAGTCGCCTTCGTCTTCGGCCCGCTTCCCGACGGCATCAGCGCGCTGACGGTCTTCGAGGACCCTCGTCATGTGGCACTGCCGAGAGGGCATCCACTCGCGGATCGCGACGAGGTGGCGTCATCCGAACTGAGCGGCCTTCGCTGGCTTCGGGTGCCGGCGCCGGAGGGACCGTGGTCTCGCTTCTGGTTCCATCACCCCCTCGGTGAGGCCCAGGCCGGTGCGGAGATCCGGACGGCCGACGAGTGGGTGCCGGCCATCGAGTCGGGGCGCGGCATTGCGTACACGATGCCCACGGTCATGGACAACTTCCCGAATACGGAGATCGTGACGGTCCCCGTGGCGGACGTCGAGCCAGGATCGGTCCACCTGGCGTGGCGGACCGATGACGCGGATCCAACGGTTGCCGCCTTCGTCGCATCCGCCAGGAGCACCCTCGGGCGAAGGTAGATCGGCTCACAAGCGCCGCTTGTGACACCATCTTCCGCAGATGTTTCCCATCGTGCCAGGGCGGACCGATACTGGCGAGACGATGAACACCAGGATTGACCACGCCTCCCACCCTCCCGCCGATGCGCACCGCGCGCCGCTGCACGATTCAGCCGAGGGCGGGCACGCCGCCCATGACAAGCATGCCGGGCATGACCCCGAGGCCTTCAGGCGACAGTTCTGGATCGTCCTTGCGCTGACAGTCCCGGTCGTCATCTGGAGCCACGAGGTCATGATGTGGCTCGGCTACACCGCGCCGGTATTCCCCGGATCCGAGTGGGTGCCGGCCGTCCTGGGCACCGTCATCTTCCTGTACGGCGGGAAGGTGTTCCTCGATGGTGCCCGGACCGAGCTGGGTGACCGCCAACCGGGGATGATGACGCTCATCAGCCTGGCGATCGTGGTCGCCTTCGTCGCGTCATGGGCGGCGACGCTCGGTGTCTTCGAGGTCGACGTGTGGTGGGAGCTCGCGACGCTGATCACCGTCATGAGCCTGGGCCATTGGATCGAGATGCGCTCCATCATGCAGGCACGGGGCGCGCTCTCGGCGCTGGCGGAGCTGCTGCCCGACGAGGCCGAGCGGATCAGCGGCGACGCCGTCGAGACCGTGAAGCTGAGCGAGCTGCAGACCGGTGACATCGTGCTCGTCCGCCCGGGCGGCCGCGTTCCGGCGGACGGTGAGATCGCCGAAGGCTCCGCAGACGTCGACGAGTCGATGATCACCGGCGAGTCCCGCCCTGTCGCCAAGGAGGCCGGCGACACGGTCGTTGCAGGCACCGTCGCGGCCGGGGGCAGCCTGCGTATCCGTGTCACCGCTGTCGGTGACGAGACCGCTCTGTCGGGGATCATGCGGCTCGTCGCCCAGGCGCAGGCCTCGAACTCGCGTGCCCAGGCGCTTGCCGACCGTGCGGCGGCCGCCCTCTTCTACGTGGCGCTGGTGGCCGGCGTGCTGACGCTCGGTGCCTGGACGCTGCTCGGTCAGCCGGAAGAGGCACTGATCCGCACGGCGACGGTGCTCGTCATCGCCTGCCCGCACGCGCTCGGCCTCGCCATTCCACTCGTCATCGCCATCAGCACCACGCTCGGAGCGCGAAACGGACTGCTCGTCAAGGACCGCCTGGCGCTTGAGCGGGCGAAGGACCTGGACACCGTCATCTTCGACAAGACCGGAACGTTGACCCGTGGCGAGCCGGTGCTGTCGGCGGTCACGGCGGCCCCCGGCATCGATGAGGGTACGGTCCTGGCGATCGCCGCGGCCGTCGAGACCGACAGTGAGCATCCCCTCGCCCGGGCGATCGTGCGTGGGGCGCAGGACCGCGGCGCGACGCCATCGGGGTCCACTGACTTCGAGAACCTGGCCGGACGCGGCGCTCGGGCAACCGTCGACGGCCGCCAGGCGTCCGTGGGTGGTCCACGATTGCTCACCGAGCTGAAGCTCGAGCCACCGGACGTGCTGCACGCCGTCACCGACGGCTGGTCGGACGCCGGGCGGACGGTCCTGCATGTCATCGCGGACGGCAGGATCCTGGGCGCTGTGAGCGTCGAGGACGAGATCCGACCCGAATCGGTCGAGGCGGTCCGCCAGCTGCATGACAAGGGCCTGCGGGTGGCGATGATCACCGGCGACGCGCAATCGGTCGCCGACTCGGTCGCGAAGCGCATCGGCATCGACGAGGTCGCAGCCCAGGTGCTGCCCGCGGATAAGGCCGATGCGGTCCGTCGCTTCCAGGCCGGTGGCCGCAAGGTGGCCATGGTCGGCGATGGCGTCAACGATGCCCCCGCGCTGGCACAGGCCGACGTCGGCATCGCCATCGGCGCAGGCACCGACGTCGCCGTCGAGGCGGCCGGGATCGTGCTCGTGCGCGATGACCCGCGCGACGTCGCCTCGGCCATCGAGCTGTCGCGGGCCAGCTATCGCAAGATGATCCAGAACCTCGCCTGGGCGACCGGCTACAACGCGCTCGCCATCCCGGTCGCTGCCGGCGTCCTGGCGCCGATCGGATTCATCCTGCCGATGAGCATCGGGGCATTGGTGATGAGCGTGTCGACCATCGTCGTCGCCGCAAACGCACAGCTCCTCCGCGGCTTGAGGCTCGCACAGGGCTGAGGCCTCCCTCGAGACCGCGAGGTGCGGCCTCGACCATGCCAGATATGCGCCAGGTGACTGGTACCTTGTCCGTGACCTGTACTTCCCAGTCAGATAGTCGGCAGATGACTCGTAGGCCACCAATTCGCCGGAATCGACGGCTCGACCCGGCTGTTGCACGCTCGGCGCACGGACCGAGACGAGCCAGTTCGTCGCCTACCAGTCGAGGTGTGAGTACCTGGCCAGGATGGGGCCGGGAGTGGCGGACGCAACGCGGACTACGACTTCTTCTTCTTGCCCTTCTGCTTGTTCACCGTGCGCGCTGCCCGCTCCTTGGCTTCGTCCGCGCTCACGCCTTTGTCCTGGTACGAGTCCTTGATGTGCTCGTACTGGCGCTCCTCCTTCTTGGTGGATCCCTCTGGCATCGGTCTCTCCTTTCCGCTCAGACGCCGGCGGAAGCCGGCTGACGCTCGGTGAGGTTCGACAGGGCGGGCTGCAGCTCGTTGCGGTAGAAGCGGAAGAAGCCCTCCTGGTCCGGGCCGACCTGGTGGATGTAGACGTTCTCCACCCCCGCATCGATGGAGTCACGGACCGAGCTGACGTAGCGCTCGATGTCGGGACCGATCGGCATCTTCTCGGCGAGCATCTCCGGAGTCACGAGGCTCGAGGCATCTTCGAAGTGCTGCGGGAGTGGCAGCTCCTGCGATAGATCGCCGGGCACCCCGGCATTCGGCCAGATCTCGTGAAGCGTCTTCTTGCCCTGCTCCTCGGTGGCCGACCAGCAAACGGTCACCTGGCCGTAGATCGGCTTGTCGGCTCCGCCATCGGCCCTGAAGCCCTCGATCACCGCGGCATTGGGCGATGTCACGATCAATCCATCGCCGAGCTGACCGGCGACCTCGGCGGATTCGGGACCACCGGCCGCCACCAGGATCCGGGGCGTTTGGTCCGGCAGTGTGTAGAGGCGGGCATTCTCGACGACGTAGTGCTCGCCCCGATGGCTGAAGAGCTTGCCCTCCCACAGGCCGCGCATGATGTCCATCGACTCCACGAGCATCTCGCGACGCTCCTCGTACGGTGGCCAGTGATCACCGAGGATGTGCTCGTTGAGGTTCTCGCCGGTGCCGATGCCGAGGAAGAAGCGGCCCTCGAACATGTCGGCAGTGGTCGCGGCGGCCTGGGCGATGATCGCTGGGTGGATCCGGATCATCGGGCAGGTGACGCCGGTGCCGACCTCCAGCTTCTGTGTCTCGCGAGCGATGCCGCCGAGGACCGTCCACACGAACGGTGAGTGGCCCTGCGCGTCCACCCACGGGTGAAAGTGGTCGCTGATGAGCGCGAACTCGAACCCCGCCTCTTCCGCGTGCGCGGCGTTTCGGACGAGGTCGGCAGGCCGATGCTCCTCGCTGCTCAGCGCGTAGCCGAAGCGCGCCATCGTCAGCGTCCCTCGCCGGCCGGCTCGTTGTGATCGTGGACGTGCGCCTCCTGGCCGTGATCCTCGTCTTCCTTGCCGGGATCGTGGTCGTGTCCATGGAGCAGCGGCGCGTGGTTGTGCTCGTGGCTGTGATAGTGCGCGCGGTGATCGAACTCGCCGAGCGGGCCGCCGCTGTGGTGGTGGGTCACGTGGTAGTGATCGTGGCTGTGCACCTGCGCCGGGTGCAGATGCTCCTGCTCGTTCGCTTCTGCTCCGACGGTGGTCTGCCCGCCGGCGCCGGTTCCCTCATGCGTCATGTCCCTTGCCTCGCTGTTCGGTATCGACGCAGGTCCATGCAGGACGGATGCCGAAAGGGGCGGGCGTGCCGTGACCTTGCCACGTAGTCATCGGG
>JBQTHZ010000123.1:0-4667 GCA_052388515.1 Chloroflexota bacterium | reverse complement strand
GGGATCGGCTGCCACGTCGCCATGCCCAAGGATGCGCCGAAGGCAACGATGGCCGAGGTGACGGTCTATGGAGCAGAGCTCCTGCTGGTGGACGGCCTGATCGACGCCGCAGGCCGCCTCATCCGCGAGCGCGCTGCCGCTGACGGCTGGTTCGACCTCTCCACCCTGAAGGAGCCGTACCGGGTCGAGGGCAAGAAGACGATGGGCATCGAACTGGCGGAGGCTGGCGGCTGGAGGGATGCCTGGTGCCCGGACGTCATCGTCTATCCGACCGGCGGCGGAACCGGGATCGTCGGGATGTGGAAGGCATTCGACGAGTTGGAGCAGCTCGGCTGGATCGGCTCCCGTCGCCCGCGGATGGTTGTGGTGCAGTCCGACGGCTGCGCGCCGATCGTCAGGGCCTTCGAGTCGGGGGCAGAGCATGCCGAGCCCTGGACCGATGGGCACACCGTGGCGGCGGGCATCCGCGTGCCGTCGGCCATCGGCGACTACCTGATCCTGGGCGCCGTGCGCGGCAGCGGCGGAACCGCGGTTGCGGTGTCGGACGAAGAGATCGTGGAGGCCCAGCGGGAACTCGGGCGGCTGACCGGCATCTACGCCGCCCCCGAAGGAGCGGCGACCTTCGCCGCGCTGGCGCACCTCCGTGCATCTGGCTTTCTGAACGGCGACGATCGGATCGTCCTGTTCAACACGGGTACCGGCCTGAAGTATCCGCCACCGGCCTGAGAACCGGTGGATCATCGTATTGACCTGCCTCTGGGATGGGGCGCAACGTGCACGGCGTGGATCCGCAACGCGGCGAGCGCAAGTTGGCAACGGTGCTTTTCGCTGACCTCGTGGGCTCGACCGCGCTGGCGGGGGACGAGGATCCGGAGCGGACGCGCGCGCGGCTGGACCGCTTCTACGACGCCATGTCCGAACAGGTCGACCGCGCCGGAGGCACGCTCGAGAAGTTCGTCGGGGACGCGGTGATGGCAGCGTTCGGCGTCCCTCTGGCCCTCGAGGACCACGCCGAGCGAGCGCTTCACGCTGCCCTTTGGATGCAGCAGGGCCTCGATGAGCTCTTCGGCGGTGAGCTTGCGCTTCGAATCGGCGTCAACACCGGAGAGGTGGTCGTAGGCAGGGCTCGCCAGGGCAGCTCCTTCGCCACTGGTGACACGGTGAACGTTGCCGCGCGGCTCGAACAGGCCGCTGCGCCCGGAACGATCTTCGTGGGCGAGCGTACCGCCGCGCTGGTGGCTGGCGCGTTCGAGTTCGAGACTCTGGAGCGGCTCGAAGCCAAGGGCAAACCGACTGGGCTCAAGGGTCGCAGGCTCCTTCGCGCTCTCTCACTGACGCGGCCGCGCGGCATCGTCGGCCTCGGCCGATCGTTCGTCGGCCGGCAGCCCGAGTGGTGGGGCCTTCGGAACGCGTACGAACGAGCGTGCGAGTCGACTCGGCCCGAGCTCGTCACGATCGTCGGTGAGCCAGGGATCGGAAAGACGCGGCTCGTGCGCGAGCTCTGGGACTGGCTCGGGCGCGAATCGCCCGGACCGCTGCGCAGGACCGGGCGATGCCCGCCATTCGGTCATGCGCGGGCCTATCACCCGATCGGCGAGATCCTGGCCGAGCACTTCTCCCTGGGTGACGCCGGATCACCGGAGCGCATCCTCGCGCGGCTCGGCCGACAGGAGATTCTCGCGCTGGCGCTCGGGCTCGACGTGACCGCTGGCCTTCATCCGATCGACGTGCGAGATCGCTTCCAGGGCGCCTGGCTCGAGCTCATCTCGGAGCTCACCGCAGACCGGCCCCTGGTCGTCCTCATCGAGGACCTGCACTGGGCGGAGGAGCCACTGGTGGAGCTCATCGAGCGCACCATGCGCGAGGCGCGAGGCCCGCTGCTGCTCGTGGCCACGGCACGACCCGAGTTCCTCGAGGGCAGGCCAACGTGGAGACTCGAACAAGGCCGACGGCACGCAATCCTCCTCGAGCCTCTGCGGCCCGATGACGTCGATCGTTTTCTTGAAGAGGTCGTAACAAGTGAGCTTCCTCCGGCCGTTCGCGACCTGCTCGCGCGTGCCGAAGGTAACCCGCTCTTCCTCGAAGAGCTCCTGGGCGCGCTGGTCGAGCGAGGCGTGCTAGGCCCCGCGAGCGACGTTCAGCTCGACGGCATCGCGGACATCGGGCTGCCTGACTCCGTGCAGGCAGTCCTGGCCGCGCGCATCGATCGTCTGCCCCCTCCGACGAAGGCCGCCCTCCAAGCGGCCGCGGTCATCGGGCACGCGTTCTGGCCGAGCGCCGTGCGCGAGCTTGTTGGCGGGTCCGAGCCCGACGTCAGCCTGCTCGAGCAGCGGAACTTCATTCGCCGGCAAGCCGGCTCCTCAGTCGAGGGCGAAGACGAATATGCATTCAAGCACGCCCTCACCCGTGAGGTTGCGTACAGCTCGCTTACTCGGCGTGAGCGGGCACACCTGCATGCCCACATTGCCGGCTGGCTCGAGAGACAGCGCGACGGGAGGGACGAGGCTGCCCCACTGCTGGCGCATCACTACGCCGAGGCGGTTCGGCCAGAGGACGCCGACCTGGCATGGCATGACGACGCCAGCCGATACCAGGAGCTGCGGGCAACGGCAGTCGCGTGGCTTCGGCGCGCCGCGAAGCTGGCCGCCGGCCGCTACGAGATTGCAGAGGCGGTCGCGCTGTTTGAGCGGGCATACGCGCTCGAGCTGGAGGATCGAGCCAGGATCGAGATCCTCACCGAGAAGGCTGACGTGCTCACGACCGCGTACGACGTCGTGGGCTTTCGTCGCGCCATGGAGGAGGCGCTCGAATTGCGCCCCGACCCACGGATCGCCGCTCACATCTTTGCGATGCTCTCCTACTATGGTCTCGGCCGCCCGTACATGTGGAAGCAGCCACCGCCCCGCGAGCTCGCCAAGGGCTGGCTCGCTCAGGCGCTCGAGCTCTCCGAGCCTGGCTCGGAAGCGCGCGGGTTCGCTCGCCTTGCCGAGGCCCTCTTCGAGCCGGCGAGCCACATCGCAGCCGCGAACGAGGCACATGCGATCGGCACGGCCCTGGGCGTTCCGAGGCTGGTGGTCTCTTCCCTGGAGGCGCGAACGTTCGCGGCAACCGAGAAGTGCCGATACGCGGAGGCATGCGAGTGGGCAGCCCGCGCACTCGATGCTGCCCCCACGTTGACCGATCCCGGAAACGCCAGCCACCAGTATTGGAACGCTGGATTCGTGTACCTGCGGGCCGGTCGGTTTCGGGACGCCAGGCGCTGTGCCGAGGAGTTCGACCGCCTCGTAGCGCCCATCGGCGAGGCACACGGTGAGGTTCACGCGGTCGCGCTCCGCGCTCTCATTGCGTACGCGATGTGTCGCTGGACGGACCTGGCCGACCTCGCGGGCCGCGCAGAGGTGGCGGCATCGGCCAACGAGAACTTTCCGTGCCAGTTCAACTGGCGCACGCTGCTGGTCTGTGCCATGGGGCTCGTGCAGCTTGGACACGATGACGAAGGCCGTCGGCTCGAGGCACTGGGCCGCACGACCGCAATCGTGGCGGGACCCGCTGAGCGGGAGCCATCGCTCCTTCGGCTCGCGCTATCCCGGGGCCTCCACGACGACGTGCGGGAGATCCTCGAGCATCTGCCTCCGACGCGTGGGCCCTGGGTAGTCGATACCGCTGCGGCGCGCCTCGACGCGCTCGCGCTGCTCGGTGAGCGGCAGCGTGTCGAGCTTGAGGCCGCACCGTATCTCGGGGAGCCGAGCTACACGGAGCCCTTCGCGCTGCGCGCCATCGGGCTCGTGCGCTGCGACCAAGCGCTGCTCCACAGGGCAGCGAGCCGTTTCAGGACAGTGGGGCTCGACTGGCGGACCGAGGAGACACAATCGCTCGCGGCCGCGCTGCCGCAGCCCTAGCCGGTCCAAGGTTCCGACTGGTGGCCGGCCTTCCTGATCTGCGCCACGCCCGGCGATCCCTCCCTTGGTGTCGAGCACGCTCCCACGAGTCGTGATCGTCGTGGAGGGCCGTGTGGGATTCGAACCCACGACACGAGGATTAAAAGTCCCCTGCTCTACCGCTGAGCTAACGGCCCACCGTTTCGTGCTCAGTTAGAGCACATGATTCGATGAGGGCTTGACCACACCGCTGTTACAGCACATGATTCGGTCAATTCTGGGGGATTGTCAACGTCCGAATCACCTGCTGTTAGATGCCCACGAAAGCTGTTTCCCACGTTCCCGGCGCGCTCCATCTGGCCGATGCGGTCGGCTCCTTCACGCGCCATCTTAGAGCAGAGAACTTGGCCGCCTCCACGGTGGCCACCTACCTGAAGGCGCTCCACCAGCTCGACGCCTTCCTGCGCGGCCAGGGCATGCCGACCGACGTGGCGGCCATTCGGCGCGAGCACATCGAGGCCTTCCTGGTGGCGCTCCACGAATCGGGACATCGGCCCGCGACGGTGGCCAACCGGTATCGGTCGCTCCAGCAGGTCTTCCGCTGGCTGGTGGGGGAGGACGAGATCGCCGACTCGCCGATGGCACGCATGCGCCCGCCCGCCGTCCCCGACGAGCCGCCGCCGGTACTGCGGGCTGCCGATCTCGAGAAGCTGCTGGCCGTCTGCGCCGGTACGTCGTTTGAGGAGCGCCGCGACACCGCCATGGTTCGGTTGCTCGCCTCGACCGGCA
>JBQTHZ010000122.1:0-8271 GCA_052388515.1 Chloroflexota bacterium | reverse complement strand
AGCGGCTCATCGGTGTCGCGGACGGAGCGACCGATGACGACGACCTGCGCCTCCGCAAGCGGGTCGCCGTCGTCGCCGGCTACATCCTCGTCCTCGGCCCGCTGCAGCTGCCCGTCCTCGCCCAGGGTCTGCCGCTGAGCTGGTTCGTGGCGTTCACCATGCCGCTCGTCAGCGCCGTGAACCTGGTCGTGCTCGCGCGGACACACCGCTTCGAGCGCTACGTGACCGTCCTCGTCGTCCTCGTCCTGCTCTTCCCGGCATTCATCGAGGTATCGCTCGGAGGGCTGAACGGATCCAGTGCCGCCATCGTGTTCGCGTTCCTGGGGCCTGTCTTCGCGCTCCTGGCGCTCGGTCCACGGCGGGCGACCGCTTGGTTCGTCGCCTTCCTGGTGATCCTCCTCGGCGTGGTCGCGCTCGACCCGCTCGTCAGCAGCCGGATCCCCGCTCAGCCATACCCGATGCGGCTCGTCTGGTACGTCGCCAATCTCGCAGTCCCGCTCGGCATCACGTTCGCCATGCTGCGCTACACCGATGTCCGGCGACGCCGGTCCGAAGCGCGCTCGGAAGAGCTGCTCACCAACGCCATCCCCGTCGCGATCGCGGCGCGCCTGAAGCACGGCGAGGAGCGCATCGCCGAGTCCTACCCGGCCACGACCGTCCTCTTCGCCGATCTTGCCGCCTTTACGCCATGGGCACGTGAGACCGATCCCGGCCGCGTCGTCGAGTTTCTCGACAGCCTCTTCACGCGATTCGACCAGCTTGCCCGCGAATACGGCGTCGAGAAGATCAAGACCATCGGTGATGCCTACATGGCGGTCGCGGGCGCACCGGAGCGGCGTCCCGAGCACGCTGCAGCCGCCATCGAGCTCGCCGTCGACATGCTCGCGGCACACGCCGATGAGCGTCGGCGCTCGGACGTCCCGCTGGAGCTGCGAATCGGCGTCGCCAGCGGCCCCGTGATCGGCGGTGTCATCGGCGACCGACGGATCCTGTTCGACCTGTGGGGCGATACGGTCAATGTCGCCTCGCGGATGCAGTCCTCCGGCGTCCCCGGCCGCGTCCACGTCGCCGCGTCGACGCGCGAGCTCCTTCGCGACGCGTGGGCCTTCGAGGAGCGCGGGCCAGTCGACGTGAAAGGCTTCGGTGCGATGACGACCTATCTTCTCGGCGACCGATCGGGGGTCCCCCGCCCCGATCGAGGATAGGAAAGGCCCGGTCTGAGCTCAGATCGGGCGGATGAGTGCTGGTACCGCATACCGGATTCCTGGTGAAACGTCTCATGCGTCTCAGGTGCATCTACCAAGTACTGCCAAGAGACACACGAGACGCATGAGGCAGGACCCATAAGGGCTCGTATAAGGGCGACCTCGGCCCGCGCTATTGCCGACGCGACCGTGTGCGCCTTCCCCGCGACAGGCGGTCGGCCGCCTCCAATCGCGAGATGGCGAAGCTGGCAAACCGGCGAGCCCGGAGAACGTGAGGCCGGCGGACCAGGCCCCGAGGGGAGAAGAGCCTAATCTCCGCGGAACGTTGAGGCGGTATTGAGCGACGAGGCCGGCTAAGTACCCCCATCGGTCGGATGTGTGCCGGACGATGGCGCAGTGCAGGCGTTGTGGGCAGTCCACGGCAGCTCGTCTCGCCGGTGTTCTTGGCGTCGGACTGGCCGCGTGCTCGCAGGGTTCTCCCCTATTCCAGGGCGCGCCAGGCTCGAGCGAATCGGCGCCCTTCGAGCTCGAGGAAGGGTCCTTCCTCCTGGCGTGGGGCGTCAGCGCCCAGACGCCGGTTGGTTGTCACATCGCCGTCGAGCTGGTCACAGCAGATGGCGAGCGTAGCGTTGCCCGCGCGGAAGGCCGGACTGCGTCGGGTGGCGCGAGCCAGATTGGTCAGGAGGTCCCGGACGTCGCGGCGGGGGCCTCCCGGATGCGGGTGGATTCGACGTGCGAATCCTGGACGGCGGTCATGGGCGAGGATGTCGCCGGGCGGTAGTAGCCCTATCCCTCGGCCGGTTCGTGCTCGATCAGCCGGTATCCCACGCCCGGCTCGGTCCGGATGTACCTGGGCTGGGCCGGATCGAATTCGAGCTTCTTGCGCAGACGACCCATGTATACGTGGAGGTAGTGGTTCTCCGATCCGTACTCTGGACCCCAGACCCGCTGGAGCAGCGCCCGTTCGGTGAGGACGGTGCCCGGCTGCGACGCCAGCGCGGTGAGCAGGGCGTACTCGGTCGGCGTCAGATGGACCTCGACTTCGCCGAGCTCGACCAGCCGCCGCTCGCGGTCAATCCGGAGGTCGCCGGTATGGAAGACCGCGTCTGTCCCCGACGTTCGACCGGCGTGACGCAGCGCGACCCGCACCCGCGCGAGCAGCTCGTCGACGCCGAAGGGCTTGGTGAGGTAGTCGTCGGCACCCAGGTCGAGCGCCCGAACCTTGTCCGCCTCGGCGCCGCGGATCGACAGCACGATGACCGGCGTGCTCGTCCGTGCCCGGAGCTCGGTGAGGACGTCGAGGCCGCCCACATCGGGAAGACCGAGATCCAGCAGGACGAGGTCCGGGTGGAAGGAAGGCTCGCGGTCGAGCCCGTCGCGCCCAGCAGCCACCGATTCGGCACGGAAGCCGTGCGCCACCAGATTGCGGGTCACGACATGGCGCACGGCCGGATCGTCCTCGATCACCAGGATGCGCGCACCGCCCTGATTGGGACTCATGGCTCGGGCTCCGTCTCCAGGGGCGCCGATGGAATGACGAACGTGAAGCGCGCGCCGCGACCATCCCCATCCTCGGCCCAGATGCGACCACCATGGGCATCGACCAGCCCGCGAGCGACAGCCAGTCCAAGCCCACTGCCTCGCACTGTGGACGCGGACGGCGCCCGGTAGAACGGCTCGAACAGCCGAGGTAATGCCTCTTTCGACACGCCCGGTCCCTCGTCCGCCACCGAAACGCGCAGCTCGCCCTCCGCGACCGCCGCACTCACGGCGATCTCTCCGCCGCGTGGCGTGTACTTCACCGCGTTCTCCACCAGGTTGGCGATCACCTGATCGATTTCGACCGGATCGATGAACACCGGCGGCAGGTCGTCCGGCACCGAGATGATCAGCCGATGCTCGCGGGTGCTCGGTGTCAACCGATGGAGCGCCTCGCGCAGCACCAGCACCGGGTCGTGCCAGTCGAGGGCCGGGACCAGCGTTCCGCCCTGGATGCGACTCAGGTCGAGCAGGTTGCCGACGATGCGGTTGAGACGCTGAGCTTCCTGGTCGATCGTCTCGAGGAAGTCCCGGCGCTCGTCAGGACTCCACTCGACATCGGCCTGCAGCATGCTGCCGGCGGCGCCGATGATGGAGCTCAGCGGGGTCCTCAGGTCGTGAGACACCGCGTGGAGCAGCGCGGACTTGAGCTCGCTGGTGCGTCGCAGGATCTCGGCCTGCGTTGCCCGTTCGCGTAGCCGCTCGCGCTCGACGGCCACGGCCAGCTGGCCGGCAGCGGTATCGAGCAGCCGAGCCTCTCCAACTCCGATCGCCGACGCTGACTCCCACTTCACCTGTAGCTGGCCGAGGAGGTCACTCCCCCGCCGGATGGGAGCTTGCGCGACATTGCGCGGCGTCTTTCCGGCCGCCCTATACGCGGGCAGCACCCGCAGCCAGCGGCCCGGGGAGCTGGTTTCGGTGGCGCTCGCGGGCCGGCCCTCCGCGAGAACGCTCATCGCTCCCGGTGTCGCCCGCAGCGCGCTGCGTCCATCAGCGCTGCCGGCCTCCGCTCGGCCGCTGACGTCGCCGGCGTGGACCGAGATGGTCACCGCTTCCGCCCCGAGCTCGAGGCGAAGGCGCTCGCTGACCGCTGCCAAGGCATCGGCAAACGGGCCCCCGGCCAACAGGTCAGTCAAGTCATGCAGCATTCGGGCTTCCCGTTCCCCGGCTTCGGCGTCCAGCAGACGGTCGCGCTGCGCGGCGGCTAGCTGCGATGTGATGACGGAGACGACCAGGAAGGCCAGCAGGGCGACCCACTCGTTGGGATTCGAGATCGTCAGGCTCAAGCGCGGTTCGACGAAGAGGTAGTCGAACACCACGAACGAGACGAGCGACGCCACGATGCCGGGAGCTCGCCCGGCAAGCACCGAGACGACCACAACCGCGATGAGGAACACGAGCACGCCGCTCGTAAGCCACAGACCAGGTGGAAGGACGGCCACAACGGCTGTCGCCACCGCGCACGCGGCGAGGGCGGCCGCCAATCGGGCGATCGGCGGAGCGGACGCGAGGAGCCGGCTCAGCTGATGAACCATCGCCCCAAGTATCGCCGCACCCACCCTTCGGCGAGTCACCCCACCACGGTCGCACCGGAATGTTGAGGGCTCATTGATCGCCGCGGGGCCAGGCGTTGACACCGTGTTGAGCCCTCGACGGCCACCATTGCATCGAACCGATGCTTATCGCGCTTGAGGGCAACGCCGCCATTGCACACACCGTGGCCTCGCTTCGCGCCGCGTGCGAGGTGCTTCGCGTCGGTGCCGGCCGGGTCTCCGCCGTGAGCCTCCGAGGTCAGGTACCCGAGGAACAGAGGTCGGCAATACCCGTCCTCTCGGCCGCGGAACGGCTCGCCGCCGAGTATGAGTACGCCGTCACCATGCGTCTGGACGGCCGGACGTTCGAGGTTAAGTTCGGACCGCGCGAATCTGCGCCACGCCGGCCCGACACCCTGTGACTCGTAACACTGACGCTGATCCGGCTCGGGTAGACCCGCTGCTGGAGGTGCGTGAGCGGCGGCGCGGCCGTCGCCCGGGCGACGCGTACGTCCGTATCGTTCACCCCTTCGACGAGGAGTTCGAGCGCGGCGCGAACGGACATCTTGTGGCGACGCGCGAGACGCTTCTCGAGCGCGGGGGCTGGCAGCGCCTCCTCGGCAAGGCGCGTTCGTTTCTCATCGGCCGGCCCATCTCCAGCGAGCGCGAAGAGCACGAGCGCCTGACCAAGACGAAGGCACTGGCCGTCTTCAGCAGCGACAACATCAGCTCCAGCGCATACGCCACCGAGGAGATGATGCGCGTCCTCGTCGTGGCCGGCGTCGGCGCCTTCAGTCTCGTGATGCCGTTGACGATCGTCATCGCCGTCGTGCTCGCCATCGTCGCGACCTCCTATCGGCAGACGATCCGTGCCTACCCACACGGTGCCTCAAGCTACATCGTCGCCTCGGACAACCTCGGCGCGCCGGTCGGGCTGGTTGCCGCCGCCGCGCTGCTCATCGACTACACGCTCACCGTCGCCGTGTCCGTGTCGGCGGGGGTCGCCGCCATCACCTCGATCGTGCCGGCCCTGTTCGACGAACGCGTCGCCCTCGCCGTCGCCATCGTCGTGATCCTCACCCTGGGCAACCTGCGCGGGGTCCGCGAATCCGGCACGATCTTCATGGCACCCACCTACCTCTACCTGGTGGTGGTGCTCGGCATGATCGGCTTTGGCCTGGTCGGCCTGGCGTTCGGCTTCATCGCCCCCTACACGCCGCCCGAGGGCTGGCTCGCCGCCGAAGCGGAAGGCGTCCTCGAACCGCTCGGCCTGCTGCTGATCCTGCGCGCGTTCTCATCGGGCGCTGTGGCCCTGACGGGCGTCGAGGCCATCTCCGACGGCGTGCCGGCCTTCAAACCGCCGGAGTGGCGCAACGCGCGCACCACGCTGACGTGGGCGGCCGTGCTCTTCGGGATCCTCTTCCTCGGCATCAGCCTGCTGGTCAGCGCCCTGGGCATCCTGCCCGACCCGACCGAACAGCAGACGGTCCTCAGCGTCCTGACGCGACATCTCGCCGGCGACGGCTGGTTCCTCGTCCTCGTCCAGATTGCGACCGCGCTGCTGCTCACGCTTGCGGCGAACACCAGCTTCGCGGACTTTCCGCGTCTCTCATCGTTCCTGGCTCGTGACGGCTTCATGCCGCGTCAATTCGCCTACCGCGGCGACCGCCTGGCCTTCTCGACCGGGATCATTGCGCTGGCTGCCGTCGCCATCGGGTTGCTCGTCGCCTTCGAGGCATCGGTGACGGCGCTCATCCCGCTCTACACCCTTGGCGTGTTCGTGGCCTTCACGCTCTCGCAGAGCGGCATGGTCACGCGATGGTGGCGCCGTCGGGAACGCGGCTGGCGGCGTGGCATGGCGATCAACGGTCTGGGTGCGGCGACCACCGGCGTCATCGTCGGCATCGTCGCCATCAGCAAGTTCTTCGGGGGCGCCTGGCTCGTGATGATCATGATTCCGCTGCTCGTCGGCCTGCTGTGGGCGATTCGGCATCACTATCGCTCGATCGAGCGGGCGGTTGGGGTCGCCGACGTGCGCGCTGCGGTGCGCACCGCAGCGCCCCCAATCGTCGTCGTCCCGCTGGCGCGGATCGACCGGCCGGCACTCGACGCCCTCGCGTTCGCGCGATCGATTGCACCTGAGGCGCTCGCGGTTCACGTGACGAACGAACCTGAGACCGCGGCGGAGCTACGGGAGCGATGGCCCGAGGTGGGCGGTGGCGCCGAGTTGGTGATCGTCGAGTCGCCCTACCGGGCACTCATCGGACCGCTCGTGAGGTACCTCGATGCGCTCCAGCGCCAAGATCCTGAGCGAAGGATGCTCGTGGTGCTCACCGAGGTGGTACCGCGCCACTGGTGGGACAATCTCCTGCACAACCAGACGGCGCTGCGTCTCAAGCTGCGGCTCTTCTTCCGGCGTAACACGATCGTCGCCGACGTGCCGTATCACTTGGGACGCGATTGATCAGCAGCCGACCCATCGTCGCTCGGGCGCGCAATGACATCGCGCGAGGAGCTCGCGCGGCCCTATGCATCACACCGGCATCCCGCGGCGTCCGGGTCGTTCCGTCCGGCTACAGGGTACGGAATAAGGGTACAGCCAAGGGTCCGCGAGACGAACCGGCCGCGCTTGCCCCGGCCGGGTTTTCGGATGGCGGCAGCGGCTTGCGGCGGGCGGCCACGGTCTCCCGCCGATGGGTCCGATCCACCGGGACGCGGGCGAGCAGGGCGGCCGCATCGGTCCAGGTCGCACCCGGATTCGTCGTCCGGAGCTCGCGCAGCTTTTGGGATGTCCAGAGGTAGAGGTCGCCGTGGGTCTTGAAGTCGTAGGCGCACCGCAGCCCGCTCGCCTCGATTGCCTCGATCGCCGGCAGCCAGCTCGTCGGGTACCAGTCGCCCGTCGCCTCCGGCAGCGAGACGAACTCGCCGTGAGCCTCGCTGAGCTCGTAGGCGTGGGCCTGGATCAGCCGGAGCAGCTCGCCGTAGTACGTCGGTCGCGAGAACGCGATCGAGCCCTCTGGAGCGACCTCGTGGAGGTGGGTGCGCTCGTTCAGCCGACGGTGCTGCTCGGTGTGGACGAGCTCGAGGATGTCGACGTTTGGGTGCAGCTCATGCGAGGTCCGGATGCGGGTCACCTCGGCGTCGATGAAGGCGCCGCCCTCCTGCCGGGCCAGGGCGACACGGTGATGGCCGTCGCTGACGATGAGGGTCCGCGACATCGGTTCCTGTGCAGGCACTCGCCTATCCAGGCGGCGACGTCCTCCTCGCTCAGCCCGCTGCCCACGACGGCGCGGACGACGAGGTCGGTCTCATCCGAGTCGCCGGGCGCCGGCAACCCACACGCGCAATCAGGATGCGGCTCACGATGCGGTCGACTGATGTCGCGCGAGAAGTGCGACCATCCCCGTGGTGAGTCGCAGGACCGGGCACGGGGAAATGGACTGGGCGGTACACGACGACGTCGCAAGTTTTGGCCGGGAAGTGGCGGCGCACCTTGAGGCGCTGCTCAGGAGCGACTTCGTCGGGGCGTACTTCGTGGGGTCGATCGCCCTCGGCGGCTACGTGCCCGGGGAAAGCGACGTCGACATTGTCGCGGTGTCTGCACGTCACGTCGTCGACGACCTGAAGCGCTCGGTCGCCAAGGACCTGCTCGATCTCACCGGCGCCTGCCCGGCCCGGGGCCTGGAGTTCACGCTCTACAGGCGCGAAGTATCGGCCTCCCCGCCCACGGGCGCCGACTTCGAATTGAACGTTAACGGGGGACCGAGGATGTCTCCCTCGATCAACCTTGACGCTCGTGAGCAGCCGAGTTTCTGGTACGTGATCGACCGCACGATTGCTCACCGATGCGGAGTTGCCATCAGTGGAGTCCCGGCCAGTGAGGTATTCGCCGACGCTCCACGGCCAACTCTGCTGGATGCCATGGTTGAGTCGATGCGATGGCACCGCCAGCACGAAGGGGCGACTCTCTACTCCGTCCTCAACGCGTGTCGAGC
>JBQTHZ010000121.1:0-29662 GCA_052388515.1 Chloroflexota bacterium | reverse complement strand
CCGATGTGGAACTCGTCGCCCGGCTGGTAGAGGATCGGCGTCTTTTCGCGCGTCGTGCGCATGTAGACGATGCCCTCGCGGTCGGCCATCTGCGGCACCAGTGCCGCCGTCTGGTTCGGATCCGACGGGTAGAGGACGGTCGAGCCGTGGATGGCACGATGGCTGGCCAGGTCCTCGAGCGCCATCTGCGACGGTCCGTCCTCGCCGATGCTGACGCCGGCGTGCGACCCGGCCACCGCGATGTTCGCTCTGCTGACGGCCGCCATGCGCACGAAGTCGTAGGCGCGGCTGAGGAACGCGGCGAAGGTGGCCGCGAACGGCTTCCAGCCGCGAACCTGCATGCCGACCGCGGTCGCGATCATCTGCTGCTCGGCGATGTAGGCCTGGACGAACCGGTCCGGCAGCGCCTCGGCGAACTCCTCGGTGTAGGTGCTGTTCCCGACCTCGCCGTCGATCGCGACGATCGAGCCATCCGCCTTCCCGAGTGCGGTGAGCGCGTCGCCGAACGCCTTGCGCGTCGCCTCTTTCGCGCCCGGCTCATAGGCCGGGAGGGTCAGCGGCTTCGTCGGGAACTCGTGTGGCCGGCCATCGAAGTCGGGCTTCGGGACCTCGACATGGATGTCGCGGATGCCGCCGAGCTCGGCGATCGCTGCTGCCTCGTCGTCGAGCGGCTTGCCGTGCCTGCCCGGCTGATTGGCAACCGCCTTCACGCCGCGGCCCTTCTCCGTCCTGGCGATGATGACCGTCGGTCGGCCCCTGGTCTCGACTGCGCGCGCAAAGGCGCGGTCGATGGCCGCCACGTCGTGGCCGTCGATCTCGATCGCCTTCCACCCGAACGCCTCAGCGCGTCTGCGATAGGCATCGAGATCCCAGCCGTGCATCGTGGGGCCGGTCTGGCCGAGCCGGTTGACGTCGATGATGGCCGTCAGGTTGTCGAGCCCGTGGATGCCGGCGTGCTCGAACGCTTCCCACATCGATCCCTCGGCCATCTCCGAGTCACCGCACAGGCACCAGACGCGATACGGCAGCCGATCCAGCTTCTTTCCGGTGAGCGCCACACCGACGCTGATCGGCAGGCCCTGGCCGAGCGACCCGGTCGCCACGTCGACCCACGGCAGCACCGGCGTCGGATGACCCTCGATCCGCGAGCCGAACTGGCGGAAGGTGAGCATCTCGTCGTCGCTGATGGCTCCCGCGGCCTTGTACATCGCGTACAGCAGCGGCGACGCGTGGCCCTTGCTGAAGATCAGGTGGTCGTTGCGCGGGTCGTCGGGGGTGCCGAAGTCGTAGTGCAGGTACTTCGACATGAGAACCGCCATGAGATCGGCCGCCGACATCGAGGACGTGGGATGGCCGCTGCCTGCTGCGCTGCTGGATCGGACCGAATCGACGCGGATCTGCTGTCCGAGCTCGCGCCAATCGTCGTGCTGACTCGTCATGGGGATGGAAGCTCCGCAAGTTGTCTGCCGGGGTTGAGCGTGCGCTTCCCATGATAGGACGGTTGGAGCGATACGGCCGCCCGGCGGCCAAGCGACGTGCGGAGTCCCGGTCGTCGACCCGACTGGTTCGGGTCTCGCGGCCCGCGCATGGTGGCCACGTATTCGCCGGGCGAATCGTCGGGGTCCCGATCCGATCTTGCGGTGACAGCCAATCGCCAGGTGACTGGCAGGGGCGAACCGTGATTGATGGTGCTAGAACGTTGCGCCAACTCTCAACCGTTGGGCTCGGCGGCGGAGCCGGCTAGCGCGCCACGCGGTAGCGAAGGTAGACGACTCTCGAGCTGAAGGTGCGGGTCTCGACGAGCTCGAGATCCACCCGCCGCTCGCGCTGGGGAAAGAACGGGATGCCACCGCCAACCAGCACCGGGTAGACCATGGTTCGGTACTCGTCGATCAGATCCAACGCGGCCGCCTCGGCGGCGAGCGTCGCGCCACCGATCGCGATCTCGCCCTCCCCCGGCTCGGCTCGCAGCCGCTCGATCTCCTGCGCCAGGCCGTCGGAGGCCAGGCGGGCATTGCCCTCCACAGCCGACAGCGTGGTGGAGAACACCACCTTCGGGAGTGGCTTCCAGAGGGCGGCCCACTCCAGCTCCGCGTCGCCGAGCGCTGGGTCCTGGTCGGCGGTCTCCCAGTACAGCATCGTCTCGTACAGCCGCCGTCCCAAGAGGTGGACATCGACCTCTCGAATCTCGTCGATCCAGAAGCGAAAGACCTCTTCGTCGAAGCCCGGCCAGTCGAACTTTCCGTCCGGCCCGACGATGTAGCCGTCAAGTGAGGCGCTCATCGAGAACGTCACGCTGCGCACCAGAAGTCCTCCGAACGGGTTCGACAGTATGACCGCCGGACGCCGCAGGACTCATCGCGGCTCGCGGGATCCCCTGGGCTAGCCGCGGGGGCGGGAACGGCCATTGGCAGATCGGCCGGGGCGAATCATGGATTGTGGTGCTAGAGGTGACCCCGGAGGGCTTCCAGTGTCGTTTGCGCCACTGTCAAGTTTGTCCCACGGCCCCGGCGGGTGATGCGACGGCCTGAGCTCACCCGACGATCACGTCGCCGCAGCATTCCCATGGCGAGTGCGCCAGAGCTGCGCCCCCGATATGACCGCCAAGAGGGCGAGTGGAATGCCGATGAACACCAGTGCGGCATCGGCGGGTGTCTGCTGCGAAAGCCCGTGATTGAGGACGGCCATCCCGAACACCGGCAGAAGAAGGAGTGCCACAACCGCCACGATGACTGGGCCGCTCGATCGGCCGTTGGCGGTCAGAACCAGGCCCACGATCAGCATCACGAGCGGAAGAAGGAAGGCGACCGGCGCCCGTGCGATGTCAAAGCCATTTTCGACGAGAAGGTAGACGAACTTGCCCGCAATCAGCAGGGCGAGACCAGCTCCAGCACTGACAAGCCACATGCGCCACGCCATGGAATCGTCCTCGACACGAATCTCGGCGGAGCATACTCAACAGCTTGGCGGCAGCATAGCCTTGCGTCCGTTTCGCGCTCAGACAGCCGGTGCCACCCTCAAGCGCTGGAGGATTGACCATGGCAAGGGCCGAAGTCAGCACCACGATCAACCGTTCCGTGGAGGAGGTCTTCGCCGTGGTGGGCGATGCCGAATCCGCCCCGAAGTGGTCATCGGCGTCGCTCGAGTCCACGAAGACCTCGGCAGGGCCTACCGGCGTTGCGTCGCCGGCGCACCGACAGCCGGCGGCGAGCGGCGCTCAACTTGCCGGCGTCGTACGTTCGGGGTCAACGATGTAAGCCCGTCCGGTTCGTTCTGCTCGTGCAGCTGAAGGACGACCGGATTCCCTCGGGGCCCAACCGATACCGAAGCGTCGTGGCGAGACGGCCGCGCTGGTCAGGTCGCGGCGTCGGGGACGGGGATCGCGCGCACGACGAGACCGTCGATCCCGGCGAAGTCGGCCGGGTTGGCCGTGTACAGCGGCAGGCCGTGCGCGACGGCGGTCGCCGCAATCAGGGCGTCGAACGCACGGGCGGCAGGCTTCCAGCCCGATCGCCGGTACGCCGATGCCACGATGCCGAAGGCACGGGCCGCGGCGGCGTCGAACGGGACAGGGTCGAAGTCGGCCTCGGCCTGCTGCACATGGGCGAGGCGCCGCGCACGCTCGGCGTCGTCGGTCGCGACCAGGGTTCCCACCGACAGCTCGGCGAGCGTGACCGCCGAGATCAGCGCGAGCTCAGGCAGGACGGACGGGTCGTGAAGCCGCCCGAGCGTCAGCAGCGCGCTCGTGTCCAGCAGACCCTCCGGGTCGCTCACAGCGATTGATCGACGGCGGCGTCGATGTCCCGGCGTAGCGCATCCACGTCGACTACTGGAAGGCGCCGCCAGCGCTCCAGGAGGGCGACCGCGGCGATCCCCGGCGATCGCACGGGTCGAAGCTCAGCCACCGGGCGGCCGTCACGCGTCACGGTCACGTGCTCACCGGCTTCGACGCGCTCGACGACGTCTCCGCCGTGGTTGCGCAGGTCGCGAATCGTCACACTGTCCATGGGGGCACCGTATCACGCGTGATACGAGTGTCAAGGGACTCAATCTATCTGGCCATTTGTCGTGCGCGGGCACGTGGGCCCGCGGCTACAGCTCTTCGAGTCGTTGCATGCGCTCGGCCACCGCGGGTGAGGAGAGTCCGATGCGGCGCCCGAGCTCGGCGAGGCTGAGGCGTGCATCGACCTGCAGCTCGGTGAGGAGGCGCCGGTCGAGATCGTCGATGGGCCGCATTCGCTAATCGCCGCTTGGATCTTGGATTCGAAGACATGATGAGGATTCTGGATCATGTTCGCCTTGTACCAAGCCCACAATTGGAGTTGGTCCTGTGGTCTGGCAGGCGCGACCTCGGATCATCTTGCGCGTCTTCGTGACGACCCCATCCGCGTTCCTGAGGACGCGCCACGGCCGGCGCCACGCCGCGAAGATCAGCGGCACGCGCGGCTCGAAGCATCAGAGAAGGGAGCCACATGCCGCAGGCAGGCACCGCCTTCGTGGTCCCGCTCCTCGTTCTGCTAGGTGGCTGTCGGCTTACCACCGTCCGGTCGCGGTACGTCGTCCGATCGAGCCAGTTCCCTCACCACCTGACCCACTGTGAGAATGAGCAAGGCGCACTCCCGACCGGGCTGGGCCTGACCTATCCACGCGACGTGCGTACAACGCTGCACACCCACTGGCGCGAAGGCGCGTTTCAGTCTGATCGGCGAGGAGTCTGCGTGCGGGCCGCAGGCGCGATCCTGCCCCCGATCGGACGTCCTCCAGCCCCGGGCCACGCTCGCGCCGGCCGCGGAACCGCGTCAATCGGGACCGATAGGCGGCCTTGCAGTCATCCCGCGAATGGTTGGCCGGTCCCGTCCCCCGAACACATGAAGGAAGGGGCGGAGAGCCCGACGGGCGGCCTTCGAGGGACCGCCGTCATGGCGCGTTCGGCGGAGATGGAAGCTAGCCGCGCATCATCCGGAAGCAGTCGGAGCAGTAGACCGGTCGGGCCCCCGTCGGGCGGAACGGCACCTGGGTCTCGTTGCCGCAGCGCGCGCACGTCGCGTCGTGCATCTCACGCGGCCCGCTCGAGTAGCCGCCGCCGTTGCCGTAGCTGCTCGCCCCTGCCCCATTTCCGCCGCCGGCTGCCCGGCGCTGGGCCCGGCACGACGAGCAGCGCTTCGGTGCGGACGAGAAGCCCTTCTCCGCGAAGAACTCCTGCTCGGACGCGGAAAAGACGAAGTCGATTCCACAGTCGCCGCAGTTGATCACCTGATCGGTGTAGGTCACTGAAGGACCCCTCCCACAAAGGTTGTTGAACCACCATCGAGTCCGCCGCTTCGGCGCCGGCCCGGGATCTGCCACTGCCCCGAGGCCGACGATTGGACGTGGTGGAGGGGAGAGGAAGTAGAGGCTGATGGCGCCGCGCTGATGCGGTCGACGCGCGGAGTATTGCGCGAGCGTGCCGCGCTCCGCAAGTACTTGTCGCGCAGTACGATCGGCGGGTGCGCACCCCGCTCATCGTCCTCGGCATCCTGCTGCTCGGAGCCGGCCTGGTCTGGGTCGCCCAGGGCCTCAACCTGCCGTTCGCACCACGCAGCTTCATGACCGCCGATCGGACATGGGTCGTCATCGGCGCCATGGCCGTCCTGGGCGGCGCGGCGGTCATCGTCCGAGCACTTCGAGGCGTCTGACCGCGCGGCAGAATGGGCTCCGGCGCGCTGGCCTCGAGGGATCGCGACGGTCCAGCGCGGTCAGCGATGAAGTCAGGCCCCCTCCGATGCGGCCTTCGGCGGGATCACCGGCTTCACGGACGACGCGCCGCTCTCATCGCCGCGATTGCCGACGAACGCGCTGATGAGGTCCATCGGCAGCGGGAAGATGATCGTCCGGCTCTGGTCGGAACTGATGTCGGAAAGGGTCTGCAGGTAGCGCAGCTGAAGGGCCGACGGGGCGGCGCTGATGATGTTCGCGGCCTCCGACAGCTGCTGCGCGGCCATGAACTCGCCCTCGGCGTGGATCACCTTGGCGCGCTTGTCACGCTCGGCCTCGGCCTGCCGGGCCATGGCGCGCTTCATCTCCTGCGGCAGCTCGACATCCTTGACCTCGACCACGCTGACCTTGATGCCCCACGGCGCGGTCTGCTCGTCGATGATCTCCTGGAGTCGCTGGTTGATCTCCTCGCGCTTCGCAAGGAGCTCGTCGAGCTCGGACTGGCCGAGGACCGATCGCATCGTCGTCTGCGCGATCTGCAGCGTCGCGAGCAGATAGTTCTCGACGCGGACGACCGCAGCTTCTGGATCGACGACGCGGAAGTAGCAGACGGCATTCACCCGCACCGTCACGTTGTCTCGGGTGATCGCTTCCTGGCTCGGGATGTCGAGCGTCACGGTTCGCAGGTCGATCTTCACCATGCGGTCGATGAACGGGATGATGAAGAAGAGACCCGGTCCCTTCGCCCCGACCAGCCGACCCAGGCGGAAGATCACGCCTCGTTCGTATTCCTGGACCACCTTCACCGCCGACCCGACCAGGCTGAAGATCACCACCGCGGCGACCGCCAGGACGGGAAGCAGGCCAATCAGCTCTTCCACGATCTACGACTCCTTCATTTCGTTCGTTGGCGCCGGTCCTGCTCCTTCGAGCGGCTCGACGATCAAGGTCATTCCGTCGCGTCCCACAACGCGCACGCTGCCGCCATGCGGCAGCTCCTCCCCATTCTCTCTTCGCGCCCTCCACAGCTCCCCTCCGACATAGACCGATGTGGATCCTCGCATGACCGCGGTGTGGCCGACCATGTCGCTTCCGCCGATGGCCACCTGCCGGCGGCGCGTGCGCATCACCGCCCGCACCGCGACCAGGCTGAAGGCAACCAGCGCCAGCGTGATGCCATAGATGAGCGGTCGGCTGACCTCGAGAAACGGGGCCTGGGTGTCGTCGATGAGCAGCAGCCCACCGAGCAGGAAGGCGATCGCGCCGCCAATGCCCAGGACGCCACCCGATGCCACCCAGATCTCGGCGCCCATCAGCGCCAGGCCGAGGAGCAGAAGGGCAAGTCCGGCGTAGTTGATCGGCAGGCTGCCGAGGCTGAGGAGACCCAGGATGATTGCGATTGCGCCCAGGATCCCCGGGAAGAACGAGCCGGGAGCACTGAGCTCGAAGTAGATGCCGAGCGATCCGAGGCTGAGAAGAATCACGGCGATGTTCGGGTCGCTGATCGCCATCAGCAGGTCTTCGAAGGGAGACATCGGCAGCTCGACGACGGTGGCGTCGGCCGTTGCCAACGTGACCTCCGACCCTCGCAGGCTGACGGTTCGGCCGTCGATCTCGTCGAGCAGCGCGGCCCGGTCATCGGCCACCAGGTCGACCGCGCCGATCTCGACCGCCTCGACAGCGCCAACAACGTCGGCATCGCGGACGGCGTCCTCGGCCCATTCAGCGTTCCGGCCGCGGGCTTCGGCGATGCTGCGGGCGTACTCCGCGGTGTCGTTGATGATCTTGCGCGCCAGATCTTCGGGGATCTCGGTCCCGTCGCCGCTCACCGGCGTCGCCGCACCGATCCGGGTGCTCGGAGCCATCGCCGCGACATGTCCCGCCATGGTGACGAAGACGCCCGCGGAGGCCGCGTGCGTCCCCGGCGGCGTGACGTACACGATCACCGGCACCTCGGCGCTCAGCATCGCGGCGGTCAGGTCCTGTGTCGCCTCCAGCAGCCCGCCGGGCGTGCTGAGCTCGATGAGCACCGCCGCGGCACCCTGCTCCGCTGCATCGGCAATCCCGCGCTCGAGGTAGCGCGCGGAAATCGGATTGATGATGTCGTCGAGCGTCAGCAGATGCACGTCGTCCGCGCCCGCACGCACCGGCCCGGCGCCGAGCAGCCCGAGCGAGCCGGCGGCGACGCACAGCACGGCGAGCCAGCGCAGGATCGGGCGGATCATCAGCGGCATCGGTCCTCCATCGACAGGCAAAGAGACCACCGGCCTTGGTGCCAGCAGTCTCCTCCTTCGTGCCCGGGTACGGGAAGAGCACCTCCCCGGGCGGGTCGCGGCCCCGCGTTGGTGGATGTGGAACGCACGCTACGGCCGTCGCGCCACGCCGTCAAACAAGGGTGACGCCCGCCTCCGCCATTTCGATGAGCGCTCGGTCGCCATCCTCCGGCGCGAGGTTGACGGCGCGAACCGCCTCACCGAGCAGGCTGACCGCGAAGCCGAGGCGAACGGCGTCGAGCGCGGTAGCCTTGACGCAGTAATCGGTCGCCAGGCCGCATACGACAACGCGCTCGACGCCGTGGGCGCGGAGCAGGCGCTCCAGCTCGGTCGACGTCTCCCGTTCGGTCGTGGGATCACGCATCGTGAACCCGGAGTAGCCGTCCTCGCCGTTGCTTCCCTTCCGGACGCGCGGGGCGTCGATCGGCACCTCGAAGGATGGATGCAGCTCCGCTCCCCACGTCCCGCCGACGCAATGCACCGGCCATGCCCCTCCATCCCTGGCAAAGTGCGGCGTCGACTCCGGGTGCCAATCCTGCGTGACGACCACGAGAGCACCGGCTTCGCGCGCGGCGCGAACCGCCTCGTTGATGAGCGGAACGATCGTCTCGCCGCCGTGCACTGAGAGGCTTCCGGCCGGATCGGCGAAGTCGTTCTGCAGGTCAACAACCACCAGGGCGGTGCGCCCGTCGTATCGGCTCATGGCTCAGCCGGGAAAGATGCGACGCAGCCGCCGGTAGGCTCGTGACGCCGGACCGTGCAGTTCGCCGGGCTGTCTCGACCTCGACGCGCGCTCCGAGGCAGTCGGCGCCGCCGGCGCCCCCGTGGTTTCCGGGGCTGGAGTCGATTCCGATCCTCGACGTGAGCCCAGGGCGTCGAGGGCCGTGAGCGCATCGTGGAGCTCCTCGGCGCCCGGCATGGTGCTCGACGCGGCCGGATCCGCGGCCGCTCGGCGTCCCGTGCTCGCCACTTCCATCTCGCCGGCGGCGTCCTCCGGCGGCCACTCAGCCGATGCCGCCGCCTCTGGCTGGCGGCCGAACCAGAGCATGGTTTCCTCGTCGCGATACGGTTCGCGCGACGTCGTATCCGGGTCGGGCTCGATCACTGGCGCCTCGGCTTCCCGGTCGTCGGCGGCATCAGGCGCTTCGCGCTGCGGCGTCGATGCCTCGGTCACGGCGGCCGGCATCTCGATCTCCTCGACCGGCGCCTCGTCGGACGACGGCACATCGGCGGCCGACTGCGTCGGTGCCGCATCCGGCTCCGTCCACACGCTCGCCTCTGGTGTCCACCAGTCCGGCGCCTCGATGTCAGCGCTGTACCGTTCCCGGTCCCAGGCCGGCTCATCTTCGGGCACTGCCTCGGGGGTTCCCGGCTCCGCGACCGCATCCGGCCCCAGGTCCAGCTCCGGCCCTGGCTCTGCCTGTGGCGGGGCCTCTGCCTCTGGCGAGGCCTCGGGCTCTGGCGGGGCCTCGGGCTCGGGCTCGAAGGCGAGGTCCGGTTCGGCGACGACTGCCGGCTCCGCCACTGGCTCGGCCTCGGTCTCGAACGCGAGGTCCGCTTCCGCCACAGCGGCGGGCTCCGCCGGTGCGGCCTCTTCGACGGGCATCGGCTCAACCTCCGGCTCAGGCCATGGCTCGACGCCCAGTACCGGCTCGGATTCCGGCCCTGGCCCGGCCTCGGGCTCGAAGGCGAGGTCCGGCTCCGTGGCAACGGCTGGCTCCGGTTCCGCGGCCGGCAACGGTGCCACGACCAACACCGGCTCCGGCCGCGCCTCCGCGGCGGGCATCGGCTCAACATCCGGCTCAGGCCCGGGCTCGACGCCAAGGACCGGCTCGGATTCCGGCCCTGGCCCGGCCTCGGGCTCGAAGGCGAGGTCCGGCTCCGTGACAATGGCCGGCTCCGCCTCCGCGACAGGCACCGGTGCTGGTTCCGGCTCTGGCTCCGCGATCGCCATCGGCTCGGCCGGGGGAAGCTCGCGTGGAAGGATGGCCTCTGGCGACTCCGGCTCCGACGAAGAGGCCGCCTCCTGGGCGGAAACCTCGTATCGAATCGAGGCGAACGCCGCACCGGCCTCGACAGCACCGGGCAGCACGGCGGGGCTAGGATCCTCGGCCCGAGCAAGGGCTTCGGCGAACTCGCCGCTGAAGTGGCCGCGCCCTCGCTTGCGGCGCGTCGACGGCTCCGCCTCACGTTCGGGCTCCGCACCGGGCTCCTCCGCAACCTCGGCCATCGAGTCCTGCTCAGGTGGTGCCTGTGGCTCCTCCGACGGCGGCACCTGATCCTCGACGGGTGCCGTCGGCTGCCGCGGGGCGACCGCCGGTGCTGCCCAGGTGGGTGCGGCCGGCATCGGGGAAGACATGGGCAGGCGAAGATCCATCCGCGCCTCGAGCACATCGACGCGCGATCGCAGGGAAGCAACCTCACCACGAGCCTCGCCCAGCGCGAGGAGGGCCTGCCCGTACCGCTCGGTCAGGTTCCGGAACTCGGTCAGGAGCTCTCGGAACGGGGAGGCTTCGGGCCCGGTCTCGCGTGTGTTGCCGTGGCCGTTCGAGATTCGGTCGTCGACCGCCGGCGGCGCCGGCCGCGGCTGGAGGAACACGCGCATGCCGGTTTCGCCCTCGGGTGCGCCAGAGAGGACGCCACGCGCAAGCAGCTCCCAGACGCGCTCAGTCGGCACGCCGAGAACCGATGCCGCCTCCGTGACCGAATAACCTTCCATCCGGCCGCTAAGGGTAGCGTCTCGCCTCAAGGACGAACACGTCGAGCGCGGCCAGGCGCCGTCGGCATCCGACTTCTTGCGCCGGAGCGCAAGTAACCACGAGGTCGCGGCCGATCCCGACCGAGGCCTGCGCCGGAACGCAAACGGTGAGCTTGAATGGCCGATCGGGGCCTTATTCCGGCCTCTGGGTCGTCGTTACTTGCGGTGGGGCGCAAACGGGCATGCGGGGCTGACGCGGCCGGCGACGATCAATGGCGGATCAGGCGACGAGCTCGACCAGCGCCTCGTGAAGGCGGTCGATCTCCTCGTACGTGTTGTAGTGGACGATGCCGATGCGAAGCAGTCCTCCGCTCTCGTCCAGCCCGAGCGCGCGGATGAGCTCCCAGGCATAGAAATCGCCGTCCCAGGTGCTGATCGCCCTGCGCGCGAGATGCTCGGCAATCTCCCGCGGCCGATGGTCGGCCAAGGTGAATGCAAAGGTCGGCACGCGCTCGGCGACGCGAGCCGGATCGGCGATCCCGAACAGCTGCAGGCCGGGCACCGCTGCCAGGCGCTCCAGCGTGGCGAGCGCCATGTCGCGTTCATGCGCGTGGATGGCGGACATGGCCGCGTGCAGCCGCCCGCGCCGATCGGGGCGGCTTGCGATCTTCCCGTAGGCCGCTCCGAGCTCCTCGAGATAGCCGAACGTTCCGAGCAGGCCGGCCAGCGCCTCGTGGTTCTGGGTACCGGTCTCGAGCTTGCCGGGGAGCTCCGCGCCGGCCGGCCGGACCCGGTACGCCACGAGCTTCTCGAGGAGGTCGCGGCGGCCGTAGAGCATGCCCAGGTGCGGCGCGAAGTACTTGTACGGGCTGGTGACGAGCAGATCTGCGCGGAGGAGGGAGACGTCGATCGGCAGGTGGGGTGCGGCGTGAACGGCATCGACGTACACGATGGCGCCGACTGCATGCGCCGCCTCGATGACGCGTCCGACATCGGTCACCGTCCCGAGCGCGTTCGAGGCCAGGCCGACCGCCACGACCTTCGTCCGCGCCGACAGGACGTCATCGAGCCCATCCAGGTCGAGCGTTGCGCGGTCCTCCGCCAGCTCCAGCCAACGGACGGTCGCTCCACGGTCCCCGGCCACGGCCAGCCACGGCGCGACGTTCGCGTCATGGTCGAGGCGGCTGACGATGACTTCGTCGCCCGGACGGAGGTCGCGCCCGAGCGCGCGGCTGAGGCTGAAGGTGATCGTCGTCATGTTCGGACCGAACGCGATCTCGGCCGGGTCGTGGGCACCCACGAAGTCCGCGCCGGCCGCGTGCACTTCGTCGAGCAGGGCATCGGTCTCGATGGAGGCGCCAAAGGCGCCGCCATGGTTGGCGTTGGTGCGCTCGAGGTAGGCCGCCATGGCGGCGATGCATTCGCGCGGAACCTGCGTCCCGCCAGGCCCGTCGAGATAGGCGACGGGCAGGCCACCGTGGGTGCGCTCCAGGGACGGAAAGTGCTCTCGCACCGCGGCCACGTCCAGGCCGTGGCGTTCTCGGATCGACGTCATGGGGAGCATCCTACGCGTCGTCGCCGCTATCATCCCCCCTCGTGACCACATCCATTCGCGTGCCGACGCTGCCCGGCCACGACTTCAACCTTCCCGCTGGCCTCGAGGGCCTCGGCGAGCTCTCCTATAACCTGTGGTGGAGCTGGACGCCGCGCGCCCAGTCGCTCTTCAGCCGCATTCACTCCTCGGCCTGGACCCGCCACCGCAACCCGCTCGCGGTCATGCGCTACACCGACTATGGCCGGTGGGCCGAGCTGGTGGCCGACGAGGACTTCATGGTCGACGCCAGCCGCGTGCTGGACGAGTTCCATCGATACCTGGCCAACGGCGCCGATTCGTGGTATGGCGGCTCGCCGGACCGGGCGCTGCCGGGGCCGATCGCCTACTTCTGTGCCGAGTTCGGCATTCACGAGTCGATGCAGATCTACTCGGGCGGCCTCGGGATCCTCGCGGGCGACCATTGCAAGTCGGCCTCCGACGCTGCGCTGCCGTTCGTCGGCATCGGCCTGCTCTACCGGCGCGGCTACTTCCGCCAGCAGATCGACGCCGATGGCCACCAGGAGCATGCCCAGCCCGACCTCGATCCGTCGCAGCTCCCGCTGCGTCGGGCCCGGGCCCGTGATGGATCACCGCTCCAGGTCAGTGTCGACATCGCGGATCGCGTCGTCCACGCCGCGGTCTGGGTGGCCCAGGTCGGGCGCGTGCCGATCCTGCTGCTCGACACCGACATCCCCATCAACGACCCGGCGGATCGACCGATCACCCACATCCTCTACGTCCGCGGCCGGGAGATGCGCCTCTGCCAGGAGCTCATCCTCGGGGTGGGCGGCGTCCGCGCGCTGCGCGCGCTGGGCATCACGCCCGCCGTCTGGCACCTCAACGAGGGTCACTCGGCGTTCCTGCTGGTCGAGCGGGCCGGGGAGCTCGTCGCCGCCGATCCCGGCCTGGCGGCCGGTGAGGCCCTCCGACGAGTCGGCCGCGATGCGGTCTTCACCATTCACACGCCGGTGCCGGCAGGCAACGAGGTCTTCGGCCGTGAGCTCGTCACCCGCGCGCTGGATCGATGGTTCGGCGCCGCGCGCATGGAGCCCGGCGAGCTGCTCGAGCTCGGACGCGGCCACACCGACGACCCGAACGCGCCCTTCGACATGACCGCGTTCGTCCTGCGCCATGCGACCGGCGCGAACGCGGTGAGCCAGCTCCACGGCGCAACCGCCACCGAGACCTGGCAGGACCTGGCCGGGCATCCGATCGACGCCATCACCAACGGTGTGCACGTTCCCACGTGGCTCGGCCGCCCGGTGCGCCGGTTGGTGGAGCGCGCGATCGGTGTGCCGCTCGGTGTCGATATGAACGGACCGGAGTCGCTCGCCACGCTCGGAGAGATCGACGACGACGAGCTGTGGGCAGCGCACCAGCAGCAGAAGCGCGAGATGATGGGCTTCCTCGAGGGTCGCCTGGCGCGCCAGTTCGCCCGCCACGGCGAGTCGCCCGATGCACTGCGTGCCGTGCGCGGCGTCCTCGATCCGGAGGCGCTGACCATCGGGTTCGCCCGCCGTTTCGCCACCTACAAGCGGGCGACCCTCTTCTTCAGCGACGAAGAGCGGCTGTCGCGCATCCTCGCCGGGACCGACCGGCCGGTGCAGATCGTGATCGCCGGCAAGGCCCACCCTGCCGACCGCCCCGGCCAGCAGGTCATCCAGCACATCTTCGAGCTGTCGCGCTCCGACCATCTGCGCGGGCGGGTCTTCATCGTGGAGGACTACGACATGCGCATCGCGCGCTTCCTGGTCGGCGGCGTGGACATCTGGCTGAACAATCCACGCCGCCCGCTGGAGGCCTCCGGCACATCAGGCATGAAGGCGGCGATCAACGGCATCCCGTCGGTCTCCATCCTTGACGGCTGGTGGGACGAGGGCTTCAACGGCTCGAACGGGTGGGCCATCGGTGACCGTCAGCCCGACGGCGATGAGGGCGCCCAGGACTTCGCCGATGCCAGCGAGCTGTATCGGCTCCTGGAGGACGAGATCGTGCCGCGTTTCTTCGAGCGCGACGACGCCGGGCTCCCGGCGGCCTGGTTGACCGTCATGCGCGCTTCCATCGCCAGCGCCCTGTGGCAGTTCAGCACGGCCAGAATGCTGTCGGAGTACGTCGACCGCCTCTATCTCCCGGCCGTCCGCGAGCCGGTCGGCGCCTAGCGACGCGCTACGGCAGGTAGTTGCGCGGGTTCTCCCAGACGCCATTGTGGTTGACCGCGAAGTGGACGTGGCAGCCGGTTGACATCCCGGTCGTTCCCTCGTAGCCGATGACCGATTCGCTGGTAACGATCGCGCCGGGCGAGACGACCACCCGTGGCTGCATGTGCCAGTACCAGGTCTGGATTCCGCCGCCGTGATCGACCACCACGCCGAACCCGGTGTCCCATGGCATCAGCGGCTGCCCCGATGCCACGACCACGCCCGCGCCCGCCGAGTAGATCGGCGTGCCGCAGCCATTGGCAAAGTCGATGCCGGCGTGGAAGTGCGGGTAGTAGGTGCCGCGGTACGTGTACGGCGGCTCGAGCGCGAAGGTCGTCGGTCCCCACTCCTGCGTCACCCGGAATGAGCGCTCCGGCCAGCGGAAGCCATAGCCGGACGTGGCGTTGGCGGCGGCCGCGGCCTCGCGGGCGGCCTGGTCGCGCGCGGCCTGCTCGGCGGCACGGCGCGCCGCTTCCTCGGCGGCACGACGCCGGGCCTCCTCGATGGCGGCCTGCTGGGCCGATGCCTGCTGTTGGAGCTGCTCCGCCAGCCTGGCCGCAGCCGCCGCGGCCGCCTCGTTGTCCGCGATCTGCTGCTCGACGTCGCCCTTCGCCTCGAGCGCGGCGTTGAGCGCCTGCTCCTGCTCTGCCTGTTTCTGCTCGGCCGCTGCTCGGAGTTCGGCGAGCTCTGCTTCGAGGGCGGTGAGCTCGTCGCGACGCGCCTTGAGCGCCCGTTCCTCGTCGCGCGCCACGGCGCGTGCATCGGCGAGCGCACGCCGCCCGTCCCGCAGGGTCTGCCTCCGGGTCTCCAGGTCTTCGCGGGCGATGCGAATGTCCTCGGCCAGGATGGTGTCCTGATCGGAGACGTTCATGAGATAGCCGACCTGGGTCGTCGCCTGGTCGAGCGAATCGGCGGAGAGGATCACCTCCAGCAGCGAGGTCTGGCTTCGCTCGTATGCCGAGCGAAGGTGATCCTCGAGGAGTGCCTCTCGCTCCTGCAGCTCGCTCGTGCGTTCCCTGATCTCGCTCGCCAGGTCACTCAGCTGCGCCTCGAGGGCCTCGATCTGCTCGTGCAGCTCGACGATGCGAGCCTCGATCTCGGTGACCTGCACGCGAACCTGCTCGAGGAGCCCGGCGACGCGCTCGTACTCAGCGGTGACGTCTTCGAGCTCGGCCCGTGCGAGGTCGAGCTGGCCGTCGAGATCGGCCGACTTGCGCTGGAGCTGCGAGAGTTCGGAGCGCTGGCGCTGGAGGGTAGCCTCCAGTGACTGCTGCGCCGACTGTGCGTCTGCGAGCTCTGCGCGGGTCTGGGCCAGTTGGGCCTCGGGATCAGCGGCAAGGGCCGAGCCGCTGGGCTGAGTTGTGACAACGCTCCATCCGACCGCCAGCAGGGCCACGAACGTGACGGTGAGATGAGAACGCCGCCTCATCGAGCGGTGATCCGAATCTGCAATTTGCCCTGATGCCCCGTAGCGGTTCGTTGCGGGGCGATGGTGCCCGATACCTGGAGGCACCGGAACGGGGGCAAAGGTACTACACGTGTCCAGCCGGCTGTCGCAGTACGCCGACGTTTGCCAGCGTGGCAACTATGTGCGACGGAACCGCGGAACACCGTTCTTCCGGGGTTGTCCGTTGCCGCACCGGCAATCCACGACGGACGAACCGTCGCTGCGTCGACGATAGTTGCTGCGCCAGCAAACCGTGCAGGTTCGCCTAGGCCCCGTCGTCCCCATCGCGCTTGCTGAGCCGTCCGGCCACCAGGCCGATCGCGGCAGCGCCGCCGACCAGGATCCAGCGTGAGATACCGCGCGTCGAAGGGGGTGCCGGAGCCGGCGCAGGATCGACGGGAACCGGCAGCAGGCCTGGATCCGCGGCCGCGATCGCTCCGACCTCGTCCTCCAGCGCGCTGGCGCGGGCGAACTCGGCACCCAGCAGCACGATCACGCTGGCGAAGTAGAGGAACACGAGCAGCGTGATGCCGGTCGAGATCGGCCCGAAGGCGCTCTCGTAGTTGGCCACGCTGGTGGCATACCAGGTGAAGCCGAAGCGCAGGACCGTCCACAGCAGCGCCGCCACCACGGCCCCGGGCAGCACCTCGCCCCACGTGACAGGGCGGTTCGGCACGACCCTGTAGATGAACCAGAACGCCAGGAAGATCAGGAAGATCGGCACCAGCAGGCCGATGAGCCAGATCGCTGTCCCGCCGCCGGGAACGCGCGCGAGCACGTCGGCGGCCGCCTCCTGGAGGATCCCCGTCGCGATGCCGATGACGAGCGAGCTGATCGCGAGCACCCCGGTGATCGCCATCAGCAGCAGTCCGACCAGCTTGTCCTTGAGGAACGGGCGCGGCGGAGCGTTCTCGAACACGCGGCTGATACCGGTCGAGAGTGCCGAGAAGATGCCGAGGCCGCTCCACAGCAGGAAGCCGAAGCCGATGATGGTCATGCTGCCGCGCGACTCGATGGCGGCGTCGATCACGCCCGTGATCGTCTCGGCATCAAGGGGCGATCCCGCCTGCACCTGCTCGATCACGAAGTCACGCGCCTCCCCCTGGCCGAGAAACAACGACCCAACGACCACGCCGAGGACGAGCAGCTGGAAGATGGAGAGCACGCCGAAGTACGCCATGCTGCCCGCGTACTGGAGCGCCTCGTGCGCCATGAAGCCGCTGATGGCGCGTCGCGAGACCCGGGTGGTGCGGTGGCGCATGCTCCAGTCGTCGAGGCTGCCGATCAGGCGCCTGGCTCGGTCGATCATCGGTCCATCATCCTCGCAAGGGTCGTGCCGCCGTTGAGCGTGGCGCTACCCTAGTCGCCGATGGCACGAGGCGAGTCCGAGACCCTGGCCCTCGACGGGCACGAGGTCACGATCAGCAATCCCGGCAAGGTCTTCTTTGCCGATGCCGGCATCACGAAGCTCGACATGGTCGAGTACTACCTCGCCGTGGCCGATGGCGCCCTCCTCGGCGTCCGGGATCGCCCGATGGCGCTGAAGCGCTTCGTCGACGGTGCCGGCGGCGAGGCCTTCTTCCAGAAACGCGCCCCGAAATCCGTTCCGGCGTTCATCCGAACCGTCGAGCTCTCGTTTCCGTCAGGGCGCACCGCGGATGAAGTGGTGGTCGACAACCTCGCGGCGCTGGCCTGGGTGGTCAACCTCGGATGCATCGACCTCAATCCGCATCCCGTCCGCACCGGCGATCTCGACCATCCCGACGAGCTGCGCGTTGACCTCGATCCCGGACCCGGCGTGCCCTGGGCCGACGTGCGATCGGTTGCGGTTGTCGTGCGCGAAGTCCTGGAGGAGCTCGGTTACACCGCCTGGCCCAAGACCTCCGGCTCGCGCGGGATCCACGTCTACGTGCGGATCTCGCCCGAATCGGCGTTCGGCGACGTCCGCCGCTGCGCCCTGGCATTGGCGCGCGAGGTGGAGCGGCGGGCACCGTCGCTGGCCACCTCGAAGTGGTGGAAGGAGGAGCGCCACGGCGTGTTCCTCGACTACAACCAGAACGCGAAGGATCGGACGGTGGCATCGGCCTATTCGGTGCGGCCGCGCCCGGAAGCGACCGTCAGCGCGCCGCTGACGTGGGACGAGGTGCCGAACGCGGAGCTCGGCGACTTCACCGTGCGATCCGTGCCGGGCCGCTACGCTCAGCTGGGAGACGTCGGCGCCGGGATCGATGATGCCGCCTTCTCGCTGGAGCCGCTGCTGGAGCTGGTGGCGCGCCACGAAGCCGAGGGCGAGGGAGACGCTCCGTGGCCGCCGCATTACGCCAAGCAGGCTGGAGAGCCGCCGAGGGTCCAGCCCTCAAAGCGACGCGCGCGGCCCGAGGGCGTGGCGCCGGATCCGTCCGCGCAACGCGGCCGAAAGGGTTCGGTTCCACCCCCGATGCCCTCGCCGCCCGCTCGCAATGCGGATGGCACCGTGCCCGCCACCGGTCGCCGGCGCTCGACGCAGCCGTTGCTCGTGATCAGCCAGGCCGCTGACAAGTCCGACGCGCTGGCCGGCCTGGACCGCTGGCGCGCGCGGCATCCCGGGGCTGCCGCATCCGTCCGCGATCCGGAGGACCTGCTGGTCGATGCCATGCGCGGCCGCTACAAGGTGTGGTGGCGGGTGCGCGTCAACCTGCGCAACGTACCGGAGCAGCTCCGCCCTGCCGCCGAGCCACCCGATCCCGACTACGACCCCTGGACCGAGTAGCCGACCTCAGCCGCTCGCGAGGCGATCCTCGAGGCGATCACGAACGGCGGCCACGGGGTGCCGCACGGACCGTCAGCGTCCGTCGACGACGGCAGCCTCGACCCAGCCAAGGATCTGTGAGCGGAGCGTGGCAAGCGGCAATGAGCCGTGGCCGATCACCTCGTCGTGGAACGCGCGCAGATCGAACCGGTCCCCCATCGCCTCGGACACGTCTGCCCGCGCCCGCTCGATCTCGCGCTGGCCGAGCTTGTACGACAGTGCCTGTCCGGGCCAGATCGTGTAACGGTCGACCTCGATCGCGGCGTCGACCGGTGGCAGCGATCCGTGCTCACGCATGAAGTCGATGGCCTGGTCACGCGTCCAGCTCATGGCGTGCAGTCCGGAGTCGACCACCAGGCGCGCGGCGCGGAACGACTGTGCGTCGAGCATGCCGAGCCGCTCCTCGTCCGATGCATACAACCCCATCTCGTCGGCAAGGCGCTCGCAGTACAGCCCCCATCCCTCGACATAGGCGCCGCCCGCCAGCCGGGCGCCGAGGGTCCGAAAGGCTGGGAGACCCGTGAGCTCCATCTCGATCGCGATCTGGAAGTGGTGGCCCGGCGTCGCCTCGTGGAAGGTGATGGCCGCGATCTTGTGGAGCTGCCGCTCCATCGGCTCATACGTGTTGATGTAGTACTGGCCCTGGCGAGAGCCGTCGACCGAGGGCGGCATGTAGAAGGCCGGCGGCGACTCCATCTCGCGGTAGGCCTCGACCGCCTTGACGTAGCAGTTCGCCGAGGGCAGACGACCGAAGTACTGCGGCGCGGCGTCATAGGCTCGCTCGGTCTGCTCCTGGGCAAGCTGCACCAATGCCTCCGGGTCGGAGGTGTGGTTGGCCGGATCGGTCGCCAGTGCCTCGCGCAGCGCGTGGCGGTCGGCGTGGCCCAGGCGTCGCGCGATCTCATCCTTTTCGGCCTCGATCAGCTCGAGGTCGGCCAGGCCGAACGCGTGCACCTCCTCCGCGGTTGTAGCCAGTGTGGTCTGCATGCGGATCGCGAGCCGGTACGCCTCGTCGCCACCCGGCGTTGCCGAAAGCCCCGGCTGCTGACGAGCATGCGGCTCGTAGGCCTCGACGAGGTAGTCACGGAAACGGCGGAGGCCGGCGTAGATGTGCTCCTCGACCGCCGCGGTCACGCGTGGACGATCTTCGTCGCCGACCTGCACCATCGTCGATGCGGGGGCGTCGGCGGGGGGCATGGCCAGCAGGCGCTCGATCTGCTCGACGGCACGGCGGACCGGAACGGCGGCCGCGGTGCGCCCATCGGCGACCCCCTCGGCCAGGGTGCTCACGTACTGCTCGATCATGGCGGGGTATGCCGCGTATCGGGTCAGCAGGAGCTCGACCCGCTCGGGACTGTCGACCGGCTGGTACTGGGCCACCTGGGCCGGCCAGATCTGCGGCCCGCCCATGTGATCGATGGCCAGCTGATACTGCTTCTGCGCCAGCGCCTCGAGCTGGTTCTCGGCCACCAGGATCAGCAGGTCTCGCGTGATGACCTGCTCGGGGTCGAGCCCGTCGGCCGGAATCGCCTGCGCCTCGGCCAGCACGGACCGATACGCCGCCTCATCGGCGGCTCGCCCGTCCGTGCCCAAATCGGGCCAGCGATCGTTGAAGCGCTCGTCCCCGAGCAAGGTCGCCCACAGCGGATCCCGCTCCAGGACGCCGTCCCAGAAGCGGTCGGCCAGGTCGTTGACGGCGGCATTCGGATCGAGGGCGACGGACACGTAGGTGATCTCCGTGGATGCTTGGCCGGACGAGTGTACCGAGGACCATGCAGACGAGGAACTCGACCTCTTGGCCATCCATTCGTCCGGTGACTGCAAGGCGTGAAGTCGGCCCGCATACGCGACCCACGACATAGATATACCCATATTCGGAAGGTCCGACAGACGGAAAACCCGGCCTAACAGTCACCGCAGGAATAGGTGGCAGACTGCCCGGGTGCGTCGCCCGTCCCGACAGGTCAGGTTCGGAACAGGTCGGCGAGCAGGGCGGGTGGCGTCTCCTCGAGCTGGTCGTAGCGGCAGTCGGCCGGCGATCGGTCGGGACGCCAGCGGCGGAAGGTCGTGCCATGGCGGAATCGGTCTCCCTGGAGGTGGTCGAATGCCACCTCGCACACCAGCTCGATGCGCAGGGGCTCCCACGACAGGTCCTTTCCCCGGTTCCAGCGGGATTGCGCGCCCGGGAGGCGCCTGCCCTGCTCGGCAGCGGATGCCTCGGCCAGGGCCCAGTCGCGCCACGGATGGTCCCGCATCCCGCCGGTCCGATATGGCGCGAGGAACTCGACCAGGTCGGCGCGCTTCTCCATCGTGAACGACGACGTGACGCCGACCGACTGCAGGTCGCCGGCGTCGTTGTAGAGGCCGAGCATGAGCGAGCCGATCAGCGTGCCCGGGCCGTTCTTGTGCCAGCGGAAGCCGGCGGCCACGCAGTCGGCGGTGCGGGCATGCTTGACCTTGGCCATCGTCCGCTTGCCGGCGGCATACGGATCGCCTGACCGCTTGCCGATGACGCCGTCCAGGCCGGCGCCCTCGAACACCTCGAACCATCGCTGCGCGACCCCGGGATCGGTCGTCGATGGTGTGAGTCGCACGGCGTCCGGCGCATCCTGTGCGAGACGGTCCAGGCGAGCGCGACGCTCGGAGAAGGGATGGTCGCGCAGGTCGTCGTCGCCATCGGCGAGGCAGTCGAAGGCGACGAACGATGCCGGCGACTGCTCGGCCAGCATTCGGACGCGCGACGCCGCCGGATGGATGCGCAGGAGGAGTGCGTCGAAATCCAGGCCACCGCCGTCGGGACGGGCGATGACCACCTCCCCGTCGAGCACGAACCGAGCGTTCGCCCCTCCGACGGACCGCAACGGTTCCTCCAGCTCCGGGAAGTACCGGTTGAGTGGCTTCAGGTCCCGCGACTGGATGTACACGTCCGCGCCGTCGCGAAAGACGAGCGCCCGAAAGCCGTCCCATTTCGGCTCGTAGATCCAGCCATCCCCGTCCGGGATGGCCGGCGTCGGCTTGGCCAGCATCGGCGCAACCGGCGGCTCGATCGGATAGCCCATGCGCCGATGATACGGCCGCGCATGGCATCATCGGGGCGATGCGGGACCTCGGGCGACGGCTGCTCATCGGGATTGCGGCGGGCGTCGCCGGCGTCATGGCGATCGGCTATGCCTTCATCTTCGGCGGCATCGCCACACCGGTGCGCGGTGACCGAGCGATCCTCGACGTGCCAGCCGTTGGGGAGACGGCGGCCGCGATCCTCGACGACGGGCTGCCGGTCTTCGTGGTCAACGATCCGATCACGGGCATCGCGGTCCTGGATGCCCGCGTTCGGCGGCCGGGCTCGACGATCGGAGTCCTGGTGGCCTGGTGCCCACCAGGCAGGACCTTCACGGATCCGGCGAGCGGGTCGGTCTACACCCCGGACGGCGAGCTGATCTCGGGACCGTCGACCACGGGCCTCGTCGCATTCACGATTCGCCCCGTCGGCGTCGACAAGGCGTCGCAGGTGATCGTCGGGTCCGACACGACGGTCCAGGACCGAGCGAGGTCCCGGCGCGCCAACTCGCCGGCCGTCTGCCCGAGCGGCGCCTGGGTGGTCCATGACCCACAGCCGGACGAGATCTTCGATCCGTCGGTGGCCGCGGACCAGGAGCCGCCCGGCTGGATCTGGCTGGAGGGGTCCGTCGCCGTCGCCGACGGCGGTGTCCGGCTCTGCGATAAAGAAAGCCGCGACTGCGATCGGCATGCGGAGGCAGTCGGCATCGATCCTGCCACGCTCACCGGGAACCCCATCAGCGGGCGCTTCATCGGTCGCGTGCGGGACGGCGCGCTCGAGGGGCTCACCCACGTCCCGGACCCAGCGGAGGCTTCGTGAGCATCAGTATCCAGTTCCTCGGCGCGGCCGGTTGCGTGACGGGCTCCCAGTTCCTGGTGACGGTCGGCGAGCGGCGCGTCCTCGTCGATTGCGGCATGTTCCAGGGCTCGCCGGAAGAGGTCGAACGCAATCGCATGGCGTTCGCCTTCGAGGCCGATGCGCTCGACGCCGCCATCCTGACCCACGCGCACCTCGATCATTGCGGGCGCCTGCCGGCTCTCGTCAGGGCGGGCTTCCGCGGGCCGATCCACGCCACCCACGCCACGGCGGACCTCGCCGAGATCGTGCTGCGCGACTCCGCAAAGCTGCAGGTCGAGTTCACCGCGCGCTGGAACCGCCGACGTGCCCGCGAGGCCGAGAAGGCCGGGAGGGCGGTCGCAGAAGGCGCGTCGGAAGAGGTCGCACAGGAGACCGATGACGAGTCACTGCCGGAGCGCCTGCGGCGTGCCCCGCCCGAGGGTAGGACGGAGACGCGCCAACCGCTCTATGACGAGGGCGATGTCGACACCACCATGCAGCTGTTCCGCGGTGCCGGCTACAACGCCGAGATCGCGGTGACCGATGGCGTGACCGCCGTCCTCCACGACGCGGGTCATATCCTCGGCTCCGCGATCGTCGAGCTGCGCGTGACGGATGGCGCCGACGCGCGGACGATCATCTTCTCCGGCGACCTCGGTCGTGACGGCTCGCCCATCCTGGGCGATCCCACTTCCATCAGCCACGCCGATCACGTGGTCGTCGAATCGACGTACGGCAACCGCGAGCACGAACCGCACGACGAGGCGATCGAGGAGCTGGCGGCCGCAATCTCGGAGGTGAGCGCCGACGAGGGGGTGCTCCTCGTGCCGGCCTTCGCCATCGGCCGCACCCAGGAGGTGATCTGGGTGCTCGACGACCTCGCGCGCCAGGGCCGCATCCCGCGCGTGCCGCTCTACCTCGACTCTCCGATGGCCTCTCGCGCGACGAGCGTCTACCACGATCATCCCGAGACCTACGACGAGGAGACGGCCGCGCTTCTGCGTTCCGGTGACTCGCCACTCGAGTATCCGGGCCAGCAGTTCACCGATACCGTCGAAGAGTCGAAGTCGATCCGACATGCGAAACGACCGATCATGGTCGTCGCCAGCTCGGGCATGCTCACCGGCGGCCGGATCATGCACCACCTCAAGGACTTCCTTCCCGATCCGAAGTGCACGCTGCTGTTCATCGGCTACCAGGGCGAGGGGACGTTGGGGCGGCGGCTCCAGGATGGCGGCAGGACGGCACGCATCGACGGCCAGGAGATCGACGTTCGCTGTCGCGTGCGTTCCATCTCCGGCTTCAGCGCCCACGCCGACCAGCACGAGCTGGAAGCATGGCTGGGCCACTTCGCCGCCGACGGCAGGCCGAGGACGATCTTCATCGTTCACGGCGATCCCGACGCGGCCGAGGCCTTCGCCGGTCGCATTCGATCCGATCTCAAGATGGACGCCGTCATCCCGAAGCACCGCGAGACCGTCACCCTGTCCTAGCCCGCGGCGCGCGACTAGGATGCGAATGTGAACTTGGCAGAGCGACCGGTCATCGGATTCCTCACCGATTTCGGGCTCGATGGTGCGGCGGCCACCTGCCGCGGTGTGATTCTCGGCATCTGTCGCGACGCACAGATCGTCGACATCTCGCACACCGTCCGGAAGTACGCGGTTCGCGACGGCGCGTTCGTTCTCCGTGCGTCCCTCCCGTTCCTTCCCGTCGGCGTTCACGTCGGCGTCGTCGATCCCGGGGTGGGGACCGAGCGCCGCCCGATCGCGGTTCAGACAGCGCGCGGCGATATCCTCATCGGGCCCGACAATGGATTGCTGCTCCCGGCAGCCGACGCGCTCGGGGGATCGACGTCCGTGCGCGAGCTGACCAACCGCGAGCTGTGGCTGCGCGTCACGACCTCGACCTTCCACGGCCGCGACGTGTTCGCGCCGGTTGCCGCCCACCTGGCAGCGAGCGATACATCATTCGAAGCGCTCGGCGACGAGGTGGGGATCGACGGCCTGGTTCGTCTGCCGACAGCGACGGCGCGGGCCGCGCCCGGCCGGATCGAAACCGAGGTGACCTACGTCGACAGCTTCGGTAACCTCCGCCTGGCCGGTGGCCGGCCCGAGCTCGACGGGGCGTTCGGCGAGGTCAACGACCGCACGGCGTTCAGCATCACCATCGGCTCGAAGCCTGTCCAGAGGGCGGCATTTGCGCGCAGCTTCGGCCACGTGGCGGTCGGTGCAACGATCCTCTACGTCGACTCGTCGGGCGATCTCGCCCTCGCGGACAACCAGGCCGACCTCGGTGCGCGCATCGGTGCGGAGCAGGGCATGCCGGTGACCGTCGAGACCGCCGATTGAGTCCAGCGGCCAAGCGGCTACACTCTCGCTGGTCCGAACAGCTACGCAGGAGCGCATACCGATGTCCAGGGCTTTCCGAGCAGCCGCCATGACGGCGATCCTCGCGCTGATCGCAGCGTGCACCAACGGCGGTGCCAGCGCCGACCCGTCGCCTTCGGCGGAGATGTCCATGCCCGCCAGCGTCAGCGCCAGTGCCAGCGCGTCGCCAAGCGCCTCCGAGGCGGCGGAGGCCTGCTCACCGGACAGCCTCGAGACCAAGACGGCGGGCAGCCTGACCATTGGGACCGACAACCCTGCCTTCCCGCCCTACTGGGATCCGCCTGCTGAGGGCGAAGAGGCGACCGATCCGTGGGAGCTCGGCGATCCCACCAACAAGCGAGGCTTCGAGGGCGCGGTCGCCTGGGCGGTGGCCGAGGAGCTCGGGTTCAGCGACGACACGGTCGATTTCATTCCGGTGCCCTTCGACAATTCCTACGCGCCGGGCGAGAAGGACTTCGACTTCTATCTCGCCCAGGTCTCCTTCAGCGAGGAGCGGGCAGAGGCCGTCGACCTGAGCGATGGCTACTTCTTCTCGAACCAGGCGCTGGTCGCGAATGCCGACACGCCGATCACGGAGGCGGGCTCCATCGCCGACCTGGCCGAGTATCGGCTCGGCGTGCAGCAGGGAACCACCAGCCTCACCTACATCGAGGAGGAGATCCAGCCAACGACGGAGGCGATGGTCTACAACTCCAACGACGCCGCCATCGCCGCACTCAACGCGGACCAGGTGGACGGCATCGTGGTGGACCTGCCCACCGCCTTCTTTGTCACCGCGGTGCAGATGGAGAACGGGACGATCGTCGGCCAGTTCCCGCCGGCCGGCGACGAACAGGAGTACTTCAGCCTGGTGCTGGAGCAGGACAGCCCACTCACCGAGTGCGTGAACGAGGCGATCGCCACGCTCACCGAGAGCGGCGAGCTCGAGGCGATCACGCAGGAGTGGATGTCGGAGAACGCCGGCGCGCCGGTCCTCGAATAACGGATCGCATTCGGGCAGCGTGAGGCGCGCGTGATCGACGAGACCCCGCGCGCCACGCGCGAGCCCGTCCTGCGCGTCGGCGGATCGGGCCGGCGCGCGGTCGCGATCGCCCTCGTCAGCACCGTCGTGATCTTCGGGCTGATCGGGTGGGTCGTGGTCAACTCGCCCGGCTGGGAACAGGTCCAGCGCTCGTTCCTGGATGGGGACAACTTCATCGAGTCCGCGCCGCGGATCATCGCCAGGTTCGAGGTCAACGTTCGGCTCTTCCTGATCGCCGAGATCCTCATCCTCGTGCTGGGCCTCGTTCTCGCGGTGCTGCGTGGCCTGCCCGGACCGGTGATGTATCCGATTCGGCTGCTCGCCACGGTGTGGGTCGACATGTTCCGCGCGCTGCCTGGCGTGCTCGTCATCTACGTGCTCGGCTTCGGCATCCCGGGGCTTCGTATTCCCGGCGTGCCCAACGACCCCTTCTTCTGGGGCGTCGTGGCGCTCACGCTGGTGTACTCGTCCTACGTCTCAGAGGTGTATCGCGCCGGCATCGAATCGGTGCATCCCAGCCAGGCGGCCGCGGCTCGATCGCTGGGACTGACGCAGGTGCAGGCGCTGCGCTTCGTCGTCCTGCCGCAGGCCGTGCGCCGCGTCATCCCGCCGTTGCTGAATGACTTCATCGGCCTGCAGAAGGACACCGTGCTCGTCTCGTTCATCGGCGTGGTGGAGATCTTCCGGCAGTCCCAGATCCGGCAGTCGGCGACCTTCAACTTCACGCCCTACCTCGTCACCGCCCTCGTCTTCCTGGTGGTCACCATCCCGCTGGCGCGGATCACCGACTGGCTCGTGGCACGCGAGCGCGACAAGCGGTACGCGACGGCGGTTGGCGGGGGTTCGCGCCGCGGCCGGCTGTGGGGCGGAGGCCGATGACCGCGCCGCTGCTCGTGGAGGGCCTGCACAAGTCCTTCGGGCCGCTCGACGTGCTCAGGGGGATCGACCTGGCGGTGGCCGAGCACGAGGTCGTGTGCCTCATCGGCGCATCCGGCTCGGGCAAGTCGACCCTGCTGCGCTGCATCAACCTGATCGAGCCGATCGACGCCGGCCGGGTCGTGGTCGAAGGCGAGGAGATCAGCGCGCACGGTGTTGACGTCGACCGCATCCGGCGTCGCATCGGGATCGTCTACCAGGCCTTCAACCTGTTTCCGCACATGTCGGTGCTCGACAACGTGACGCTCGCTCCGCGAAGGGTGATCCGCCGGTCGCGCGTCGAGGCCGAGGAGCAGGCGACGACGCTGCTCGAGCGTTTCGGCCTGGGCGACAAACGCCTGGACTTTCCGGACCGGCTGTCGGGCGGGCAGCAGCAGCGGGTCGCCATCGTCCGCGCCCTGGCGATGGACCCGGACCTGCTGCTGCTCGACGAGATCACCAGCGCCCTCGATCCGGAGCTCATCGCCGAGGTCCTCAACGTGATTCGCGAGCTCGCCGCTGACGGGATGACGATGGTCATTGCCACGCACGAGATGGGCTTCGCACGCGACATCGCCAGTCGCATCGTGTTCCTCGACGAGGGCCGAATCCTCGAGGAGGGGCCGCCGGAGCGCATCTTCCGCGAACCGCGTGAGCCTCGCACTCGCGAGTTCCTGCAGCGCATCATCGAGGCCGGCCGGCTCTAGGGGCCGATGCACCACGGCTGTGGACGGGTCGTGGATAACCCGGCGCCAGCCTCCCAAATCGGTGGAGAAACCCCCTTGGCGAGGCCGGTCGCGGCGCCTATCGTAGGTCTTGTCCCGGAGGAGTCCGTGGATCCAGAGATTGCATCAATGGATCCCGTGGTTCCTTCGGGACGTTTCCGTGTCCCGCGAATCACGGTCGGCGCAGGAGGTAGCCGCGGTAGCTCGGGCGGAAGCCGATGGCCGCCAGCCGCTCCGCCAGCGGCGACTCCCCCACCGGGCCGCGATCGATGCGCTCGATCCGGAGCTCGCGGTAGGGCCCGTCCGCGGCCACGAGCGACGGCAGCGTGGCGATCGCACGCGAGAGAAGGTCGGCATCCTCCGCGGCCGGCAGGCGAAGGATGCCGCGCCCGCCCCGCTCCACGTAGAGCACGCCCCGGCCTTCGACGATGACGACGTACGCGCCCGCAGCACGCTGGAGCGGAAGCCGCGTATCGTCCGCCGAGCGCGGCCAGGGCAGGGCGGCGCCGTACGGCTGCGCCGGATCGGCCGCGGCCAGCAGGTGGACTGCGCCATCGTCGTTTCGAACGGCCCGCAGGCGGTCGACGGCACCCGGCAGCGCGAACTGCGCGGCACCGAGGCCTGCCACGAAGTAGCCACGCCGCGCGCGGCCGGCCTCCTCCATCGCCCGCAGCACCGGGTAGACCGACGCGTATCCTCCACTGATCGACTCCGCGGCCACGCCCTCACGCGTGACGACGCCGTGGCGCTCGAGCAGCGAGGTGGCCCGGGCACGACCGCGCTCGGTGGGTGAGCGGTCCTCGCCGACGAGGTCGGCGACGAGCGACCACCGGCCGGCGGCCCGCGGCGGCCCCAGCGCGATCAGCCGACCCGGACGGGGAGTTGCCCTGGAGCGGCTGCGCGGAAGGGAGAGGGCGCGGAGGGCGGCGAAGGTGTCGTTCGTGACCTCGCCGGACCAGACGAGATCCCACATCGCATCGAGCAGCTCGTCGTCGGTGCGCGCCTCGGTCACGACCGAACGCAGCTGCGCGAAGAAGGAGGCGCCGCGGCGCTGAAGATGGTCGCGGATGACGTCGTGCATCGGCTCCGATGGGCGGTCCTCGGAGGCGCCGGCGCTGGCCAGCAGCTCGACATGGTCGCGGCGGTAGAGCGCGATGCGACCGTCATCGCGCCCGAGCGAGCCACGGCCGATCCAGACGACCTCACCGGCCGCGCCCAGCTCGTCCAGCAGCCGAGGCGTATAGCCGGCCACCCGGGCCCGAAGGATGTCGCGCTCGAGGACCGATGCGGGCATCGGCACGCCCTCGAGCTGGGCGACGACCTCGACGAGGCGACCCAGCCCTCCGGCCGTCGAGCCGATGCCGTGCCAGGCCGGCAGGAACTGCGCGAGGACCTCCGGCTCGACCGGTTCGACCTCGCGGCGCAGTCGCGCCAGGGAGCGGCGGCGCAGCTGGCGGAGGACGTCGGGATCGGTGAATTCATGCGCCGCACCGCCCGGGCGAAAGGCGCCCTCGAGCAGAGCGCCGGCGGAGGCCAGCGCACGCAGACGCTCCTCGACGGCGCTGCGAGCGATCCCCCAGCGCGCGGCCGGCGCATCGGCGGTGAACGGGGCATGGCTCCGTGCCCAGCGCAGGAGGAGCGTGTCGAGCGGCGCATCGGTCGGCGCCAGCCAGGTCTCGGCCACGCCGGCCGGCGGGCTCGCGCCGGCCGCGTCACGATAGCGCGCCACGTCCTCGACCGCGACCCAGCGCTCCTCGCCTGCGATGCGCACCCGGGCCGCCCGACGAGTGCCCTCCAGCTCACCCAAGGCGCGCGAGCCGTCGACCTCGTCGCTCACGCGCGCCTCGACCTCGTCGGTGCGCAGGTCACCCACGCGGCGCAGGAGATCCGCCACGCCGTCCAGGGTGCGGGCCCGACGGGAGCCGGCCAGTCCCTGGAGCTCGAGCTCCAGGTCAGCGACCGCCTCCGGATCGATCAGCTCGCGCAGCTCCTCCGTTCCGAGCAGCTCGGCCAGCAGGTCGCGG
>JBQTHZ010000120.1:0-28218 GCA_052388515.1 Chloroflexota bacterium | reverse complement strand
GTCATCTGGCGAATCTCGCCCTCCCCCACCGCGGCGGTGCGCAGCGTCGGCAGGAAGTGCTGCTGCAGGTAGACGTATCCGAACCCGCCGTTCGCCTTCAGCTGGCGGTCGTGGCACACGTCCTGGCTCAACAGGATCTGCTCACCAAAGCCCCGCTCCAGCAGCTCGACGATCGTCTCGACCAGCCGCGGCTCGAGAGCCTCCTCCACACCGAACCGATGGCCGAGGAAGTCGAACTGGAGGTTCGCACCGGCACCGAGCACGGTGAGGTAGAAGTCGACGTCGTGGTACGAATCGGCATGGCCGATGACGACGCGCGCAGGATCGACTCCCTCCTCGGTGAAGATGGCCAGCTGCGCCAGCCCGACGGCGGATTGGACGCCATGCGTCGAGATCGCCATCCCAGTCTCCTTCGCGGCGCGGGCGGCCGCTCGGTGCACGCGCTCCTCGAGCGCGGTGACCCACGGCTTGTCAGTCCCGACCTCGCCGATGATCCCCGGCCGGATGCCGCTCTCACCGACGCCATGCTCGAGCTCGTGGACCATCTCGGCGGCCAGGTCGCCCACCGTTCGCCGATCGATGAGCGCCTCAGCCGGATAGTACGCACCCCGATACCACCCGGTTCCCATCACGATGTTCACGCCCGACGCGCTGGCCAGCCGGCGAAGCCGATCCGGATCGCGACCGACACCCGGCAGCGTGAGGTCGACCAGCGACGCGCCGCCGCGCCGACGGAAGTCGCGGAGCTCCTCGATCATGAGATCGTCGTCGGGGGTGAGCTCCCAGTAGTCCCAGCGGTTGGCGATGTGCCACAGGCTGATGCCTGTGTGCTCGTGTGGGAGCGTGAAGCCGAGCCTGTCGGGCGGGATCGGTCCGGAGACGGTCATGACGCGCGGCGCCATCGGCGGTCCTCCTCTCGGATGAGGTGACGCGTCGGTCGGGATCGGTTTGCCCGCCGGCGCATCGGTCTGAATGGTTGAGGCCATCTTGCCACCGCTCTCGGTTCCGTGATCGCGGTCACGCGCTGCGGATGAGGATGCTGCGGTCCATCCGCTCGCACCTCCTTGAAGCAGCGAGGGTCGCCAGATATTCGCCCGGCGATCACTCGGCCGACAAGCCAGGACGTCGACGCGTCGAAGGCAAAGATACGCGCGGTTTCAGGGCCCCCGAACCACCTGGATCAGCGCCTACTCCACGCCTACCAATCACCGGGCGCACAGCTGGCGGCACCAATCCGCGCGCCGCTCAAGCCGGACCTGCGGCGTGCCCGAGTCCGAGCGGGTGGTTGGTGCGACACGGTATGCTCGGCGTGCCCGAGCCGCGGGGGAGACGCGGCGACCCGTTGAGGAGTGCGCCGTGTTCACCATCGACCTCGCGAACACGATCTTCATCATCTGCCTTGCGGTCGGCGGCATCCTGCTGCTGCTGACCGTGCTGCTCGACGACATCCTGGGGGGCCTGCTCGACTTCCTGCACATCGACTTCGACCTCGGCGGCGTGACGCTCATGCCGCTGCTCCTCGCCTTCGTGGCGATGTTCGGGGTCGGCGGACTGATCGGGACGGAGGCGCTCGGGCTGGCGGCCGGGCCGGCGTCGTTGATCGGCGCGATCGCGGGGCTCGGCGGTGCCGGCCTGGTCTACGTGATCTTCAGCTTCCTGCGGCGGGCCGAGGCCCCGCAGGCCTTCAGCCTCAGCGACATGGTCGGAAAGCACGGGCGGGTCACCGTCGGCATCCCGGCCGGTCGGAACGGCAGCGTCCTGCTCAGCTACGGCGGCGCGTCGCAGGAGCTGACGGCAACGGCCGATGCCGAGATCCCGGCAGGAAGCACGGTGACCATCATCGACGTGGTCGGCGGCACATTGATCGTGAAGCGCCTCGGAGCCGACGAAGCGTGAAGCGCCTCGGCGCCGACGAAGGAGGGAGAACGGATGCCTGACCTTGTGAACCTGGTCGGCGGAGGGCCAATGCTCATCATCGTGGCGGTCGTCATCGTCGCGCTGCTGATCAGCTACGTGGCGAGCCGATACCGTGTCGCGAACGCCAACGAGGCCCTGATCGTGGCCGGCTCTCGAGGCGCGAAGGTCCGCGACGAGAAGGGCGAGGTGGCCGCGCAGGGTGGTCGCGTTGACGACAAGGGCATCAAGGTCGTCGTCGGCGGAGGCACGTTCGTCCTGCCGCTCGTCCACAAGGTCGGACGCATGAAGCTGACCGCGCGCCAGATCAGCGTCGCCCTCCCCGACGCCGTCACCAGCCAGGGCATCAAGGTCGCCGTCCAGGGCGTCGCCACGTTCAAGATCGGTCGCGACGTGGAATCGATCCGCAACGCCGCCGAGCGCTTCCTGGACGCGAAGGACGAGCAGGTCGACTCCATCGTCAAGAACGTGCTCGAGGGCTCGTTGCGCTCGATCGTCGGCACCCTGACCATCGAGGAGCTGATCATGGATCGCCAGAAGCTCCTCCAGCAGGTCCAGGACTCGGCGAAGGGCGACCTCGCCACCTCGGGGCTGCAGATCGACGCGTTCACCATCCAGAGCATCGCCGATGAGTCGGGCTACATCGAGCTGCTCGGCCAGCAGAAGCTGTCCGTGGTCGAGCGGGACGCACGGATGGCCAAGGCGACCGCCGACCAGGAGGCCGCTGTCCGCGAGGCGGAGGCAGACCAGGTCAAGATCAACGCGGCCCGCGACGTCTCACTGCGACGAGCGGAGACCGAGACGCAGACAGCGGCCGCCGAGGCGCGTGCGGCGCAGTCCGGACCGCTCGCCCAGGCCGAGGCACAGCAGGAGGTCACGCGTCGCCAGACGGAGCTCGCCCAGCTCGAGGCGGCGCGCAAGGAGCAGGAGCTGCTCACCTCGACCGTCCGGCCGGCCGAGGCCGAGGCGGAGGCGGTCGTCAAGCGTGCGGACGGCGAGCGACAGGCGCAGATCGCCGCCGCGCAGGCCTCGGCCGAGCGGACGCGGCTGGCCGGCGAGGCCGAGGCACGGGTCACCGTCGCCAAGGGCGAGGCGCAGGCCCGCGTCGTCTCGCTCAACGCGGATGCGGAGGCGCATCGCACCGCGGTCGAGGGCAACGCCGAGGCGGAGATCACCCTGACCCAGGGAGAGTCGGCCGCCAAGGCGCTGGCCCTCCGCGCGGAGGCCTACAAGCAGTTCAACGAGGCGGCCGTCATCCAGACGGTGCTCAGCATGCTGCCTGACATCGTGCGTGCCGCTGCCGAGCCGATGGGCAACATCGGCTCATTGACGGTGCTCTCGTCGGATGGCGCGTCGGATGTCGTTCGCACCACGACGCGCACCGTCGCGGAGGCGGGCGCTGCGGTGAAAGGGCTGACCGGTCTCGACATCCCGACCCTCATCAACGACGCCGTCGGGCGCCAGAGCGGCCCCCAGCCCAGGACTGAGCCGGCCGAGCCCGCACCGCGTCCTGCCGGCCAGTCGGATCGAAACCGGCGTGGTCGCGCCAGCGCAGCCACCGGGACCGCACCCGCAGCGGAGCCCGCGGAAGCATTCGCCGATGCGGTGGACACGATCCAGCGTGCCGGGTCCATGCCGACCCCGGCCGCGAGCCGACCCGAAGAGCCTCACGTCTCGATTCCCGAGCATGCATCGGTCTCTGACGCGGCTGCCGCACTGCGGGAGGCCCTCGATCAGGTGCCGGGTGCCCGACGATACGCCGACATGCCGTTGAGCGAGCTTGCCAAGCGGGGTCCCCGCCTGGCACGAACCCTGTGGGCGGCGGTGCCGCAACGCCTCCAGGCACCGCTCGGCGAGCGCACCCTCGGCAACCTGCTCGATGACCGAGGCGACCGTTGACGTTTGCCAGGCAACGGTAGGCTGAGACCATGACGAGCTCGAAGTCCGATGCGACCGCGGCGAACGGGATCTGGACCACGACGCAGGGTGAGCTTGACGAAGCCGCGGAGCGGCTGCATCTCGACGAGGGCATGCATCGAGTCCTTCGCGTCCCGAAGCGGGAGCTGACGGTCAACTTCCCGGTCACCCACGACAACGGGCGCGTCGAGGTGTACACCGGCTTCCGTGTCCATCACAACGTCAATCGCGGCCCGGCGTCGGGCGGCGTCCGGTACGTCCCCAATCTCGATCTCGACGAGGCGCGCGCCCTCGCCATGCTGAACACATGGAAGGCGGCGCTCGTCAAGATCCCGTTCGGTGGCGCGGCCGGGGGCGTTCGAGTCGACCCGCGCCAGTTGAGCATGAACGAGCGGCAGGGGCTCACCCGGCGCTACGCGACCGAGATCGGCATCCTGCTCGGGCCCGACAGCGACATCCCGTCGCCGGACGTGAACACCGGCTCGCAGACGATGGCGTGGATGATGGACACCCTGTCGATGCACCAGGGCAGCACCGTCGCGGCATCGGTGATCGGCAAGCCTCTCGCCATCGGCGGGACGCGCGGCCGTCGGAGTGCCACCGCGCGTGGCGCGCTCCGCTGCATCGCGGCGTCGAGGGCGATCCAGGGCGCCCGGGTCGCCATCCAGGGTTTCGGACGCGTCGGCATGACGCTGGCGGAGGAGCTCGATCGGGCCGGAGCATCGGTCGTCGGCCTGGCCGATGACCGCGAGGCGGTGGCGAATCCTGCCGGCATCGACGTCGCGGCGGCGATTCGGTGGATGCGCGAGCACGACGCGATCCGTGACCTGCCGGACTCCGACCGCATGACGAAGGCGGAGCTGTTTGCCATGGACTGCGACGTCATCGCGCTGGCAGGGCTCCAGGGCGAGATCACCAAGGCCAACGCGGACGCCGTCCAGGCGCCGATGGTGGCCGAGGTTGCGAACGGCGGGACCACGCCAGCGGCGGACCGGATCCTCGCCGATCGCGGCGTCACCGTCCTTCCCGACATCATCTGCACGTCGGGCGGCACGGTGCTCGGCTACTTCGAGTGGGTGCAGGACATGCAGGCCTTCTTCTGGAGCGAATCGGAGATCACGGGCCAGCTCGATCGCATCGTGGATGAGGCGATGACGGAGGTCCAGGCCATGGCAACGGCCGAAGGCGTTGACCTGCGCGCCGCGGCCATGATGGTCGCCGTCGCGCGCGTCACCGAAGCGACCACCCTGCGTGGCCTCTATCCGTAGGCACCCGGTCGGCGCGAGTTGTCGTCAGCTGCCCGTCCTGGCGACCGTAGGCACCTGGCCGGCGCGAGTTGTCGTCAGCGGCCCGTCCTGGCGACCGTAGATGGCCCGGAGGCGCGTGGGACGTCGACAGGCCCGTGTGCCCAGCGTGCGACGTGCCAGTCAGGTGACAGGATGTCGCCTACGGTCGTCACGATGGGCTGGTGGCAATTCGCTTCACTCGGCACGTTGTGGCGTGGGCAACGGTCGCGAGATACGGTGCGCCACGCGCAGACGAATGACCGACGGAATGGACACGCACCACGTTCTGAATGGACACGCACCACGTTCCGCTCCGACCGGACGCTCGTTGCGAGGGCGCTCGAGGGGTGCGGGATCACGGGCGAGGATCTTCGGCAACGCTGGTCGAGTTCAAGCACTCTGGCCCGAATCATGCGACGATGGCACTCCAGCCGTATCTAGATTGCACCGTGATTGAGCGGAGCGCCGATAGATCGCATCACGGAGCACCACCTTTGGCAACCCACGTCTTCGCACCGCCTCGCGACCTCCTGACCGAGCTCGAACCCGCCGCCGAGCAGCTGCTCAACCGCCATCTCGGCATGGCCAAGGAGTGGTTCCCCCACGATTACATTCCCTACTCGCTGGGTCGCGACTTCGACAAGGAGCCGTGGACACCGGACCAGCCGCGCATCAGCGGCGTGGCGCAGGTCGCGTTCGAGGTCAACCTGCTGACCGAGGACAACCTGCCCAGCTATCACCGCGAGATCCACCGCATGTTCGGGCGGGGCGACGGGCCGTGGATCAACTGGGTGAACCGATGGACCGCGGAGGAGGGGCGACACGCGATCGTCCTGCGCGACTATCTGGTTGTGACCCGCAACATCGACCCGGTCGCCCTGGAGCGCGGGCGCATGAACCAGCTCCAGGCCGCCTATGACCACGACGACGGCGGAAACGTGCTCCGGGGCCTGGCCTACGTCGCCTTCCAGGAGCTCGCCACCCGGATCAGTCATCGCAACACCGGGCGCTACTCATCCGACCCGGTGGCCGACAAGATCATGAACCGCATCGCCGCCGACGAGAACCTGCACATGGTCTTCTACCGCGACATGCTCTCGGAGGCGATGAAGATCGATCCGTCCGCCGCGGTCCACGCCATCGCCGACGAGATCACCGACTTCCAGATGCCCGGCGCGGGAATGGTCAACTTCACCCGCAAGGCGGCGCAGATGGCGAAGGCCGGCATCTACGACCTCCGCGTGCACCATGACGAGGTCATCTGGCCGCTCCTCAAGCACTGGGGCGTCTTCGAGATCACCAAGCTCGATCCGTCCGCGGAGATGCGCCGCAACGAGCTGCGCCGCTTCATGGCCGATCTCGACGCCCAGGCGTCGCGCTTCGAGGCCAAGCGCGCGGCGACCGAGGAACGCGAGGCCGCTCGGGCCGGCTGATCCACACCCACCCGCCAGGAGCTCAGCGGCGGGTGGACGACCGGCGCGTGATGCGCCGGATGACTCTCACGAGCAGCCAGCCGACGAGGATTCGTCGAATCAGTCCGAACATGCGTGCCGCCCTTGCACCCAGCGTGCCGTGATCGTCACAGGAATGCCGGCCTCCGCAACACTCCTCGCCGCGGACGTGCTCGTCCGGGAGCGCCGACAGCGTCTCGTACCAGAGTCGCGAGTTCTGTGGCTTCAGCACCCAGTGGTTCTCATCGGGAACGTAGAGAGACCTGGCGGGGACGTTCGTAGACGCAGAAGCCGTCGCGCATCGCGATTGATCGAGCGCAGAGCGCCGGTGTCCGTTCTGCGGCGGCATTCCCACGTTCCAGCGAGGACCCTAGCGCCCGAGCCGCGCCGTCAGGCGCCTCTTAGGCTCAACCACGCTGTATGGATCGCGAGATTCGCGCCTGCAACCCGCCTCGGGCGCCGTCGTGGCGATGGATCGCGACGACGGTTTCGCAATGTTGACGACGCCTGCACCGATGTCGAAGGTTGCGGCTGTATCGGTCTTGCCCGCACACTGGCGGCCATGAGCGATGACAGACGCTGGCGCGAGCACCAGGACCGATGGGAGTCCGAGCGCCTCAAGCCGGCCCTGGAGAAGGGCAATGAGCGCCGTCCGCGCTTCATCACCCAGTCGGGCGTCGAGATCGATCGCCTCTACACCCCGGCAGACCTGGCTGATCCGGCCAACGACCCCGACGCAGATCGGCCGCGGTATCGGTTCAGTCCCGCCGCCGGCGAATCCGCCGGCTGGGACGAGATCGAGGATGTCGGACTGCCAGGCGAGCCGCCCTTCACGCGCGGCATCCATCCCACCGGCCACCGCGGGCGGCTCTGGACGATGCGCATGTTCGCCGGCTTCGGCACCGCCGAAGACACGAACGATCGGTTCAAGAAGCTGATCGCCGCCGGGGGAACCGGCTTGAGCATCGCGTACGACATGCCGACCCTCTACGGCTACGACCACGACGAGCCGATGGCGGAGGGCGAGTTCGGCACGTGCGGCGTGGCGGTCAGCTCGCTGGCGGACATGGAGCTCCTGCTCGACGGGCTGCCGGTCGGCGAGATCAGCACGTCGATGACCATCAACTCCCCCGCCGCGATGATCTGGGCGATGTACATCGTGGCCGCTGAGAAGGCCGGCGTGCCACGAGCTTCCCTGTCGGGGACGCTCCAGAACGACATCCTCAAGGAGTTCATCGCCCAGAAGGAGTACATCTTTCCACCGGCGCCTTCCCTCAAGCTGGTCACCGATACGGTCGAGTGGGGAACGCGCGAGCTCCCGCGCTGGAACACCATCAGCATCAGCGGCTACCACATCCGCGAAGCCGGCTCGACCGCCGTGCAGGAGCTGGCCTTCACCATCGCGGACGGCATCGCCTACGTGGAGGATGCGCTCGCACGCGGGATGCGCTTCGACGACTTCGCGCCGCGCCTCTCGTTCTTCTTCAACTCCCACAACGATTTCTTCGAGGAGATCGCGAAGTTCCGCGCCGCGCGGCGCATCTGGTACAAGCTCTGCCGCGAACGCTTCGGCGCCGAGAATGAGCGCTCGACCTGGATGCGGTTTCACACCCAGACCGCCGGCGTCTCCCTGACCGCGCAGCAGCCACTGAACAACCTCACCCGGGTGGCGATCCAGGCGCTGGCGGGGGTGTTGGGCGGTACGCAGTCACTTCACACCGATGCCTACGACGAGGCGTGGGCGGTCCCCTCGGAGGACGCCGCCATGCTGGCGCTGCGCCAGCAGCAGATCCTGGCAGAGGAGTCCGGCGTGGCGAACACCGTCGATCCGCTCGGCGGCTCGTACTTCGTCGAGACGCTCACGAACCAGACCGAGCAGCGCGCCTGGGCCTACATCCGCCAGATCGACGAGATGGGCGGCATGGTGCGCGCGCTCGAGGCCGGGTACCCGCAGGCCGAGATCGCCGATGCCGCCTACGAGCAGCAGCGCGAGATCGAGGCGCACGAGCGCGAGATCGTGGGCGTCACGAAGCTCGCTGATCCGGACGAGGAGCTGAAGATACCGCTGCTCGAGATCAGCGAGGTCCAGGAGCGCCGCCACCTCGATCGCCTGGCGCGCGTCCGTGCGGAGCGGGATTCGGCGGCACATGCCGTGGCCATCCGTCGCCTCGAGGACGAGGCACGCGCCGGCGACGTGAACCTCATGCCGGCCATCGTCGCCGCGGTGGAGGCGTACGCCACCATCGGGGAGATGTGCGGCCTCCTGCGTCGGGTCTACGGAGAATACAAGGAGCCGCTCGCCGTCTGACGGCGCGGGTGATTGCGGCGGCCGCGCGCATCCGCCAGTCGCCCGTCGCCATCGGCCCGTCTTGGCGACGTTACGCATGGGGCGCTGCGCGCCCGTCGCCATCGGCCCGTCCTGGCGACGCTGGCCCAGGAACATGGCCGTCGAGTCACCAGCGGCCCGTTCTGACGACGATAGCCGGCAATCGCTGCAAAAGGCAGTCAGCGAACGGCCCCTGGTGAGCGTGGAATGGCCCGCGACCGTCGTATCCGTTGGCGACCTGCCCGCCTACGGTCGCCAGAGCGGGCCTGTGGCAGCTTCGTCATGCAAAGGACCCCGGAGGGACTGGTCGGCGACACGGGATCAGCCAGCCAGGCCAGCGCAGTGCGACCTCGTGCGCTGAAGCCCGAGAAGAGACTGGCGTGTTCGAGGATGCGTCGGCGTGCGGTCGTTCCCTCGGCCACCAACAGGACGGGAACCACTGCCTGCGGGCGCCAACCACGTCCATGGGCGAGCTGGCCAGCAAATGCGAACCTTGCGGTCCACACTGGCGAGGAGGCTCTGCACGTCGACGATCGCGGTCTTGATCTCGATCACCAAGAGCGTCCGCGAAGCCGGGTGCCAGGCGTACAGGTCGATGCTGCCGCGCTCGCCGTAGTGGTTGAAGGTCAGTTCCGCATCGACCAGCCAGCCGTGGCGCTCGAGCCAACCCTTCCAATGGGACTGGAGCTGCGCGTGATCGGCATCGAGCAACCGGTGCACATCCCCTCCTGCGACAAGCAAGTCGATGCGGATCTATCCGCCTCCGGCGTCCGCGACGCGACGGAGCGCGTCCACCGAATGGGGGCCGAGACGTCCTGCTTCGAAGTCCGCGATCACAGACCGGGCAACGCCAGCGATCCCCGACAGATCGCGCTGCCGCAGCCCCCGCCGATGTCGCAGGGCACGCAGTCCGCGACCAATCACGTCGTCGCGCATGCCTGCTCTCCGAACGGGAAGGCGTGAGTGCGGGGTGGCACGGCGTGGGCCACCGACCCGCCGGGAACGGTGGGCCGACGAAAGCAGGGCACGCTCTCCACGCCGCGCTGTCCCGCTGACTTCCATCATGCACATCGCCGCTTACCAGCCGCTTACTGGAAGATTTCGCCCGGCCACTGCCCGCTACCCTGCGAGCTGACCCATGAAGCTCCACCTCGTCGACGCCACCTTCGAGCTCTTCCGCGCCTTCTACTCGCGCCCGCCGCGGCGTGCGCCGGACGGGCGACCGGTCAATGCGGTCCAGGGCCTGGTGGACTCGATGCTCTCGCTGCTGCGCGAGCCCGACGTGACCCACATCGGTGCGGCGACGGACTACGTCATCGAGTCCTGGCGCAACGATCTGTACCCCGGCTACAAGTCGAGCGCGGGCGTGGATCCAGATCTGCTCGCGCAGTTCCGCGACGCGGAGCGCGCGCTCGAGGGGCTCGGCATGCCGGTGTGGGCCATGGTCGAGGACGAGGCCGATGACGCCGTCGCCGCCGCCATCGACCGCTTCGGAGCAGATCCCCGCCTGGAGCAGGTCATCATCTGCTCGGTCGACAAGGATCTCGGTCAGCTCGTCGACGCCGAACGCATCGTCCTGCGCGATCGGATGCGGCGCGTCACCTACGACGAGGCCGGCATCATCGGGAAGTTCGGCGTCGCTCCCCGGAGCATTCCCGACTATCTGGCGCTGGTGGGCGACAGCAGCGACGGCTTTCCCGGGCTCCCAGGCTGGGGCGCCAAGAGCGCTGCGGCCGTGCTCGCCCGGTGGAAGCATCTCGACGCGATCCCGGCATCGGCGCTCGATTGGGAGGTCCCGCTGCGCAATGCATCGCGTCTCGCGGCAACCCTGGACCAGCAGCGCGCGGAAGCTGTGTTGTACCGGCGGCTCGCGACCCTGAATCGCGACGCGGACATCTCGGTCACGCCGACGCTCGACTCGCTCGCCTGGCACGGCGTTCCGCGGGACCGGTTCGTCGCGCTCTGCGACGAGCTCGGGTTCGACACTGTCCGCGAACGGGTCCACCGCTGGACCGACAACTAGCGCGGTACTTTCGGTGGGGTGTGGTGCAGTCGAGGTGTCAGTAGGGTGCTGGCTCCATGCACCGATCACCTCGCGTGGCGACCGCGCTCGCCGCGATCATCCTGGCCGTCGTGCTGGCACCCGTGACGGCCCCCGGCCCGACCTCGGCGGCCGGCGGATGCGGCAGCTATCGGTCCGAGACCGCACCGCCGTCCACCATTCGCGTCTACCGCACCGCGACCGGATCGGTCGATACCGTCGATTTCCGCACCTACGTCAAGAACGTGCTGTCGCGCGAGTGGATCAGCTCGTGGACGACCGAGTCCCTGCGATCCGGCGCCCTGGCCGTCAAGAACTACGCCTGGTACCAGGTCCTGCATTGGCGCGGCCACGTCAACGGCGCGGGCCAGTGCTTCGACGTCTTCGACTCGACCCGCGACCAGCACTACGACCCGAGCCGGCCGACCTACCCGTCCATGGCCGCCGCGGTCGACGCCACGTGGGGCACGCTGGCGCACAAGGGCGGCCGCGTCTTCGCGACCTACTACAACGCCGGCGCCGCCAATGAGCCCTGCGGCGCGAACGCCAATGGCTGGCAGATGTTCCAGTGGGGCACGCAGGCGTGTGGCCTGGCCGGCAAGAGCGCGGCCCAGATCCTGGCGATCTACTACCCCGGCGTGACCGTCAGCGCCGCACCGCCGGCAGCCACGCCGCCGCCGACGCCCGCGCCGACGCCCAGGCCGACCCCGGCGCCAACCCCCACGCCTGCGCCCGTCCCGACCACGCCACCGAGCTCCCCTCCGTCGGGCGCCCCGACGCCCGGTCCCACGCCGCCGCCTTCGACGCCGGCGCCGGCGCCCGCTCCGACGCCGCCACCCGCACCGGTCGCCGTGCCGGGCGGCGGCCAGGTCGGGCTGACGGCGCCGCCCGCGCCGCCGCCCCGCGATCCGGCGCCGATCACGGTCACGGTCAGCTCCGTACCAGGCATTCCGAGCATCGATGTGACGGCCGCCGGCACGCCGCCATTGGTCGCCGGCACGGCCGAGATCGCGCAGATGCGTGATCACGCCGTGGTTCGTTTCGAGCGATCACATGACGTCACCCTGCGACCCTCGTGGACCAGCGCTCCAGGCACGCCGCGACAGGTCGCGCTACGGACGATCGTGCTGCGATTCATCGTGGAGCGGGCGCTCACCCACCTCGCGGTGCGCATCGGTCCTGGCGCCTAGCCTACCCTCCGGCAGGGGCGCCCAGCAGGCGCGCCACGATCAGCTCGGCGGCAGCCACGTCCTGGATGGCCAGGCCGACCGACTTGAAGACGGTGACCGCATCGGGATCGCGCGCTTCAACCCACGACCGGTCGACGGCACCGATCTCGACGAGGTCATCCGCGACCACCAGCCCCCGTTCGATGCCCGCCACGACGTCTCCAGCTTCGGCCAGGGCGGCCTCACGCGAGTCCACCGCCACGACAGACGCCCGCTCGAACAGCTCCGGCGGCAGCTCGATCATGCCGAGGTGAAATGCGCCGATGCCGCTGACGTGCGCCCCTGCGTTCACCCACGCGGCGTCGAACACCGGCTCGCTCGAGGTTGTGGCGCAGCACACGACATCGGCCGCCCGCACGGCAGATTCCGCCGTTGGAGCCGCGGTGACCTCGATGCCGGTCGCTTCCGCCATGCGCGAAGCGAAGGCCTCGCGGCGGGACGGGTCGCGGGCGTAGACGAGCGCGCGGCGGATCGGTCGGGCGGCGAGCACCGCGCGGATCTGCCACTCGGCCTGGCCCCCGGCGCCGATGATGGCGAGCGTCTCCGCATCGGTCCTGGCCAGGAGCCGCGTGCCCACCCCCGACGCGGCCCCCGTCCGCAAGGCGGTCACCGCCGCCCCGTCGAGCAGGGCCAACGGACGGCCGGTTGCGGCATCGAACCAGACCACGATGGCATGGATGGTCGGCAGGCCACGCTCCGCGTTGCGAGGCATGACGGTCACGAGCTTCACGCTGGCGCCCCCGCCTTCCTCCCGCACGCCTGGCATGAGGAGCAGCGCGCCGTCGGCGAGCTCGACGTGCGAGCGCAGCGGCGAGCGATCGCGTCCGGCAGCCACGTCGCGGTAGGCAGCCTCGACCGCGTCGAGCAGATCGGGCATCGGCACAGCCTCGCGAATGCGGTCGGCGTCGAGGAAGGGAAGTGCGTCGGGCGTCGTCATCGGTGCTGGCGCTAGAGTACCGGGCAGGATCCGGCATAGCGCTTGCGATGAGCATCGGCCAAGGAGGACCCATGATCGACAACGTTCGCGACGACCTCTCCCGCAAGGCCGATACGGCACGCGGCGAGCTCGGCGACCTCGCCTGGCTGCTGCGCATGGCAGTCTTCGGCGCCGTGGCCGGCGCGCTCTACACCGAGCTGCGCAAGCCTGCGGCGGAGCGGACCTGGAACGGACGCGTGCTCGGCTTCGTGCCGTACGACTTCAGGCTGCCATCGCTCGAGCAGCTGCGCTCCGCGTACTGGAACCCGCGCTCGCCCAAGATCTTCACCGATCGGCCTCTCGGCGTGGGCTGGGCAATCAACATCCCCACGCTCCTCCGCCGGCTCGGCGTTCACCGAGGCTTCACGAAGGGGCGCTGAGGCCGATTGGCCGCCGCGACTCGAGCAGGCGTCGGTCGTGCGCTAGCATCGGGCCCAGATGAACTGGTTCCCGATCCTTCTCATCGTCCACGTCACGCTGGCCGTGGCGCTGCTGCTCCCGAGCGTGCTGCTGCCGTTCGTCCTGCGCCGCGGCGAGCGCGAACCGGGGCCCGCGACGCGGGCGCTCATGGCGACGCAGAGGAGCGGCACGCTGATCATCGCCGCCGGGCTGGCGCTGACCGGGACGGCGATGCTCCTCATCCTGGGACCCGAGCTGATCACCCAGCCATGGCTGATGGTCGCGCTCGCCCTGTACGCCATCAACCTGATCGTGGCGACCGTCATCGGCCGTCCGAACCTGCGCAGGCTCATCGGCCTCTCCAGGATGGACACCGACGACGACACCTGGCGACGGCGCGCGACGCAGCAGCGGTACGTTGCGTACGGGATGGCGGGCCTCGTCGGCGTCATCGGCTTTCTGATGAGCACGAAGCCGGCCCTATGGTGATCCGCGCGCGCCCCTAGAACCGGGGCAGCGGCACCGGGCGTCCCATGACGAAGAAGATCCCCGCCACGATCAGGAACATCGCGATCGCGAAGAAGAGCAACCAGCGCAGGACTTCCATGCTCGGACTCCGATACGGTGAACGGCCGGCAGCGGACTCCCCCATTGGTGGGCCGATTTTATCGGCCCCGTCCAGCCCTCCGCGCGAATCGAGGGGGACCGCTTTAGAATTCGCAGCGTGACCCTTCGCCTGTACGACGCCCGCAGGAATGGCGTGCACCTGTTCAAGGCCCTCCCCGACCGCGGCAGCATCGGCCTGTACGTGTGTGGCGTGACGCCCTACGACACCGGCCACCTTGGGCATGCGTTCACGTATGTCAGCTTCGACGTCCTGCATCGGTACCTGGAGTACCTGGGCCATGACGTCGTCTACGTCCAGAACCTGACCGATGTCGACGACGACATGCTCCGCAAGGCACGCGAGACGGATGAGGACTACCTGGCGCTGGGGAACCGATGGGTGACCACCTTCCTGACCGAGATGGCAGCCCTCAACTGGCTGCCGCCGGACCACTTCCCGCGGGCCACGCAGCACATCCCGCAGATGCTTGCGCTGATCGAGAAGCTCATGGCCACCGGGCTCGCCTATGCCGCCGAGGGCAACGTCTTCTTCGACGTCTCGGCCGATCCGTCGTACGGGCAGCTCAGCCGGCTCTCGCGCGAGGAGATGCTGCCGATCGCCAACGAGCGCGGCAACATCCCGGACATGCCCGGCAAGGCCGATCCGCTCGATTTCGTGCTGTGGCAGCGCTCGCTGCCGGACGAGCCGGCATGGGAATCACCCTGGGGACCGGGGCGACCCGGATGGCACATCGAGTGCTCGGCGATGTCGATGGCCTACCTCGGCACGCGGTTCGAGATCCATGGCGGCGGCGGCGACCTCCTCTATCCGCACCACGAGGCGGAGCTGGCCCAATCCGAGGGCGCCACCGGAGACCGGCCATTCGTCGGCTGGTGGACGCACGCCGGCATGCTCCATTTCGACGACGAGAAGATGAGCAAGTCGCTGGGCAACCTGGTGCTCGTGCGCGACCTGCTGCGCAGCTACCCCGGCGACGCGATCCGGCACTACCTCGTCTCGCGCCACTATCGCTCGGAGGTCCACTTCTCTGAAGCCGATCTCGCCGTCGCGGCCGAGTCGGCCGCTCTCCTGCGCCGAGCATGCGTGCGCGCCGAAGAGCTCGCTCCCGCGGATCCGGCCCTGGCCGAGGCCTCCACGCTCTCGCCGACCGTGGCCGAGCACCGTGCGCGGTTCCTGGCGGCCATGAACGATGACCTCGATACGCCCTCCGCCATGCCCGAGCTGGAGGCCCTGGCAAGGCTGGCGCTCGACGCGATCGATCCCGAAGTTGCGGCCCAGGCCGGCTGGATGGTCCGCGAGCTCGGGGCGCGTATCCTCGGCCTGCGCCTGGCAACGGTGCCCGCGGCGGTGCGCAGCCCGACGGCGGCATGAGGAGATCATCGCCCGACGACGACCCGGTCCCGATCAGCGTTCGCCTCGGCGAGGTCGTCCCGCCCGAGGATCCCGAGGACTGGACCCGCCCACTGACGTGGGTCGCGGCGCTCGGCATGCTCGCAGGGCCGATCATCGCGCTGGCCTGGTTCGTCGGTGGCCCACCCACGGATGCCGGCGGCGCGCTGCCGGCGACCTCCCTCGTCGCCCTGGCGCTGACCGCCGGCGCGGCCGCCACCGGGGCAACCCAGATCGGGGCCGCCCGGGCAGGGGCCGCCACGTTGGGCGCGGGATTGTTCGGCGCGCTCGTGGTCATCGTGCTGGGCGTCGTCACGGCCGGCGAACGCCAGCTCGGCACGGCCTCGCCGACGCTGGCGCACGCGTTCGTCGCATCGGTCGGTGGAGTCTCCGGTGCGGCAGTCGCCGCCGCCGTCGCGGCCATTGTTGCGAGGTTGCGATCACGCATCGTCCGCTTCCTTCCAGCCGTGCTGTCGGGCGTCACCGTTGGGCTCGCCGTCGTGGGCTCGCTCCTGGCGACCTGATCGCCCGGGGAGGAGTCAGCGCGCCGATGCCGGCTTGGCACCGCTGGCATCGGTAGGTGGCGGGCTCGGCGCGGCACCATCGCCCTCGACCAGCAGGCACGCCGCCTGGTGATCGGCGCCGACGTCGAAGAGCGGCGGATCCACGGTCGGGCAGCGGTCGAAGGCGAGCGGGCAGCGCGGATGGAAGCGGCAGCCGGATGGAATCCGTGACGGATCCGGCGTCTCGCCGCGAAGGATGACCGGCGTCCGACGGATGGAGGGGTCCGGCACCGGTACCACGGACAGCAGCGCCTGGGCATAGGGATGGCGCGGGCTGGCGAGCACCTCGCGCGTCGGTCCATGCTCCACGATTCGGCCGAGATACATGACCGCGATCCGATCGGCGTAGGCGGCGACCGTCGAAAGGTCGTGCGTGATCATGACCACCGCGATTCCCTGCTCGCGCGCCAGGGCGGAGAGCAGGTTGAGGATCTCGGCACGAATGCTGACGTCGAGCATCGAGACCGGCTCATCGGCGACGAGGAGTGAAGGCTCCAGCGCCAGTGCCGCTGCGATCACCACGCGCTGTCGCTGGCCGCCGGAGAGCTCGAACGGGTACCGGTGCAGGTAGGCATCGATCGGCGTGAGGCCGGCCTGGGTCAGGGCGCCGGCGACCCGCGCCCGAAGCTCGGCGCGCGTCGGAGCCACGCGGTGCACGCGCAGGGGCTCGGCGACGATGTCGGCCACCGTCATGCGCGGGTTGAGCGACTCGTACGGGTCCTGGAAGACCATCTGCACCCGGCGACGGAGCCGCTGGAGGCCGCGGCCGGAGAGCGCGCCGACCTCTTCGCCGTCGAGCACGACGCGCCCGCTGCTCGGCGACAAGAGTCCCATGAGCAGGTTGCCGGTGGTGGTCTTCCCGCAGCCGGACTCCCCCACCAGCGCGATGACCTCGCCGGCTCGCAGCTCGAAGCTGATCCCGTCAACCGCCCGCACCGGCGGTGCCGGTCGGCGCCGGACCCAGTCCCCGAACGAGCCCTGGCCCGAGAACTCCTTGACGAGTCCCTCGACGCGGAGGAGCGCATCGGTCATGGCCGAGGCTCCGATGGGTCGAGCAGGAAGCAGGCGGCGCGCCCGCCACCGGTCGCGTAGTCGGGCGGTCGTTCGGTCGGGCAGCGGTCGAAGGCGTGCGGGCAGCGGGGGGCGAACCGGCAGCCGGCGGGCATGGCGTCCAGGCGTGGTGGCGAGCCCGGGATGCCGCGCAGGGCGCGGTCAGGGTGCGCCACGTCGGGGAAGGATTGCAGCAGCTGCTGCGTGTACGGATGCTGCGGCGAGCGGAACAGGGTGGCGGCGTCGTTCTCCTCGGCCACGCCGCCGCCGTACATGACCACGATCCGATCACAGACCTGGGCCACCACGCCGAGATCGTGGGTGACGAGGATGATGCCCATCCCGAAGTCACGGGCGATCCCGCCCAGGAGCTCCAGGATCTGGGCCTGGATCATGACGTCGAGGGCGGTGGTCGGCTCATCGGCGATGATGACGTCTGGGTCGCAGGCCAGGGCCAGCGCGATCATGGCGCGCTGCCGCATGCCACCGGAGTAGGTGTGCGGGTACTCGTTCGCGCGCCGGCGCCCGATCCCGACCCGCTCGAGCAGCTCCGCTGCGCGGCGCGTGCCCGCCTCCTTCGACGTCCCCGGCGCGTGCAGCCGCACCGCCTCGCTGATCTGGTCGCCGACGGTGCGCACCGGGTTGAGCGCGTTCATCGCGCCCTGGAAGACGAGCGACAGGCGGGTCCAGCGGAAGGAACGCAGCGCCCGACCGTCCAGCGAGAGCAGGTCCTCTCCGTCGAACCAGACCGAGCCGGTCACCACGCGCCCGCCCGGTGGCAGGAGTCGCAGGACGCCGAGCGCGGTGGTCGTCTTGCCGCAGCCCGACTCCCCCACCAGGCCCAGCGTCTCCCCGCGGTGCAGGTCGAAGCTGACGCCGTCCACCGCGCGCAGCGGACCGCCGGGCGCGTCGAACTCGATCGAAAGGTCCCGCACGCGAAGGATCGGCGTGGTCGCGTCACTCACGGGCGGCTCATCCGGCGCGGGGACCACACGGTCGCGCGCCACGTCGGCCCCGGGCGCCTCGAGGTGGTGGCGTTTGAGCCGCGGATTCAGCGCATCCTCGAGCGCGGTGCCCAAGAGGGTGGTGCCCAGCACCACCCACACGATCGCCAGCCCGGGTGGGATCAGCGCCCACCACGCGCCCGCCGACACCGCCCCGCGGTCGAAGGCGAAGTTCAGCATCTGGCCCCAGCTGATCACCGTCGGGTCACCGAGTCCCAGGAATGCCAGCGTCGACTCGGAGAGGATCGCGAGACTGATGACGAGGACCATGTTGGCCAGCATCAGCGGCAGCACCGCCGGCATGATGTGGCGGCGCAGGATGTGTGCGTCGCCGGCGCCGATCGCTTGCGCGCGCATGACGAACTTGCGCTCGCGCACCGTCAGCGTCTGCGAGCGGACGAGCCGCGCGGTCGTCGTCCAGCCCAGCGCGCCGATGACCAGGATGATGGTGCCCAGCGAGGGACCGATGATCGCCACCAGCACGATCTGCAGCGCCAGGTCCGGGATGACGAGGAAGAAGTCGGTGATCCGCATCAGCAGCGAGCCGATCCATCCGCCACGGTAGCCCGCCACGATGCCGACCAGGCCGCCGATGACGAGCGCGATGGCAGCCGCCGCGAATCCGACGATGAGCGACACCCGCGCCCCGTAGATGAGCGACGAGAGCACGTCCTTGCCACCGTCATCGGTGCCCAGCGGGTGGGCCGGCGACGGCGCCTGGTAGATGTCCAGGATATTGACCCGCACGTTCGCGTATGGATCGTACGGCGCGACCACTGGCGCCAGGACCGCCAGCAGGATCGCGATCGCCAGCATGACCGCGCCGACCAGCCCCATCCGATGCCGCAGGAACGAGCGCCATGCCCGCCTCGGCTCGACGGTGGTGGTTGGCGCGTTGACCTCAAGCAGTGCCGTCATCGGCTCATCCCTCGCTCACGCGGGGATCGAGCCAGCCGTAGATCACTTCCGCGACCAGGTTGGCGACGACCACCCCCAGGGCGATGAGCAGGAACGCGCCCTGGAGCACCGGGTAGTCTCGATCGGCGACCGCGTCGACGGTGAGTGCACCGATACCCGGCCAGGAGTAGACGGCCTCGACCTGGATCGCGCCCGAGACGGTGAACCCCAGGTTGAGGGCGATGAGGGTCACCATCGGCAGCATCGCGTTGCGCAACGCGTGATGGCGAATGATCCGATAGGTTGAGAGGCCCTTGGCGCGGGCGGTCAGGATGTAGTCCTCGCCGAAGACGTCCAGAACGCTGCTGCGCATGATCAGCATGTACTCGCCGAGCAGCACCAGGGTGAGCGTCAGGGTCGGCAGCAGGAGGTGCCGCCCGACGTCCCATGCCAGGTCCGCGAAGCTCGCGAAGTCGGCGCCGATGGTGATCCGCCCGGCGCTGGGCAGCCCGAACCAGTTGGCTCCCGCCACGAGCAGGATGATGCCGAGGAAGAATGTCGGCAGCGACCACATGAAGAGGCTGAAGGTGAGTGCCGCGAGGTCGAGCGGTCGTCCGCGCCGCCAGGCGGCGAAGAGCCCCAGGGCCGACCCCAGCACGATCGCCAGCACTTGCGAAGGCAGGACCAGCCAGAGCGTGTTGACGAGCGCCTGGCCGATGAGGTCGCTCACCGGCTGATCGCGGAACGCGTAGCTCGTTCCCAGGTCACCGCGGCTCAACGCACCGACGTAGGCGCTGAACTGGGTGTCGAACGGATTGCCGCCGTCCAGGTTCAGGAAGACCGGCTTGTCGATTCCGAACCGCTCGCGCAACGCCTCCACCGCCGCCGGGTTGAGTCGCGGATCCCGGAGCCCTGACTTCGCCGGATCGCCCGGGAGCACGCGGAACAGCAGGAAGTTGAAGGTGATGACGACCGCAACCGTGACCAGCGCCCAGCCGATCTTGCGCAGCAGGTATCCACCCCGCCCGCTCATCGGCTCGCCCCGGGCCGCGACGCCAGCGAGTCCGTGGTCGGCTCGCTTCGTGATCCATCGCGACGACAACGCCCAGGGCCCCCGACAGGCGCGATTCTCGCCCTCCGTGACGGGTCAGCAAGCCTGTGCTCCGCCCGCCGGCGCGGCTCGGGCGCATCGGTCCTCGATAGAGTGCGGGAATGACGCCGCGGATCAGGTCCCGGCGCTCTGGACTCGGTGGGACACGACGAGGTCCGGGATCCTGCTCGGGCGCCCTCGATGCGGACCAGACCGGGCTTGGATGCGTGGTCGCGTCGGGAATGGCCGATCGTTCGACATTCCACGAGCATGCGCGCCGCCCGGGGTCGACGCACGTGCCGGCCGCGTACCTGAATGGTGGCCGAATCCCGCGCGCGTACGGACGGCAGCCGGCCGCCGGGACCGATCATGGGCATGCGGGGCCGAGCGTCACGGGGACGCTCGGCCCGCATCGGTCTACTCGACCGGTCGGAGGACGGTGAGCCAGGTGGGATCCTGGAGGCCCAGCGTCGGATCGTCGGCCAGCCACCCGGTGAACGTATCGGTCCGCCAGGCCTGGATCTCCTGCTGGTAGTAGGGAATGATGTACGGCACGTCGTCGACCAGGATCTGCTGCATCTCGATGATCTGCTCGACGCGCGCTGCCTGGTCGAGCTCGACCGCCTGCGAATCGTAGAGCGCGTCGAAGTCGGGATTGCAGTAGCCGGTCTCGCTGAAGCCGGAATCGATCTCGCTGCACAGCCCGACGCCGAGCAGAAAGGCCGGGTCGGGATCGGAGCCCCAGCCCCAGAGCATGACGTCGTAGTCGAAGCTCGGGCAGCAGACGCTGGTGAGCGTGTCGGGATCCAGGCCCTGGATCTCGATCGCCACGCCGATCTCGGCCCACATGCCCTGGATCAGCTCCGACTCCCTGGGCGCGGTATCGATGTCGTCCGCGTAGTTGAACCGGAAGGTGAGCGTGTCGCAATCCTGGTCGGCGAGGCATTCCCGGACGCCGTCGCCGTCACTGTCCTCGTACCCCGCGTCGTCCAGCAGCGCGTTCGCCGCGTCGACGTCGTAGGCGTAATCCTCGACCTCGGACGCGTAGTACTCACCGAGGCCGGGCGGAACAAGCGAGAGTCCCGGCGATCCAGTGCCAAGCGTCGCGACGTCGATGATCTGCTGCTTGTCGATCGCGTGCGCGAGTGCCTGGCGCACGGCGAGGTCCTTCAGGGCCGGGTGGCCTGAGCAGACGCCCGCCTCATCGGCGTCAGCGGTCTCCGGGTCGTCCTGCGGGCAGTTCTCCTCATCGGTGATGTTGAAGAAGACGTCGCGCAGGCTGCCGCCGGCGGCGATCTCGGCGATGTGGACCTCGACATTCTCCGCGTTCTGAAGCGAGCTGACGGCCGTGGCCGGGAACTCGGAGATCGCGTCGACGTCCCCGGTCGTCAGGGCCGTCACGCGCGCGTCGGGGTTGTCGATGGTCTGGAAGATCGCGCCGTCGATGTTGGGGGGCGTGCCCCAGTACTCGGTGTTGGCCTCGAGCTCGACGAACTCGCCCTGGGAGGCATCGGCCAGCTTGAATGGCCCCGAACCGACCATCTCCGCGTTCTCGAACGCGACCGGGTCGGCCTCGGCCTCCCAGATGTGCATCGGCACGACGTAGATGAAGGCCAGATACGACTCGAAGGAGCTCAGCGGCTCGGCAGTCGTGAGGATGAGGGTCGTCTCGTCGGTCACCTCCACCGTCTCGAAGGGAGCCGCGTAGGACGGCAGGAATGGGAAGTCCTCGGTGTCGCGGTACAGCTCGATGCTATAGCCGACATCCTCGGCCGTGAGGGGCTCACCGTCGTGGAACGTGGCGTCCTCGACGATGGTCATGGTCCATGTCAGTCCGTCATCGGACGCTGACCACTCGCTGGCCAGCTCGGGCACGTACTCGCCGGCCGAGGTGACCGAGATCGGCGTGTCGTAGACGAGCTCGTAGAACGTGTACGCCTCGGCGAGCACCCCGTTGCCCGGGTTCAGGCTGTCCGGGTAGCCGCCCGTGCCGATGCGCACGGTCCCTCCGGTGGCCGTCCCGCCGTCCGTGGGAGGGGCAGATGGGTCGCCGCTGGATGGCGCGCCGCTCGATGGAGGCTCGTCGCTCGCCGTCTGCTGCACGCCCGTGCACGCGGCGAGCAGCAGCGCGATGGTGGCCAGTGTGGCGATGAATACGTGAAGGCGTCGCACCGTCCCAGGTACCTCCCTGCCGTTCAGCGGCGCGTGGGTGCCCGGGGCGGGACGGCCGCTTCGATCGTCCGAGGATGGCACACCCCACCGATTCCGGTCAACGTTTCGCGCCACGTTGCGGATTCCGCACAACGATCTCGCGATCGGCTCGGCATACTCCAGGCCCATGACCGAAGCCAGCCCTCGCGCCCTCGTCCGCGCCCAGATCGCCCTCGAATCGTTTCGCCTGTCGCCCGACGGCGGCTCCGCCGTGTTCACGCTGCGCCGTGTCGTCCGCGGCGCCTACGAGTCGCATCTGTGGCTCCGCCCGTTTCGCGGCGGCCGAGCGCGACAGCTGACCCGAGGCCGAGTCCGCGACGGATCCCCGGCCGTCTCGCCGGATGGCAGCCGCATCGCCTTCGTGCGCTCGCCGGTCGGTCGCGACGACGCCGTCGCCCAGGCGTGGATCCTCCCGCTCGATGGCGGCGAGCCGTGGCAGCTGACGACCCTGAAGCACGGCGTGTCGAGCGTGCACTGGAGCCCTGACGGCGCGCGCCTGGCGCTCGTGGCGCAGGCCGGCGACCTGCGGTTCGTCATCGGTCCCGACGGCCCCAAGGGTCGAACGCCGGTGGCCCGCCGCCTCACGCGCCTCGACTTTCGCGACGACGAGTCCGGGCATGTCGTCCGACGGACGCATCTGTGGCTGATGGCGGCTCGCGAAGGTGCGAGGCCACGCCAGCTGACGACCGGCGACTTCGACGTCCTGCATCCGGCATGGTCGCCGGACGGTCGCCGGATCGCGTTCAGCGCCGATCGCGGTCCGGACGCGACGATCCACCCCCGACTCCAGCTCTGGACAGTCGGGACCGATGCGGCTCGGCCCCGCATCCGCGAGCTCGTTTCACTGGGTGGCGACGCCGACCGGCCCGCCTTCTCGCCAGACGGCCGTCACCTCGCCTTCATCGGCACCGACGTGAACGACCCGCCCGACGACGTGCCGCCCGCCGTGTGGGTCATGGAGCTGCCGTCGGGTCTACCGCGGTCGCTGACCGGCTCGCTCGACAGGCCGGCCGGCGAGTGGGCGTGGTGCGACCTGCTGATGAGCGAAGAGGCGCCTGGCCCGGTCTGGCTCTCGGACGACTCGGTGGGCGTCATCATCGGCGACCGCGGGCGCAACATTCCCTACCGCGTCGACCTCGAGGGCGTGGCAGCTCCAATGGTCGACAGCACCGAACGCATCGCGAGCTCGGGGATCGAGGCGGCCGGGGGACGCGTGGCAGTGGGCGCCGCCATCGACGGGCGAGCGGCCGAGGTCTACGCCGTGGAGAACGGGGCCATGCGTGCCATCACGCGCGAAGGATCATCGTGGCAGCGCCGCTTCCCGCGCGTCGAGCTGTCGGAGCTCGAGCTGGATGGGCCTGCGGGACCGATCCACGCATGGCTTGCCTCGCCTACCGGCGCCGGTCGGCGGAAGCTGCCGACGATCCTCCACGTGCACGGCGGGCCCACCGGGGCGTGGGGTCCCGGTGGCACCCTCGACGCGATGGCACTCTGCGCGAGCGGCTATCGCGTGCTGATGCCGAACATCCGCGGCTCGACCACCTTCGGCGGGCCATGGGTCCGCGCGCTGTCGGCACGCTGGGGCACGGTCGACGCCGAGGACGCGCTGGCATCGGTCGATGCCGCCGTCGAGCGCGGACTGGCCGACGGGCAGCGCCTGGGGCTGATGGGTCTCTCCTACGGCGGCTTCCTGACGCAGTGGCTCATCGGCGTGACGGATCGCTTTGCTGCGGCATCGTCGGAGAACGGGGTGACCAACCAGGTCAGCACCTGGGCGAACTCCTACTTCGGCGTCCACTACAACCGTCGTGCGGGCCTGGGCGACCCGCTCACCGATGCCGGCATGCGCGCCCTCTGGCGGTCCTCGCCGCTCCGCAATGCCGCCCGGATCACGACGCCGCTCCTCCAGCTCCAATCGGAAGAGGATCGGATCTGCCCGGCCGCCGACAACGAGCAGCTCTTCACCGCGCTCAAGGTGCTGGACCGCGAGGTGGAGCTGATCCTCTACCCCGATGAGCACCATGACATGAAGAGCTCCGGGCGCCCCGACCGCCGCATCGACCGCATGGAGCGCATCCTCGCCTGGTTCGACCGCTACGTCAGACGGGCGACTTCCGGCTGAGGCGATCCGCGAGACCGCCCACGGTGAGTGCCAGTCCGAGCGCCAGGATGCCGATGGCGGCGATCAGCCGGAACGCCTCGCCACCAAAGGCCGTCGCAAAGACGAGGTAGGCGACCACGCCCCCGGCGGCGATCCCGGAGCCGATCCACTTGAAGGCGGGCGCATCGGCGATCCATCCCGCCGCGTACATTCCCAGGCCGAAGCTGAACGGAAAGACGCTCCACAGGTACGCCCACGCGCTCCATCGGTCGGTCAGGCTCGTGTACAGGAGCGCGCCACCCACGCCGGCCAGGAGCGTGCCCGGGATGACCATCCCTGCCCGCAACCGTCGGCTCGGTCCACCAAGGAAGCCCGGGACCAGGAAGAAGAGCGAGGCGCCGATGAAGAAGATCGGCCACCAGCGCAGCACCTCCTCCCCGATCCCGAGGCCACGGACGAAGCCGAGGAGCGGCTCGCTGGCCAGGACGACCAGGCCGACCAGGACGAGCAGCAGCCCGGCAATCAGCTCGATGGTTCGGCTCACGAATCCGAGTATACGGGCGGCGGGCCGTCTCGCATGAGCGGTGCATGAACGGTCGGCAGGCAGGCGGCAAGCGGCCGGTAAGCGATCACTAAGCGATCCGTAAGCGGGGTGGCCTCATCATCGGCCGATGAATGACCGCCGTCTCGGCATGGCTGTGCGCGCCAGACGTCATCGGCGCGGGTGGCGCCTCGTGGACCTCGCTGCTGCGGCCGGGGTGGGCGCGACGGCTTGCTCACTGTTCGAACGCGGATTCGTCGCCCGCCTCAGCATCCCGATCGCGCGCTCCATCGCCGGGGCCGTCGATCTGCCCCTGGACTGGGATGTCGGCTGGCGGCGCCAGGAGATCGACCGTCTTCTCGACGAGGATCACTCTGCCCTCGCCGGTCTCGTCACCCGGCGGCTCGAGCGGTGGGGCTGGGTCGTTCGGAGCGAGGTGAGCTTCAATCGCTACGGCGATCGAGGTCGCATCGACCTCCTCGCGTATCAACCCATGCCACGCACGCTGCTCGTGATCGAGATCAAGACGGCGATCGTGGACGGACAGGCACTCGTGGGCGGCCTCGACGTGAAGGCTCGCGTTGCCGGGCACGTGGCCCGAGAGATGGGTTGGGATCCGCTGATCATCGCGCCGGCCCTGATCATCTCGGACGGGACGACTGCGCGCCGACGCGTGGCGCGGCTCGAACCGTTGCTGAACCGATACACGCTGCGTGGGAAGGCTGCCCTGGCGTGGCTGCGGGAGCCCATCGGCTCGCCAACAGGGCTCCTGATGCTCTCGCAGTTGCCGGCTAACGCTGGCAGCGACGTTAGGCGGGCCGGACGCCGCCGCGTCCGCCTGCAGTCCTCGAAGTTACGCTCAGTGAAGCCACCTCCGACCCCGAAATCGAGCTCCATGCCCTCCTAACGACGTCCGCAACGCCAGATGGCAACATGCGGCGCCCACGGAGCCGATACGGGCGCTCACGGCGCAAGATGGCAACATGCGGCGCCCACGGAGCCGATACCGACGCTCACGGCGCACAATGGCGACTCACATGCCTCATGCGGCGCCCAAGGAGCCGATACCGGCGCTCACAACGCAAGATGGCAACTCAGCGGCCGGTGACCGGGGCTACATCTCCCCCTCGAACCGAGGCTGCGGCACGCGCAGTGGCTTGTCGCGGCGGTAGCCGAGGAGGTAGTCGGCCTGCATGAGGGTGTGGATCTGCGAGGTGCCCTCGTAGATGACGGAGCCCTTCGAGTTGCGCAGGTAGCGCTCGACCGGGTACTCGTTGGAGTAGCCGTACGCGCCGTGGACCTGGATGGCGTCCAGCGCCGACGCGACGGCGTGATCGGTGCAGAACCACTTGGCCAGGCCGGTCTCCCTCGTGTTGCGCTCGCCGCGATTCTTCTTCCAGCCCGCCTTCCAGACGAGCAGCCGTCCGGCCTCGATGCCGGCGTACATCTTCGAGATCATCTGCTTCACCAGCTGATGCCGGCCGATCTCCGAGCCGAACGCCTGCCGCTCGTGCGCGTACTTGACCGATGCGTCCAGGCACGCCTGCGCCAGCCCGACCGATCCCGCCGCCACCGTGTAGCGACCCTGGTCGATGGCGCTCATGGCGATCGTGAAGCCCTCGCCCTCCTCGCCGACGCGGTTGACCGCCGGCACCTCGCAACTGCTGAAGGTCACGATGCCGGTGTTGCCGGCCCGAACGCCCAGCTTGCCGTGGAGCGACTCCGAGCTGAAGCCGGGAAACGAGCGCTCGACGATGAACGCCGTGATTCCCTTGTGCCCTTTCGAGCGATCCACGGTCGCAAACACGAGGAAGTGATCGGCGGTGTCGCCCAGGCTGATCCAGATCTTGGAGCCGTTGAGGATGTAGCGATCACCGTCGCGACGCGCCGTCGTGGTCAGCTGCCCGGCATCCGAGCCGACCCCCGGCTCGGTGAGCCCGAACGTCGCCAGCTTCTCGCCACGCGCCTGGGGCACCAGGTACTGCTGCTTCTGCTCCTCGGTGCCCCACTGCAGCAGGGTCAGCGAGTTGAGCCCGGTGTGGACGGAGAGGATGACGCGGAAGGCGGTATCGGCGCGCTCCATCTCCTCGCACAGGAGCGCGAAGGCGATGTAGTCCATGCCGGCGCCCCCATACCGCTCGGGGATCGGCAGGCCCAACAGGCCGGCGGCACCCATCTTCTCGTAGATGGAGCGGTCATATTCGGCCTCCGAGTCCAGCTCGGAAATGCGCGGCAGGATCTCGCGCTCGGCAAAGGCGCGCGCCGTGCGCTGCACCTCGCGCTGCGCATCGGTCAGCGAAAGATCGATCATGGGTACTCCGTCGGGGTCGAGGGGGGAGCCTTGATTCTAGACCGATGCGACCGTTGACCGCGATGGCATGATCTGGGGAAGCGAACCCACGGACGGTCCATCGAGGGGAATCCCGAGTACCCACAGGAGGCGCACGATGGTGAAGTTCAGCTACTGCCACGTCCCCGCGTACCCGCTCGAAGAGTCGATCAAGATCATCCAGACCGCGGACGAGTGCGGCTTCTATGCGGCGTACTCGGTCGACGAGACGTGGTGGAAGGACATGTGGCTGCTGTTCGCCGCCGCGGCCGACAAGACGACCCGGATCCGGATGGGTCCGAACGTCACCCATGTCATCCTGCGCGATCCCGCCCACGTCGCGCAGATGGCCGCGACCCTCGACCAGCTGACGAATGGGCGCGCCGAGATCGTCATGAGCTTCGGCAACATCTCCATGCTGCCGCAGCACGGGATCGACACCACCGGCATGAAGCCGCTCTCCCGCGTGATCGAGGGGCGCGAGGTGATGCGTACCCTGCTCGACACCGGCGCGGTCACCCACGAAGGCGAGTTCTTCAATCACACGGGCCTCTGGACGCTCGCCCGGCCCGTGCAGGAGCGGCTGCCCATCAAGCTGGGCGCCATGGGCGGGCCACGATCGTTCGAGGTCGGCGGCGAGCTGTTCGAGGGCGTGCACCAGGCGATCGGCACGTCGGCGGAGACGTACCAGTACATGGTCGACCACGCCCGGAAGGGCGCCGAGAAGGCCGGCCGCAATGTCGACGAGCTCGACCTCGGCGCCTGGCTGGTCATGGCTGTCATGGAGGACTCCGCGGCCGCCAAGGAGACCGCGCGCATCATGGCCGCCTTCTACCTGTCGGCCATGCCGGAGCAGCAGCTCAACCGCCATGGGAT